>JAIDKG010000001.1 GCA_029051525.1 Muribaculaceae bacterium
CCTTGCAGCAAGTGACAAAATCCACTCCAAGGCTGCGACCCCTACGGCCCCGAAATTTTAAGGAACGCGCTCTAAACGGATTTTCAAATATATTTTGGTTGAGTTGCGGGGTGAGGAGGGTGAGTGCTTGGAATGGATATGAAAAGTCGCAGGGAGAAGCGGTGTGGATGCTTCTCCCTGCGAGGGTTATGGGGTGTCCGGCGGATTTAGTTTGCCGGTGAATAGGGTGGCGATGCCGCCTGAGGCTATCGGACGCTCCATGTTGAGGTCTACGCTTTTCAGGTGCGGCAACAGGTATGCCATCAGGCGCATTATGGCCTGCAGGCGTTGCAGCGGTGTGAGGCTCTCAAGATCGGCCGAGCAACGGTTTTGCAGATAGTCCTCGACAATCTGCTTTACCGCTTCCGCCGCCCCTTGGGAAGGGGCGGAGCCGGGAGAGTGGGAATTGTATGCTGTTTTCTGTGAAGCCATATGAATCAATTTATAAGTAGCTCTTAGAAATTAGTTTTTATTGAAGTAGTTCTTAGGAACTATGCTTATTTTCGGTCTTTTTTGTTGTCTTTGAAATTGTTCATCAGTCGTTTAGCCCGCTAAACTCCTTCTTCACAATTCCAAATCCAATCAAAAAATCCTCGAAAATAAGGCATAGCTAATTTCTAAGAGCTACTTATTGACTCCACAAAGTTAAGCACTCACACCCGCTGCGGCATATTATCGGTTGACTTTTACAGGAGCCGACGGCTTGATGGCGGCACGGGCTTCGGAGGCTGCATTGTCGTCGCTCTTCTTCTCTACGGCCGGCATTGTGGTGATGGTGAATGTGATGACCTGGGTGGGTTTCACATTATAGCGCTCCGTGAAGCGGCCGAACATCTCCGGACCGGTGGTGTAGAACTTGCGTGTCTCACCGACCTTCATCGTGAGCAGAGCCTCGGTGACAGGACCGGGGAAGCCCTGTCCCACGCGGAGACTGTCCATATTGCGGCGGTCGAGCTCCTTGCCGTCGGTATTGCTGATTTCCACCTTCACGCCGATATTGTCGCCGGTTTTGATGGGGGCACCATCGGCATTGCCTGTGGCCGGAGCGGCATAGAGAGACTCCGAAAGTTTCTGCCATTTGCCCGCCTTAGCGGCCTCGGCCAGAGTCTCGATGGCAACGGCGCGGTCGGCCTCCTCCTTCTGCATGTTGAGTTGATTGAGGATACGACGGAACTCCTGATTAGCTTCGCCCGGATTCACAGCCGAATCATTCTTCAGACCATCCTCAATGGCATTGAGCATAATCTGACGGTTATAGCTCACCTTATAATCATCGGCGAAATCCTTCATATTGATGGAGATCTGCACACCGGCGGCGAGGCCGAGAGTATAAGCGCGGCTTTCGCGGGCGGCATCCATTCCGGCGCGGAGACCCTTCAAGAATTCATCGCGACTTTCGCGAGAGGCCATGGTGGAGTCGGCCGAAGCCTGCTGCCAATAGTCCACGGCGCGGAGCTGACCGTAATAATAGAGGAGTGAATCGGCAGTAGTCACATTCTCATAGTCGGAGAGAGTACGCATGTCGCCACTCTTGCCATTATCGGAAGAGCAAGCCGACAGCATCAGCATCGATGCACCGGCTGCAAAAAGTAAGTTCTTAAGTTTCATAATAATATAATTGATCTGCTTAGAGCACCTCGATTCCCGGCTGCTCCTCCGGAGAGGCCACGGAGTCGGCTCCGGTGTCGCCGGCTGCTACAGCCGAATCGATTGCCTCATCCTGCGGGGCAATCTTTACCTCGACAGTCTCATTCAGAGGCACCATATTGTCGGCTTTGCGACCGGTGCATGCTCCTGCTATAAGTGTCAGGGCTGCGATAGCCGCTGCCATAAGATATCTATGAGTGACGTGGATAGTCATAAGCAGCTGATATTACTTGGCGGGGGTATTGATCGAGATAAGCTCCACCTTGAAGAGAAGGGGTGCGTTGGGGGGAATGGGGCCGCCGCCACGCTCGCCATAAGCCAGATCGGCCGGGATATAGAACTCATACACAGAGCCCACATTCATAAGCTGCAGACCCTCGGTCCAGCCGCGGATCACGCCATTGAGCGGGAAACTTGTCGGTTCGCCACGGCGATATGAGCTGTCAAACTCGGTGGCATCCATATCGGTGAGGCAACCTGCATAATTCACAGTCACCTCATCAGATGCAGCAGGCTTCGGACCGTTGCCCTGCGAGATGATGGCATATCGCAGACCGGAGGGAGTCTCCACATATGTATTCGCGCCCGGGGTGGTGGTGTCGGCGCGATTCTCCGGATTGGTGAAGAATGCCGCATCATAGGGCATAGCGCCGGCATAGACCGAATCATTTTCGGCCTCGCGCACGCTCTTCACCATATCTACCACGGCCTGTTCGGCCTGGGCTGAATCCTCCGATTTCTTATTCTTGTCGCTGCAGGAGGTGAGTGCAGGTGCGACAATTGCGGCGGCGGCAATAGCCGTCGTCGCAATCATGCTGAAGTGCTTTTTCATAAGCGCTGTAGGGGGGATTATTTCTTATTGACTTTTATGAGCTCCACCTCGAATACGAGAGTAGAGTGGGGGGGGATCACATTCGGAATACCCTGCGGACCGTAAGCGAGGTCAGAGGGGATAAAGAATTCATACTTCGCACCCTCCTTCATGAGCTGCACACCCTCGGTCCAACCGGGGATCACACGGTTGAGGGGGAATGTGGCGGGTTCGCCGCGATTCACCGAGCTGTCGAATACGGTGCCGTTGAGGAGTTTGCCGGTGTAGTGCACAGTCACCTCATCCTCAGCGCCGGGCTGAGCGCCCTCGCCCTCCTTGAGCACTTTATACTGCAGACCGGAGGCAGTGACCTTCACACCCTCCTTGTTGGCGTTCTCATCGAGGAAAGCCTTAGCCTCGGCCTGAGCGGCCTCGGTGGCCTTCTGCTGGAGGTCTTCGAGATAGTCGTTGATGAGTTTCTGAGCCTCTTCGGGTTCCATTTCGGGTGTGCCGCCATCGAAGGCTACCTTCACACCATCCTTGAATGAATCATACTGGAGTTCCTTGACTCCCATGGCCTTGAGCTGCATGCCCATAGCCAGACCCCATGCATAAGATAACTTGTCCATAATTTTCTCTTGCCGTCTGCGGCGCCTGTGCGGAGCATAGCGCCCGGAGCCGGCATATTCTTATTGATTAATAAATTTATAATCACAGGCACATCCTGTGGCCTTTCCGGTTCCGACAGTATAACTGCAGCCGGGCAAAAGGTCAAAGGAAAGTATAAAATCTACAGGTGCAGGTGAGCAATCCCACCCACTTCCTTGTTGATATAACAACGATGGCAAACCGCTTTGCCACACTATAAAGTATTTTTAACAAAAACCGCGCCAAATATTCCATCCCGGGGATATTTCCCCTTCCCACCGGTGCATCTCCGGTGCCGGAGCCATAGGTGGCGCACATACACACTATAACTATTATGACTATCCAACCATCCACCACCACTCATCCCGAAATTACAGCACCTCAAGTAGCTCCCGCTTGTGAAGCCACCTGGGCATCCCCCCTACCGGCCGATGAGATCGGCCGTCATGAGCGGGTGCGCGCCATGTTGCGCCCCGGCATGCGGGTGACTCTCGCCGACGGTCTCGGCGACTTCATCTACAGCGGCCTGTGGGACACGATGCACTCCTTCTATCCCGCCGCTTCCCAGAATCTCCCGCTGCTATGGGCAGGGCGCCACGACCGCTACCTGAAGCGCGACCTGCGCGGCGAGCACTACCTCCAGATACCCTACACGCGTCTGGCCGACTTCGTAGTGGTATAGCCTGCCTGCGGCAGCAAATAGAGTGCGCTCCGCCGGCACGCAGCGGCAGATAATAAGTAAGGGAGTGCCGCATCCGTTTGCGACACTCCCTTATGTACTACAGTTTTCATCTAAAACCCTAAAAGGGGAGAGGCTGCTCCTCCCGAGGGCGCCACTATGGTGAGGCTAAGGGGGCGAGGGGCGGAGCGGTAAATCTTAATTGGCAGTGGTAGTGGCTTTGCTCATCTCAGATTTTAGGCGACGGGCTTCACATTTGGCTTTGCGGGCTTCGGCCTTGGCGGCCTTGCGGGCCTGCATCTCCTTTTGGTTGAGCTCAAACTTGGCATACTGCTCGGCGGTAAGGATCTCCTTCACACTCTTGTCGTAGTCGGCACGGGCCTGCTCCCTGACCTTTTTCTGAGCTGCCTTGGCCTCAGCCTTTTTCTGCTCCATTTCCTTGCGGGCCTGCTGGCGCTCGGAGGCCATCTTCCGGTTGAGCTCATCGAGGCGGCTCTGCTGCTCCGGAGTCAGAGTGATGCCGTTGAAGAGGGTAGTGGTGAGCTTCTGCTGCTTATCGGCCATGTCGACACGAAGGTGGCGACCATGCATCTTGCCGAATTTGACATCTTTATCCTTCATGCAGTGGCGGCGAGCTTTATCACCCTTGCCCGGGGCGGCTGCTGAATCGCCCGAGCAGAGGGGCCGGGCGCACTGCTGAGAGGGGCAGCTGCAGGGAGACTGCTGAGTGCAGGCGTTGGTATTGTTGGTCTGGGCTACGGCTGTCATGCCGAATGCTGCGATCATCATCGAGATGCCGAGAACTACTTTCTTCATAGTCGTAATTTCCTTGTTTTGGTTTTCAATTCCGACTCTGTCGCCGCGTTGCCACTTCATGAGAAATCGCGTGGCGGTAGAAATGACAGATGTCAATCGTTTTGTAGAGGTTGCCTATTCTGAATGAGGATTTATTCATGTCAGATTAGCATTTGTAAACCATACCGGTCGGTGCCTGTATCATCGGGTTCACGCTTCTTTGACTGAGTAATAACAAAGGGGTTTAATGAGAGGATTTAAGTTTAACATCGCTTAACTACCGTTGTAATTCGTTAAGTACATGCTTTTTATGCGCGTGCATAATACGCGTGCGCGTGAGTGTGAAGAAATAAAGATCGGCGCCCTGCGGAGCATATCCGCGGGGCGCCGGGGGGGGAATATCGTAATTGATTTTGATTATTCTGCTATCACGAGGAAATAGTTTTTCTTGCCGCGCTGCACGAGTATATAGCGGTCGGCAATCAGGTAGGATGAATCTACGGTCATGGCCGGATCGCTGACCTTCTCCTTGTTGAGGCTCACGCCATTGCCCTGCACCATCTTGCGGGCCTCACCCTTGGAGGCGAACACCTTGGTGGCGGTGGCCAGGAAGTCGAGCAGGGGTATGCCGGCCTCGAGATCGGCCTTGCCGATGGTGAATGTAGGCACACCCTCGAAGATATCGAGCAGTGTCTTCTCATCAAGGCGCATGAGGGCCTCGCGGGCCTCATTGCTGAAGAGGATCGCGCTTGCCTCGACGGCTGCATTGTAATTGGCTTCGCCATGCACCATTACTGTAACCTCGCGGGCCAGACGCTTCTGGAGCGGACGGGCGCCGGGGTTGGCTGCATGTTCGGCGGCCAATGCCTCGATCTCCTCGCGGGTGAGGAATGTGAAAATCTTGAGATACTTCTCGGCATCGGCATCGCTCACATTGAGCCAGAACTGATAGAATTTATAGGGGGATGTATAGCGGGCATCGAGCCAGATGTTGCCGCTCTCGGTCTTGCCGAATTTGCCGCCATCGGCCTTGGTGATGAGCGGGCATGTGAGGGCGAATACCTCACCACCCGATTTGCGGCGCACGAGTTCCGAACCGGTGGTGATGTTGCCCCACTGGTCGGAGCCGCCGAGCTGCAGCTTGCATCCGCGGGTCTCATAGAGGTGATAGAAGTCGAAGCCCTGCAGGAGCTGGTAGGTAAACTCCGTGAAGCTCAGGCCGTCGCGGGCCTCGCCGTTAAGGCGCTTCTGCACGCTGTCCTTGGCCATCATATAATTGACGGTGATGTGCTTACCCACCTCGCGGGCGAAATCGAGGAAGCTTACATCCTTCATCCAGTCGTAGTTGTTGACGAGTTCGGCACGGTTGGGGGCGTCGCTCTCAAAATCGAGGAAACGGCTCAGCTGAGCCTTGATAGCCTCCTGATTATGGCGCAGAGTGGCCTCATCGAGGAGATTGCGCTCAGCCGACTTCCCCGAGGGGTCGCCGATCATACCGGTGGCACCACCCACCAGAGCTATCGGCTTATGTCCGCAGCGCTGGAAATGACGGAGCATCATCACTCCGCAGAGGTGGCCGATGTGCAGGGAATCGGCTGTGGGGTCGATTCCGAGATATGCAGTTGTCATCTCCTTGCGGAGCTGTAGGTCGGTTCCGGGCATCATGGTGTGGATCATGCCGCGCCATGTAAGTTCTTCTATGAAATCCATATTTATTGTATAGTCTTATATTTCAGATTGTAATTGGCTCGGGGAGGAACTAATAGTTGTCGCGCAGGTAGGTCATCACGACAGTGCCGACCATGCCGAGAGTCTCGGCCGAGATACCCTCCATATTGTCGGCTGTGGTGTGCCATCGCGGATTGAACGGTCCGTCGGGACCGGGATAATACTCGATTATGTCCACGGCCGGGATACCCGCCTCTATGAGCATCACATGATCATCGGTAATGGGTGCGCCGTGGCGGTTGGGGAACCGCTCCGAATATCCCAATGCGGCGGCGGTGCTCCATAGCGCATCATTCAGATGCGGAGCAGCCTGCTCCGAGAAATACTCCCGGCGGAACTGCGCCCCTGTACCCCCCACCATATCGAGCAGAATAGCCTCCGAGGGCTGATACCCCGCGATTGGCGGATTCGACACGAAATGCTGCGCACCGAGTGCCCAGGAATCTTCAGAACCCGAGGAGCCCCAGTCTTCGGCATCCACCAGCAGGATATCTACTCCATGTTTGGGAGGAGCGATCTGCAATTGGCGGGCTATCTCGAGCAATACGCCGGTGCCGGAGGCACCGTCGTTGGCTCCATCCACGGGGAGCGAATGCTTTGCCGGGTCGGGATCCTCATCGGCCCACGGACGGCAGTCCCAATGAGCCAGCAGGAGCAGGCGCCGCTCCGCGTCGGGATTGAAGCGGGCCAGGATATTGCGGGCTTTGAGAATGGTGCCATCGAATGCGCGGAGGTCGGCAGTCTGCTCGGTGACATCGGCCCCCGAAGCCTTAAGGCGCTCCACGAGCCAGTCGGCCGTGCGTGCATGAGCGGGAGTATTCGGTACCCGAGGCCCCATAGCCACCTGAGCCGCCACATAAGCATAGGCGGAATCGGCCGAGAAGGGGGGCGGTTGTGCGCCGGCATCAGCCACAGCCGAATCGGCAGCCGCAGCCTTGCCATTGCCGGAGCAAGCCGCAGCCACCATCATGGCCACGAGCAATCCCGGGAGATATAATAGCTTTGAAATCATCATTACTTTACAAAAAAAACTACGAGCAGAGAGTAAAATTAACAGGAATAGAAAAAATTCCTGCACCGGGTGCGGGCGGCACTCCCATAAGAGTGGGAATTATCTTGCAAAATTAAGAAAAACCTTTTTCCCTGCAAAGAATATCAGCCTCAAAGTTTCATTGCCGAGGCGGCCGGAACATTGATTGCGAGGCAGCTCTCGCGGCTTAGAGGTGAGCCTTGCGGCCTTCCGAATGAGATGATGAGCAGTTGGGCCGCGGCGCAGGGCGGTCAGTGGAGCTGGCCGTAGGATTCGCGGTCGAGGTTGCGGTAGTTGATGGCTTCGGCCAGGTGGGAGGATTGGATGGTGGGGGAGCCGGCGAGGTCGGCGATGGTGCGGGCCACGCGCAGGATGCGGTCGAAGGCGCGGGCCGACATGCTGAGGCGCTCCATCCGCTCTTTGAGGCGTGCCAGGCCTTCGTCGTCGGGCCAGGCGTATTTGTGGAGCAGGCGGGAGTTCATCTGGGCGTTGCAGTGGATGCCGGGTTCATCTTTGTATCGCTCTTGCTGTATCTGCCGGGCGCGCATCACCCGGGCGCGGATGGCTTCGGAGGGTTCGGCGGGGGTGCGCGAGGCGAGTTCGTCGAATGCTACCGGCTGGATCTCTATCTGCAGGTCGATGCGGTCGAGGAGGGGCCCCGAGATACGGCTCATATACTTCGCCACGGCTCCCGGCAGACAGGTGCACCGCTTGGTGGGATGACCGTAATATCCACACGGACAAGGATTCATCGAGGCCACCAGCATGAAAGAAGCGGGATAATCTACCGTATATTTGGCTCTCGATACAGTAATCACTCTATCCTCGATAGGCTGGCGCATCACCTCGAGCACGGTGCGCGGAAATTCAGGAAATTCATCGAGAAAAAGCACCCCATTATGTGCGAGGGAAATCTCTCCGGGCATCGGACTGGCACCGCCTCCCACCAGGGCCACGGGTGAGACGGTGTGGTGAGGTGTGCGGAATGGGCGCGAGGTCATGAGCATCGATCCTTTGGATAGTTTTCCCGCCACGGAATGGATTTTGGTGGTCTCCAGCGCTTCGGCCATGCTGAGCGGTGGAAGAATGGAGGGGATACGCTTGGCGAGCATCGATTTACCGGCACCCGGGGGACCTACCATCAGGAGATTATGGCCTCCGGCGCAAGCCACCTCGAAAGCTCGTTTCACACCCTCCTGTCCTTTGACTTCCGAGAAATCGAAGTCAAACTGGCCGGCGCTTGCCGCGAATAGGGCGCGGGTGTCGATCACGGTTGGCTCGAGCGTAGCGGCACCCGAAAGGAATTCCGCCACCTCACGGAGCGTAGATGCTCCATATACCTCCAGCCGATTCACCACCGCCGCCTCGGTGACATTATCTATAGGCACAATCAGTTTTTTGATTCCCATCTTGCGCGCCATCACGGCCACCGGCAGGGCACCTCTCACCGGCAGAATAGTGCCGTCGAGAGCCAGCTCACCCATCATCATCACCGATTGCAGGTCGGGCACCTGAATCTGCGGCCCCGCTGTGAGGCAGCCTATTGCCATAGGCAGGTCGAAGGCAGCCCCCTCCTTCTTGATATCGGCCGGAGCGAGATTGATCACCGTGTTCATGCGTGGCGGTTCAAATCCGCTCTCGCGGATGGCACTGATGATACGCTGATGGCTTTCGCGCACAGAGGTGTCGGGCAGTCCCACTATCTGAAAACCGCAACCGCGGTCGATTAGGGTCTCGACTGTGACCGGGAAGGCCTCGATGCCTTGTATGGCTGCTGTAAGGACTTTGGAAATCATTGTGTTATTTTTTTGGGGCGAGTGGAGCGGAATATGCGTGTGGCCTCTGCGAGGTCGGGGCCGGAGTAGAGCAGCCGACCCTTGCCGGCTCCCACCACAAACCAGGGTGTGGCCCGGACTCCAAGCTGCATGGCGCAGCTGTCGGCCATGCCACGCGGCGAATATGCGCGGATGGTGTGGGATAACGAATCGAGCCTCAGAGAACTGCGCCATTGGGCCGAGTCGGGAGTCAGTGCCACATCGGCTATCACCATCGAAGCCGAATCCGGCCGCCATTTCTCCAGACGGCGCAGAGAATCGATCAACTCCTTTCGATTCTCATCCGCTCGCCGCCAATAGCATAGCAGCACCGGAGCCGAGGCCTTGGCAAAGCGGAGAGTGTCGCAGTTGTTATCGGCCGACTGCACTGTGATATCGTTGAGCCGCATCTTCTTAGGGTCGGGGGTCATGATCGGTGCTCCGCTCACATCCTGCCGCGACAGCAGAGCCGTCAATTCATCCGTAAGCCCCTTTTCGCGCAGTGATTCCCGCAGCGAGTTGAAGAGAGTCGGCTGCAGCGCCGCATCGAAATAAGTGAAAAGCAGTAGCGGCGAAGCGGCAGATTCGGGATTCTCCTTTACGAATTTCTCTACCAGTGCATTGAGCTCCCGGCGCGCCTTGGCGCCGACGGTATCGCCCGGGGTGGAACGGCGAGCCTCCTCGATCGCCTTGCGATGGGTCAGTCGCCAGGAGGTGAGCAGGGTATTGGTGGAATTGCCGGATATCTCCCACCCCAGCGGATCGGCATTCTGCCCGGAGATAGTAATCTTATCGCCCCGCTCGGCATAGAAAATGGCAGCCGGAAGATACGCCACTCCGTGACTGATCGTCACCAGAGTGGGATAGCGCGATATGCCCGTCACATCGGCCTTCCCCCCAGCCACCGCCACAGCGCTCTCCACCTGTAGGCCGCCTCGCGGATCAGATGCATAATAAGATAAGCGATAGGTGGAATTGACCGATTCCGGCAAGCGGAACTCCATCACAAACTCATTCTTCACGCACGATCCGAGCAGGAGGAAAATAGCCGAGATAAGTGCCATCCCGACCGCATTCCGGCCACAACCGCAAAGCGATTGAAGCCAGACTCTAATAATATTTGGATATAACCCTGACATATTGCAAAGTTAGCAAAAATTACTGAAATAAGCGCATCTCTCGGCTGATTACACCGTAGGGCGGAATGAGAGCCTGTGGAGAGGTGAAGAATGGCTCTCAGGGGGTGGCGTTGCGGTAGTGGGGATGATGCTCCAGAAGCTGGCGGCGCAGATGGGTGGTGTCGAGGTGCACATAGATTTCGGTTGTGGCTATCGATTCGTGGCCGAGCATCTGCTGGATGGCGCGAAGGTTGGCACCACCCTCCAGAAGATGGGTGGCGAAGCTATGGCGCAGTGTGTGGGGTGAGACCCGCTTGGTGATTCCTGCCATTTCGGCTAATTGCTTGACGATCAGGAATACCATCACCCGGGTGAGCCGGGCGCCCCGGCGGTTGAGAAAGAGGATATCATCCGCTCCCGGTTTCGGCATGGGGCGCAAGGGGAGATATTGATCAATGCGCTGCAACGCTTCGGGCGATATGGGGACGATTCTCTGTTTTGAACCTTTACCCTCGATAATGGCCAGCCCCTCCTGCGGGGCGATTCTGGAAATGCGCAAGTCGCATAGTTCCGACACACGCAATCCGCTGCCATACAGCATCTCAATGATGGCATGATTGCGCGGCGACTCCTCCTTCTCGGGGGGGATTGCGGCTATCATGGCATCAATCTCCTCCACGGTCAGCACATCGGGAAGCATGCGCCCCACCTTGGGCGACTCCAGAAGTGTGGTAGGGTCGGTGGCTATCACCTGTTCATCTACAAGATAGCGGAAGAAAGACCGCAGCGCGGCCACCACCCGGGCCTGCGACGACGGGGCCAGCCCCAGATCATGAAGCGATGCAAGAAATGCGTGGAGCATATCGGTAGTCACTTCGGCTGCAGGCTCCTCATCCTCAAGAAACTCGGTGAGATGGTGCAGATCTCTGGTATAACCATCTACGGTATTGGCCGACAGTCCACGCTCCAGCTTCAGCCAGTGATTGAAATCCGGGAGGAAATCATTGAGCCGTCGCGTCAGGTCGGGATGTTGTGATGCGGTCATGGATCAGGGGATTGTGTAGAACGTCGGGGCCATGCATCGTCCGCGGATCAGAATGGATAGCCGTCGGCCGGAAAGCAGGAGTTCGCCATCGGTCGGAGCGGTCGCAGCCTGAGAGGGCCATATGCAGCACTGAGCTTGCAGGGGCGATGCGGCGCGCCGCACCCCCGCCAGCCGCATGGCATTATGATAGCACTTCGGGGCATCCGGATGGATATATACCTCGAAAGGATGCGGGATAATGCTGCGCAGCCTCACGCATAGACGATATATGGCGCGCGCCCGTCGCGACTCCCCCGGATCGGGGGAGCAGAGACGGGCGTCGGTTTCAAGATAGTAGCGATATCCGGTGCGGGGATAGAGAGCTTCCGTCACGATGGTATAGGCCAGCGGGGAGTGTACTCCGAAGCCACGGGTGTGGCGCCACCGGCGATAGCGGTCGGCTATATGGCTCATAAATCCCATATGCACGGATAGAATAGGGTTAAGTAGCTACTTAAGAGATTCCTCCGGATCGCTCCGGGTCTTTCGGCTCCTCCTTCCGGTGGCGCAGCAGGCGCACGATCCATACTGTCAGAGCGGCGCCGCAGAGGATGAAAATCACCACCACGGCCGCCACACCGATATTGTTGGTGACGGTGAGCGAGCGGGGGTTGAAATAGAACTCCACCTCATGTTGGCCGGCCGGAATCGGGAGTGCGCGCAGGGTATAGTCGGCTCGACCCATCTCCACCTCCTTGCCATCGACGGTGACCTGCCATCCCCAGGGGAAATATACCTCCGAGAATAGAGCCAGACCACCGGCAGCCGACGAAGCGCGGTATTTCAAGCGGTCGGGGGCATAGGATGTGAGATAGATGGTGTCGCCCGGTGCCTTGGCGCGTGCCTCCCCCAGAATATTGCGGAAAGAGGCATCGGCCACGGCCTCACGGGCCGGATCGATTGTGGAGAGCGCCTCCATCTCATGGTTGGCATCGGGCACATATGTGATGCGGTCCACAAACCAGGCATTGCCCAGCGCACCCGGATTCTCCTCGGCGTAATCGCCATAGAGATAATACTTGGTGTTGAGCATGTCGAGCACCGGCTCGCGGGCTGTGAAGATACGGGTATCAACCTCCTCCTGATTTACGGTTGAATCCTGCTCAAGAGCCTGCAGCCGGGCCATATTTTTCTTGGCTTCGGCGTTGAGGCGTGCGATGGCCGGAGAGATCTGATAGGTGATGAGGTCGTTGTAGCGGGTGAGTTTGGCGGCGTGATAGCCACCGATGGTCTTATGGAAATAGGAGGAACGGGCACCTCCGAATTCTCCGAGATCCAGCACACGGTAGTCGGTAGTGTCCTGAAGTATGAATCGGTCGGCCTCATTCTCGGCGAAAGTCTCGGTGCGCGGCATCGGCTCCACGAAATTGTCGGAGTTGACATATCGCTTGTTGATGCTGAAGAGGTCGATGAGCACCACTGCCGAGAGGGCGCACACGAAGAGGGTGCTGTTGCGGAAAGCTCCTCTCAGATAGAGCCATATCACAAGGAATCCCAGCACGATATACATCAGCGAGCGGGCGCAGTCGGCGCTCACCAGGCTGAGGCGTGCATTGCGCACGGTGGCCAGCACATTGGCATAGGCCGGATCGGTGAGGATCCCCTGCGAGCGGAGCATGGAGAGCTCTTGAGCTGAATAAGGGGAGCCGAATGTGGAGGGTGCGAGCCAACCGAGGATGCAGATGGCCGCGCCGAGGCCGAAGACTGTGTAGAGAGTCCATCGGTAGCGGCTCAGGAAATCGGGGGTATCGATCATCTTCTTCAGTGCCAGCACAGCCAGCAGCGGCACGCAGAACTCCAGCACCACCAGGATGCTCGATGGGGTGCGGAATTTATTGTAGCCCGGCACATGGTCGATGAAGAAATTGGTCAGCGCAGGGAAGTTGTGGCCCCAGGCGAGCATTACCGAGAGGATCAGGGCTGCGAAGAGGGCCCACTTAAGGGGTGTGGCCTTCGGACCATCGGCCACAAACATGGCCAGGATGGCCAGCATCAGCACCAGCGCCCCTACGTAGACCGGGCCGTTGGTCATAGGCTGGTCGCCGAAATACTGGCCGAACTGCGCCACTACCTGCATCTCCTGCGGGGAGAGATATGCGGAGTTGGCGACGTCGGTATCGGCCACGGAGAGGAGGGTGTTCTGTCCGCCCACAGGTTTGATGGTGGCGCCACCCTTCACGTTGGGGATAAGGAGGGTGAGAGTCTCATCAATACCATAGCTCCAGGCGGTGATGGCATCGCGGTCCATGCCTCCGGTGTCGTCGTGGGTATCGGTCACAATGTCGGTGGCGCGACCGCGCACCGTCTCCTTCGAATACTCATAGCTGTTATATAGCGATGCCGAATTGGCTGCCAATGCCAAAGCTCCGGCGCCGATGGCAATCGCAGTGGCCACACACCAGCGCCGCATCCTCTTCTCACGCCGGGCCATGACACCCCATGCCACGACCATACAGCCGATCGGGATGAGGAAATAGTAGGTCATCTGCGGATGGTTGGCCATGAGCTGGAGCGAAGCGAAGAGCGAAGTCACCGCCGCTCCTGCCAGATATCGCCCCCGGTAGAGAAGCGCCATACCGCCGATGGTGGGTGGAATATAGGCCAAGGTGACGAATTTCCAGATATGTCCGGCTCCGATGATGATGATGAAATAGGTGGAGAATCCCCATGCCAGCGCGGCGAAAAGGGCTGTGGTCCAGCGCATCTTCATGCAGAGGCACATGATGAAGAATCCCAGCATCAGCGCGAATAGCAGATTGGCCGGCGAGGGGAGCCAGAGTGTATACACCGAGAAGATCCATCCCATCAGCCCCGAAGAGGCATAGGATGGGGAGATCTGGAATGTGGGCATACCGCCGAAGAGGGCGTTGGTCCAGCGCGGGGCATGGCCGGTGGCCTGCTCATATTGCTGCACCTCCTGGCCATTGGCCAGCCCCTGCATTATGTCGTGCTGCTGCAGCACATTGCCCCGGAAATCATCGGGAGCGAAAAATATAAAGGCCACGACTGCTAATAGCAGCGCGACCAATATACTGTATATGGTTTGCTTTTTCATATTCTATTGTGGCGCTCAGAGATAGGAGTGGAATAACTCAGAGCAATCCTAACACTTATAGCGCTCAGAGCCAACTGAGATTCTTGAGCTATCTGATAGATTCAGCTGCGCTGTTGGGGCGGCCTCAGATTCCCTCTACGCGGTCGTCGTATTTCCCCTCTTTGAGCTTGATGGTGATCTGGCGGTTCATGCTCTGCTCGAGCGAGATGAGTGTCTCGGTCTCGGTGACACCCTTGATGTGCTGGATCTTGTCGTTGAGGAGCTCCATGAGGTGGGAAGTATCATTGGCGTAAACCTTGATGAGCATCGAGTATGGGCCGGTGGTGAAGTGGCACTCCACAACCTCAGGAATATCTTCGAGCTCAGCCACCACATCGCGATACATCGAGCCCTTCTCGAGCTTTACACCCACATAAGTGCAGGTATTGAAGTCGAGCTTGCGGGGATTGACAGTGTAGCCGGAGCCGGTGATGACACCAATCTCCACGAGTCGGGCGATGCGCTGATGGATAGCTGCACGGCTCACACCGCACTGCACAGCGATATCCTTCGACGGCATGCGGGCATTACGCATGATGATGTTGAGGATGCGGCGGTCGAGATTATCAATTTTTTCCATGATGTGATGTTTTAAGGTATAAGGTTAAGGATGATTGAATCGAAATTCGCCCCAAAAGTACTAAATTTTTTTTATATCATCACTATTTGTCGCAAAAAAAGTGAAAAGTGACATCTCAAAATGCTAAAAAAAGACTTCCGGAGTGTCAGACACTCCGGAAGTCGGGTAGAGTTATGATGATTTTCCGCCTGCGCGGAGATCAAATCAGATGTGGGGGCCGGCCTCGGCGAGACGCTTGCCAGTCTCGTTGGTCTCAAACTTCTTGAAGTTTGAGATAAACATCTCGGCGAGCTTGATAGCCTTCTCATCCCACTCCTTGGGATCGGCATAAGTGTCGCGGGGGTCGAGGATGCCGGTGTTTACGCCGGGGAGCTCGGTGGGGATCACGAAGTCGAAGTAGGGGAGCACCTTAGTGGGAGCCTTCTCGATGTCGCCGTTGAGGATGTCATCGATGATGCCGCGGGTGTCGGGGATAGAGATACGCTTGCCTGTGCCGTTCCAGCCGGTGTTCACGAGGTAAGCCTTTGCGCCGTTGGCCTTCATCTTCTTCACGAGCTCCTCAGCATATTTAGTGGGGTGCAGTGAGAGGAATGCCTGGCCGAAGCAAGCTGAGAAAGTGGGAGTGGGCTCTGTGATGCCACGCTCTGTGCCGGCGAGCTTTGCAGTGAAGCCGGAGAGGAAGTAGTACTGAGCCTGCTCATCGTTGAGGATAGCCACGGGGGGCAGCACGCCGAAGGCATCGGCCGAAAGGAAGATCACCTGCTTTGCAGCGGGGCCCTTCGATACGGGCTTCACGATGTTCTCGATGTGGAAGATGGGGTAAGATACGCGAGTGTTCTCAGTCACGCTCTTGTCGGCGAAGTCGGGAGTGCCGTCGGCAGCCACAGTCACATTCTCGAGGAGCGCGTCGCGCTTGATGGCACCGTAGATGTCGGGCTCATTCTCCTTAGAGAGGTTGATTACCTTGGCATAGCAGCCGCCCTCGTAGTTGAAGACGCCCTCGTCGTCCCAGCCGTGCTCGTCGTCGCCGATGAGTTTGCGCTTCGGGTCGGTAGAGAGGGTAGTCTTACCTGTGCCGGAGAGACCGAAGAAGATAGCTGTCGAAGTCTCATCCATGTTGGTGTTGGCAGAGCAGTGCATCGAAGCGATGCCGCGGAGGGGGTTGAAGTAGTTCATCATAGAGAACATACCCTTCTTCATCTCACCGCCATACCATGTGTTGAGGATAACCTGCTGACGCTCCTTGATGTTGAAAGCCACTACAGTCTCAGAGTGGAGGCCGAGCTCCTTGTAGTTCTCAACCTTAGCCTTAGAAGCGTTGAATACCACGAAGTCGGGCTTGAAGTCCTTGAGCTCCTCCTCAGAGGGACGGATGAACATGTTGGTCACGAAGTGAGCCTGCCATGCCACCTCCATGATGAAGCGCACTGCGAGACGAGTAGCGGGGTTGGCACCGCAGAATACGTCGACCACGTAGAGAGTCTTGTCGGAGAGCTCATTTACAGCCTTTTCGCGGAGCTCGTCCCAAACCTTAGTGGTGATGGGCTTGTTGTCGTTCTTATATTCGTCGGAAGTCCACCATACGGTGTCTTCAGTGATTTCGTCTTTAACGATGTATTTGTCTTTGGGCGAGCGACCGGTGTAGATACCTGTCATCACGTTGACAGCACCGAGGTCGGTGAGTACGCCTTTCTCATAGCCTTCGAGAGCGGGGTTGGTCTCGTCCTTGAAGAGCTGGTCGTAAGAAGGGTTGTGGATGATTTCCTTCACATCCTTGATCCCATACTGGGCCAAATCGAGTTGTGCCATTTCTTAATGTTGATAATTAATGGGTTATTGAATTTTGTCTTTTTGCATCTCTGAGGCACCCTGCAGGTCTGCTCCATAGCCTGACGGCTACGGGCGCACGGCGGGAGAGGGCGCAGTTTGACTATTGTATCAACAAATGTCCTGTAGAAACAGATTACTCCGGAATGTTAATTTATCCTAATTGCCCGGCAGTGGCTCTCACTGCCATCTCTTACCTTGAGAAGGTGGCACCCGCGGGTGGGGTACCTGCGTCTGGCCTTTGGAAAATTCCGGCCTCTTTTTTCTGTTGCAAAATTAGCAAAAAAAATCGGATTCCCCTAATTGCCGTCACCCTTTTTCACTGTTGCCGGGTGCTTTTTCACTCTTTTTTGCATTGGTGTATTTCTATAGCCACTATATGTGGTGAGAATGAGGAGGAAAGGGGGCTGTAGGCTCTGTGGGCGTGTTGCTAAGAGCGCGCTCTAAGATAGGGGGTCGTGTCCGGTCAATCATGCAGCCGGGAGGGGAGGATATATGCCACTTCCTTGAATCGGTAGGAGCGCAATTCGCCATCCGGATGCTCCGGGGTCGGGTCGAGGCGGAGGGTCAGTAGTCCGTCGGGAGCCACATCGGCTATTCGCGCCCTTATGTCGGTGCCGCAGAGGGAGTCATGGAAGGGGTGGCTCGCGCCGTCGTTGAGATACAGGCGCTGCATGAAGGCCAGATGCAGGCGTTGCCGCCCCACGGCGGTGCGCGTCAGCCCTGCCATATGGCAGATGTATTGCTGCAGGCGCCGGGCAATCCCCTCGAGGTCGAATTCAGGTGATCCGGCCGGAAGCAGAGCGAGCATCGACACCGGATTTGGGGCATCGCTCAGGAATTGGAGCTGATTCACGTTGAGCCCGGCGCTGATGATGCTACGGATGATCCGGTCGGCTTGCAGGGAGTGGTCGATCAGTATGCCGCATATCTTGCGATGCCCCACATAGATATCGTTGGGCCATTTCACCGATGCCTCAATTCCATACTCCGCGAGAAGGGCCACCACGGCGAGCGCCACACACTCGGAGAGAGCGAATTGCATGGCCGGATGCAGCCACTGCGGAGCTGCCGGCATGCTGAATGTGAGATTCTTGAATGGGGCCGACTCCCAGCTGTTGCCCCGTTGGCCGCGCCCGTGTGTCTGGCGTCGGGCCACGACCATTGTGAATGGTTCGAGTGCGGCATACTGCTCGCTTTTGAGGAGCATATGGGTTGACTCCGCCTCATCGAGCCAAATGATGCGAGGGGGAGGCAACTGCTCCACCGGCGCTATGCGCTCCGGTGCGGGCACGAGAATCTCCTTGGGGGGGAGAAAGAGTTGGTCGATCGGCAGGAAGTGATGCTCCATGGGGATGAGTGAGGGGGTATGGTATTACTCTCCGCGGGTGATGCGCACCTGCACAGCATCATCCGGGATGAAATCGGCTATGCGGTCGGGCCATTCTATCATACAGAGTGCGCCCGAATAGAAATAATCCTCCACACCCATATCCTCGGCCTCGGCCGGGCTCTCGATGCGGTAGCAGTCGAAGTGGTAGATGAGTTCGGCAGTGGTGTCGGAGCGGTATTCGTTGATGATGGCGAATGTGGGTGATGAGATATCATCGGTCACACCCAGCTGGCGGCACACCTCGGCGATGAAAGTGGTCTTGCCGCCACCCATGGGGGCATCGAAGATGAATACGGTGTCGTCGCCCATGCGGCCTATGAAATCGGCGGCCACTGCGGGGAGCTGTTCGAGAGAGGGGATATGTAGATCGATAGTTTTCATATTGATGAGAATCAGTGTTTTGCAGATTATTTTCCGGAATCGGAGAGAGGGGTGGTGAGGGGGTCGATGATGAGTTCGGCGGCATATTGGGCGGCCACGGTGGTGCCGAGCCGGCGGCGCATGAGGCGGTAGCCGTTGAGCTGCCATTCGCGGCGCGGACTGGGCTGGAGGAGCGAAGTGAGTTCGCGGGTTATGGCCGGTACGGTGCATTTATGCACCAGCAGTTCCGGCACGATAGAATTGCCCGCTATCAGATTCGGGAGCGACACATACTTCACCTTCAGCAGCTTCTCCATCACCTTATAGCTCCATTTCTTGCCGTTGGCGCGATAGCATACCACCTGCGGAGTGCCCACGAGGGCCGTCTCGAGAGTGGCGGTGCCCGAGGTGACCAGCGCGGCGCGGGAATACTTCACCAGGGTAGGGGTGGCACCGAAGGCCACCTTGAGGCCCGGATCCTGCGCCACCTCGCGATAGAATATCTCCGGGATGGCCGGTGCGGCCGCCACCACATATTGGAATTCCGGATATCTCTTGGCCGCCTCGATCATAAGCGGGAGGTTATTGCGGATCTCCCCCCGGCGCGAACCCGGAAGCAGCGCGATGATGGGGCGCGGGTCGGTGATACCCTGTCGCTCCAGGAAGTGCTTCAGAGGGGCTATGTGGCCCATGGCGTAGTCAATCTCCTCGACCGAGGGATTGCCCACATAGGTGATCCGGTCATAGCCACGGCGGCGGTAGAAATCCACCTCGAAGGGGAGTATCGAGTAGAGATGGCTCACATATCGGCGTATCGACTTGATGCGCCACTCCTTCCAGGCCCATATCTTGGGTGAAATGTAGTAGTCCACCCGTATGCCATGGTTATGGGCGAAGCGGGCCAGTTTCAGATTGAATCCCGGGAAATCCACAAGGATAAGCACATCCGGCTGCCAGCCGATCAGAATCTCCTTGGCCCGGCGCAGATTGCGGAACAGAGAGGGGAGATGGCGGATCACCTCGCTGAACCCCATCACATTCAGCCGGTCATAATGCAGATCGGGGGCTGTGCCGGCCTTGGCCGCCATGAGGTCGCCGCCGAAGAAACGGAACTGCGCCTGCGGATCATTCTTCCGCAGGGCATCGATAAGGCGCGAGGCATGAAGGTCGCCGGATGCCTCGCCGGCAATCAGCATATATCTCATTTTTTCAATGGCAGAGGGTCATGAAAACGGGGAGCCCCGTGCATCCCGCATCCCTGACCGGGGCGTAGATGCGATACTAACGGGGTGCCTCCCTGCGTTATATCACCGTGGAGCCTGCGATGAAGTCGCTCCGGCCCCTCTGCGGAAAATCCGCAAAGGTGATTGAAATGCAAATTTAACAATAAATTCGCCAAGCTCCAACAAGCGGGCTCTAAAACTCCCGCTTCGCCCCATATCTCAGCTCCTCTCAATATCCTCTCTCTCCTCACTATTGAACCAGAACCATAACCCCCATGCGTTACCTCCTACTGCTCTTTGCCTCGATATTGGCCGTAATCGGTGTGCAGTCATGCATATCGGATGATTTCACCACCTCCCCGTCGGTCAGACTGCGTTTTTCGACCGATACGGTCACATTCGATACCGTATTCACCAATCTCGGCACCCCCACCGCCCGCCTCAAGGTCTATAACCCCGACAAGAAAGGGGTGAGTATCTCCTCCATCAGGTTTGCCGACAGCGAAACGGAATTCTCCATGAATGTGGATGGTGTGAGCGGTACCGACTTCCATGATGTGGAGATACGCGGCGGCGACTCCATCTTCATCTTCATAGAATGCTACATCCCCGAAAGCCGGCAGGACGAGCCTTTCCTGGTGGAGGATAAAATTCTCTTCAGCACCAACGGCACCGAGCAGTCGGTGCAGGTGGAAGCCTATGGTCAGAATGTGACACGCCTGCGCAATGTGGAGGTGACGGCCGATATGACCCTCACGGCCGATCGCCCCTATGTGGTGTTCGACTCACTGACGGTGCGTCCCGGCGCTACACTGCATGTAGAGCCCGGCACGAAACTCCTTTTCCACGACAAGGCATCGCTTGTGGTCGAGGGGCGGCTTGAGGCTGTGGGCGAACCCGGCAAACTCATCGACCTCCGTGGCGACCGCCTCGACAAGGTGCTCCCCGATGTGGGCTACGACATCATGGCCGGACAATGGAAAGGGGTGAGAATCGCCGCCGGATCATTCGACAACCGAATGGAATACTGCAATATGCGCAGCACCACCGACGGACTCCGCATCGACTCCACCGCCGACCTCACCCGCCAGAAACTCACTCTGGTCAACTCCTGGCTCCACAACTCGCAGAGCACCGTGCTCAGTTCGCTCTATGCCAAAGTAGATGCCTACGGCTGCATATTCTCCGAGGCTGCCGGAGCTGTGGTGAAGCTCACCGGAGGCCTGCACGACTTCTCGCAATGCACACTTGCCAATTACTATCTCTTCAGCGTGATATACGAGCCCCTGCTCACACTGCATCATCTCTTCCCCGAAGACAACATCACCGGCAATCCCAATCCGCTGATGCGGGCCACATTCTCCAACTCCATCATCTACGGATTGGCCTCCGACATCAACGAAGGCGACCTGGCCGACTCGGAGGTATATCTCCGCTACGTGTCGATGAAAGCCGCCGGCAGCGACGATGCCAATTTCATCAACTGCCTATGGGACTGCGACCCGCAGTTTGAGACAATCCGCGAAGACTATTACTTCAACTATCGCCTGAAGCCCGACTCCCCCGTGATTGGAGCCGGCGATGCCTCGCTGACCGCCCCGCCGACCCTCACCGACATCGACGGCCTGCGCCGCGCCACCCCTCCCGCCCTCGGTGCCTACTCCTTCCGCCCGGCTCAGGAGTGAGCCGGAGGAGCCACACACCTCTTTAGAGCGCGTTCCTTAAAATTTCGGGGCCGTAGGGGCGGTGAAATTTTAAGGAACGCGCTCTTATATGCCGTGATGCGGGATCCGGGAATGATATTGGTTTTCCGACATGGTCAGCGTCACTGTGGGCGCTGACCATGTCGGGTATATCCGGGGAGGGGGTATCGGGAGGGGGTATCAGTAGTAGGTGATGGTGCGTGTCTCGGTATAGGTGGGGATGTCCATCTTGACGTTGGCGATTTCGGGGAAAATCATCTTGAGGTCGCGTTTCACCCAGTTGCCGTGGGAGTCGTATTCTACATTGGAATACTCAAGGTTGAAGGGGGGCATTCCGCCGGGAATCATGTCGGCCAGAGCCGGATCCTTAAGCTGTGGAGTGAGGGTTGAATATTCCAGTTTGCCGTCGCGGTATTCGTTGGTGGTGGTGATTGTCATGGCCATCGGTTTGTCAATCTCCATTACATATCGCGAACATCGGTTGTCGGCTGAATACTCCACCATTACAGTGCCATTGAAATTCGGATCGTCAATCTTTACCGACACCGGGTACCCGGCCTCATTGTATCGGCAGGATTCATTCTCCAGCTGACCGTTGGGCTTGAAGCGCATGTCTACAGTTTCCACAGTTGAGGCGGAAGCTTCGTCGGAGGGAGAAGTCTTCAGAACCTCCTTGACAGGACCATTCAGGCCGAACATGGCCGGACCATGGTATGAGCGTTCCTCTGCCTGAGTCATAGAGATGCAGCCGAATGAAAGGATGGCTGCCACCAATGTCTTTATGTGTGCCATATGTATTGATGTTTTGGTGTTGTCGTATTATTGGTGTTGTTGTATTTTTGAAGTGAGATAATCTCGCTGTCCGATAGTTCATGCCACTCATCGGGAAGTGTCATAGAACTATTTGCTATTTCTGGCTCGTCAGTAATAGCATCATTCCATCCGGAGCATGCGGTGAATAGCATGAATACTGTTAGGAATAACAGGTTGAAAATTTAAAACTTGCTCATAATGTTGGGTATTATGATTCGATTGCAAATGTAAAAATATATTTTGGAATTTCCAAATGAATAAAGTATTTATTAATATATGTATCTTCTTTACAATAAGAATTGCGAAAAATTGTCATACTTGATGGTTTCAGTATAAAAAAGGAGCATTATGCTTCTATTGTGGAGATGTCAATTTGTGAATAGCGTGTTTGAGGTGTCAGTTTTAAAATTATAACCGGCCATAATTTCAAAATAAATTCATCCAGATAATCAACAAAGTTTCAGTCCTACTCCAGCGATAAATTGTAGTTACTATATTCTTTTATCATTGAAGATGATATCTGGTAGTATGATGTAACAATACATATTGTACGTGTAAAGCAGGTCTTGTTAGGTGTAATTGAGTGGAGATAAAAAGAAGGTCAGCGCCGCCGGGTGGGGGCGCTGACCTTATGGGTATTGTGGGGGGATATCAGCGGATGGTGAGGGTGGTCACTCCGGGAGGATAGGGGAAGCGGAGATGGGCGGTGCGGGTGGCGGCATCGTAGACGTAGCCATACTGGCGGATAGCCTTGAGCGACTGTGAGCGGGGAAGCTCAGTGCCGTTCCATACTATCTGCTTCGGCGATGCGATACCCATCACCTCAAACTCGATCATCTTCCCTTCAGGCATACCTTTGTAGCCACCTTCGGTGCTGATTTTCACCTCGGTGACGCCATTCTTGCGTTCACCTTCAAATTTCACCAAAGCATAGTCGCCTTTCTCGAGCGATTCCGGTGATTTGCGGTCATCCTCAAAGAGAGTGTACTCACTCTTGGCATTGGCCGGATAATAGCGCACGCTGAGATACATCGGGTCATATTCACCCACATTCTCGATCGGGCGCTCATACTGCGGGATGAAAGAGCCGGCCTTTACAAAAAGGGGCATCTTGTCGAGGGGGGCCGGAACAGTGTAGCTCTTCCCGCCGGCATAGCGCTTCGAGGCATCCCACCAAGAGATCCATTCACCCTCCGGGAACAGCACGGTGCGGCTGCGGGCCCCTTCGGTCATGACAGGAGCCACAAGTACCTCATCGCCCCAGAGATATTCATCGTCAAGCAGAGAGAAATCGATCCCCGGATTAGCGCCACGGAAATTGAGCGGGCGCGCCAGCGGCAGACCGTAGCGGGCATTCTCATAGGCGAGAGTATAGTTGTAGGGGAGCCACTCGTAGCGCATTGAGATATAGCGCTTGAGAATCTTCTCCATCTCGGGGTAGTGGTAGGGCTCGGGCTTTACGGTGGCATGGGTGCGCAGTGTGGGTGTGAAGGCACCCATCTGGAGCCAGCGCACATAAAGCTCCGGATCGACCGGGTGCTTCGGGTCGACCGCGAAACCGCCGATGTCGGAACTCATATATCCCAGACCGGAGAGGCCCGAATTGACCATCAGATTCACCTGCGGACCGAAGCCGCCCCAGGAGCGCGACACGTCGGTGGTCCAGGGGGCCACGGCATAACGCTGCAGACCCGCAGTGCCGCCGCGCATCATCAGCAGCGGACGCATCTCCGGGAAATCCTGACGCAGACCCTCATAGAGGATTTTCGACCATTCATTGCCATAGACGTTATGAAACTGTGTGGCTGTCTGGCCATTGGCATGAACCATCGTTTCGGGGTGCACCTCGGGTTCGCCCAGATCGCCCCACCATCCGGCCAGTCCATCCTGTGTCAGGTCGCGGCAGCGGCTCCAGAGCCAGTCGCGGGTCTCCGGATTGCTTACATCCAGCATACCGGCCTCGCCCACCCAGGTGCTCACATCATGGGTCTTGCCATCGGCATCGCGCACCAGCATGGAGCGCTCGGAGAGGAAATTATAGTTGTCGATCGCACCCTCCTTATTGACATAGGGCTGCGAGATTACCACCATATTCACACCCAGCGACTTGAGCGAGTCGAGCATCTGCTTGTGGTCAGGCCACTGGTCGGTGTTCCATTCCAGGCGTCCCATATCGCTCTCCTTGCCATACCAGTAGAGGTCGAGCACAATACCGTCGAGCGGATATCCGGCGCTTTTGATTGAATCCACCACGCCGAGAGTCTCCTGCTGTGTGCGATAGCCATACTTCGAGGTGATATAGCCCAGGCTCCAGAAAGGGGGGAGGGGCTGCTTGCCGGTGAGAGTGGAGTAATTGGCCACTACTCCGGCCAGATCCTTCTCGGGAGAATTGATGAAGTAGTAGGAGAGGGCGCGGGGAGTCCGGGAGGTATAAGAGATAGTGTCGCCAATCTCAAGAGCTGCCTTGTTATAGTCGTCGAAGAGTATGCCGAAACCCTTATCGGATGCGAAATAGGGGATCGAGATACCCATCTGCGAGATGCGCGGATCCCCCTTCGTATATCCGTAGTTCTGACGGTTATACATCGACAGAGAGTCGCCGTTGAGGCTGAGGCGGTGACCGCGTTCGCCGGCGCCGTAGATGCGACCGGCCTTCGAGCCATCGAGAGTGATGCTCTTCAGCGGGGCTGAATTGTCAACTCCCTCCAGCTCCGACAGGATCTCATTACCCTCGGCATCGAGAAATGTCACGGCACCCGTAGTGCGGTCCACGCGCACCTGCACCGTTTTACTGCGCAGGATAGCTGCCTGCGGGGTGATGATTTCCATAACTCCCGAGGCATCGGGCTGCATTATCGCCGACTGTGAGGGCACATAGGGTGTGGCCGTAGTATCAGCCGGGAGCACTGTCACGCGGAAAATGTCGGCGGAATAGGGGGTCACCATGACCTCCCCCTTTTGGGTGGCCACATGCATCGAGCCGTCCGGGCGGCGGGTCACCGAGCCCTCCGTAAGGGCTGCGGCGGCCGAAAGAAGTGATGCGCCGGTGGCCAGAGCCACCAGCGCCGGTATGATCAGGTGATTTCTCATCGGTCGTTGAATTCGATATCTTCGTCAATTATCACATGCCAGGGTAGACCTGACTCAGCGAGCTTGGCGAGGAAGGGATCGGGGTTGAACTCCTCCACATTGTGCACGCCCGGCTTCACCCACTCGCCTGAGAGGAACATGTAGGCGCCCACCATTGCCGGCACACCGGTGGTGTAGCTCACAGCCTGAGCGCCCGTCTCGCGATAGGCATCCTGATGCGAGCAGTTGTTGTAGATGTAATAGGTAGATTCCTTACCCTCCTTGTCGAGTCCGGAGATGCGGCATCCGATAGAGGTCTCACCGGTATAGTTCTCTCCCAGCGAACCCGGATCGGGGAGCACAGCTTTGAGGAATTGGATCGGAATAATCTCCTTACCCTCATAGACCACAGGGTCGATACGAGCCATGCCTATATCCTGAATCACACGCAGATGTGTGAGATACTCCTGACCGAAAGTCATCCAGAAGCGTGCGCGCTTGATGGTGGGGAAGTTCTGCACGAGCGATTCCAGCTCCTCATGATAGAGCAGATAGCTCTCGCGCTCGCCGATATTGGGGTAATTGAGCGGACGGTGGATCTCAAGATTCTCCGTCTCCACCCATTTGCCGTCCTGCCAGTATTTACCCTTCTGGGTAATCTCGCGGATATTGATTTCGGGATTGAAATTGGTGGCGAAAGCCTTGCCGTGGTTGCCGGCGTTGCAGTCCACGATGTCGAGATACTCCATCTTTGAGAAATGATGCTTCGCGGCATATGCCACGAATACAGCCGACACACCCGGGTCGAAACCGCAGCCCAATATTGCGGTCAGGCCTGCCTTTTCGAAACGCTCGCGGTAGGCCCACTGCCAGGAATACTCGAAATGCGCCTCATCCTTCGGCTCATAGTTGGCGGTGTCAAGATAGTTGACGCCGCACTGTAGGCAGGCCTCCATGATAGTGAGGTCCTGATAGGGGAGAGCCACATTGATGCAGATGTCGGGTTTATGGCGATTGAAGAGCTCCACGATCTGCTCCACATAGTCGGCATCCACCTGATCGGTAACGATATTGGTCGCACCGATTTTCTTCACCAGTTGGTCACACTTCTCCTTACGCCGTGAAGCCAGCACGATTTCGGAGAAGACCTCCGGATTCTGGGCGCACTTGGCGGCCACGACAGTGCCGACTCCGCCGGCACCGATAATCAAAACTTTTCCCATTATATTATATAAATTATTTCCTGAATCCTGCGGTGCGTCACCTGCGATGGGCGCACGTCTATTCAACTTGCGAATTTACAAAAAAAAAACGAGAAACAGGTTGCTTCCCATCATCCAAGGGTTAAATAATGTGGTCGGAAGATAAATGAGGTGTCATCGCCCGGCGATGACACCTCATTTATCTGCGTGCACGGCACCATGTGGCCGGACCGGATTTTGCTAAGCCCCCGAAATTTTAAGGAACGCGCTCTTATTATTGAACAGGTATTATATTCTTGGCCCATGCCGGGAGTTCATTGACATACATCTTTTCAATCCTTCCGTTTGACAGTCGGAACTGAATCTGAGCATCCCGGTCGTTTACCGAATTGTCATAGACATATAGTCGGTCTACCATACGAGCAATAATCTCGCAGTTCTCGATTGATTTCGTATATCGAGATATTATTTTTCTAATAGGCACATCATGTCCCCCTTCCATGACTCTCTTTGCTATTCGAGAGGCATTGATGGAAGGATGACTTGTGGAGATAAAGAAAACTCGGATAAAAAATCCGGCTTCTTTGGCACGTACAAGGAAGTCGATCTTGTCCTCGGCCGAGAAGACTGTCTCAAACACGAAACTGATTTTATCACGAAGACACTTCTCTCGCCATTCAGCACAATAATTGGCAGCTTCAAGCACAGTCTCTTTTGAGTCCCAGTCTCCGAACATGTCTTTTGCTATCTGGTCGGGATTGATATATACAGTGCCGTCTGCCCATTCATGATGAAGGAATTTTTGGGTAACAGAGGTTTTGCCCGACCCATTGGGTCCGGCAATCACTATGAGTTCTGGTTTTCTTCCAGCTTTAGCCATTGATTACGCTATTAATACGGTCAGCCCATTTAGCCTTTTTTGCCTCGGCGTTTCGACGCATCTCAGAAAAATAGGCAGCAGTAGCCTGCTCCTGACGCACTTTGGCATCATGTGCAACCTCCTTCATAAGCTGTGCAAGCATCTCGTCACTCGGTTCCTGACCCGAAGTGAAGCGGTATGAGTTCATTTCCTGTTCTGACATATTCCGGTATTGTTAAGAGCGCGTTCCTTAAAATTTCGGGGCCGTAGGGGTCGCAGCCTTGGAGTGGATTTTGTCACTTGCTGTAGGGAGCATACCGAGGTATGCGACTGAAAGCAAGGGGCAAAATACGCCCAAGGATGCGAGACCATAGGTAACTTCTTCTTACAGCCGGGCCAATGTGTAGGTTAAAAAGCCGTTTATGATTTATAGCTTAGATTTGGATTTATTTACACATTATACAGCTGCTTGATAAAGAAATATAATAATTCCTTTATTGGAGTCGGGGTGCCTTCGAGTGTAAAAGTTACCTTTCCCCGGCGCTTTTTGGCGTATTTTGCGAGATCTCATCAGTCACGATGCCCGCATCGTTCCTTCTTCGACTCGCAAAATCCACTCAAAAATCGCCGCCCCTACGACCCCGAAATTTTAAGGAACGCGCTCTATGTGTCTGGCCAATTAAAAATATTGTAATTGTGGCTGTCTATATTAGTCTTTAATCCGACCGCTGGCGGGCGTGTATTGATTTAATCATCCCCAAAATAAAGGCTAATTTAAATTGATCAGCCACTTGGATTACAAAGTTACAACAAATATTTCATATTATGGGGTTTACAACTTCCTTATTTTAGTGGAAAGATAGTGTAGGGTGTATGGGGGTGGTTGCCGCGACCGTACGTGGGGCCGCGACCGCCTACTTGCGGGCTGCGACCGTATGTGCGGTTTTGCTGCGGCGCGAGAGGAGGATGTAGGCTATGGTGACGAGGCCAAGGAGGATGAGCATCACCGTCTGGCCGCTCCATTGGAGCATGGAGAAGGTGGTGCCTTGGGCGTCGGTGACGCCGTAGATGGCGAGGCCGAACATGATGGCGATGTTCCAGGGACCGAGGCCTCCGTTGCTCGGGATGCCCATCGCTATCGAGCTGAGCACGAATGCCACGAGGCAGGGTATCAGTCCGTAGCCGAGCGAGCTTTCAGTGCATAGCCGGGTGGTGAAGGGGAAGGCGAAGAATGCCACGTATAGCTGTGTGAAATAGCAGCCCCAGAGGAGGATGGTGAGGAGCAGGAACATTCCACGGTTTTTCATCGTCGCCACCGAGGCGAAGCCTTGCCATAGTTCGGCACACCATTGCCGCAGCCGATCCACAATGCGGGTATCACGCCAGTGCCGGTAGGCAAGCCATAATGCAGCGGCCAGTAATACACCTACGGTCCAGAACCAAGGTGAATAGAGGAGTTCGATGACTCCGCGTCCTACCGGATATTTCTCCAGAAAGGCATTGATGGCGGAATTGGCCAGCAGCAGGGTGAGCAGAAATAGCAGGAGCACGGTCGCGGTGTCGGCCAGACGGTCCGAGACCATCGATCCGAGCACGGTGGTGAACTGTGCTTTCTGACGCTTGGCGATATAAGTGCATCGCCATATGTCGCCAAGGCGGGGAAATACGATGTTGAGCGCATAGCAGCCGAAAATTGAGCAGCAGAGAGCCATGTAGGGTGGTGTGATGCCGAGGGCGCGGAGCTGGAGCTGCCAGCGGCGTGCGCGGATCATGTGCGAAAGCACCGAGAGCGCCATGGCTGCAAGAATCCACTGATAGTCCACCCCGTTGCGAATGATGGCTGTCATCTCGGCAAAATCCACTTTGCGGAAGAGCACCCACAGTAGCAGCACTGTAAATCCGGCTGCAATACACCATCGCATGGCGGCTGACAGGAATTTTTTAGTGGCGGTATTCATATTTATGAATCAATTTAGTCGCTCTAATATTCTCTATAGAGCCTGCTTGTAATGCGATGACCGCCTGCGCCACCCTCCGGAAGAGATTCCGGAGAGCGGGCAGGCGGTTATCATTCTTGGATTGGAATCAGAGTATTAGTTGAAGCGGCGGTTGCCCTGAAGAGCGGGTTTGCCGTCGGCGGCAATCTGCTTCTTCTGGCTGCGCTTCAGGATAGCGTAGGCTATCGGAGCTGCGGCGTAGAGGGTGCAGAATGTACCTGCAATCACACCGAAGATCATCGCGAATGTGAATGAGCGGATAGTGTCGCCACCTAGGAAGAAGATGCAGAGGAGCACCAGAAGGGTGGAGAACGATGTCATCACCGTACGCGACAGTGTGGTGTTAAGACTCTTGTTGATGGTCTGGAAACGATCCTCCTTCGGATATACCTTCATCATCTCGCGCACACGGTCGAATACCACCACGGTGTCATTGATCTGATAACCGATAATGGTCAGCACGGCAGCGATAAACGACTGGTCAATCTCCATCGAGAAGGGGAAGAAGCCCCAGCAGATAGAGTAGAAGCCGATGATGAGGAATGCTGTCAGAGCCACGGCACATACGGCACCTACGGAGAAGGCGATGTTGCGGAAGCGGAGCAGGATGTAGAGGAACATGCAGACAAGCGCGATGCCCACAGCCCAATAAGCGTCGGCACGCATATCATCGGCCACGCTCGGACCTACCTTCTGAATCGAGATGATACCATTGTTCTCGTCAGCCACACGGAAGGCGTTGATGTCCATAGTCTTGCCCTGGGCATCGGTCAGTTCCGACTGGAGGTTCTTGTAGAGAAGGTCGGTAATCTCATTCTCCACACCTTCGGTTTCGTCGGCAATCTTATAGTTGGTAGAGATACGCACCTTCGAGGGGCCGTCGATAGTGATTACATTCACCGATACGGTCTTGTCGTTGGCGGCAGTCTGGAATACATCAAGCAGTTTGGCCTCTACCTCTTTCGGCTCCACATCCTTGGCGAGCTGCACCACATAGTTGCGGCCACCCGAGAAGTCGATGCCCTGGTTCATGCCGCGGATAGCGAGCGAAGCGATTGAGATTACAATCAGAGCCAGCCATACCACCGATGAAACCTTGGCCTGGCCGAGGAAGTTGATTTTTGTGTCGGTGAGGAAGTTGCGGCTCAGACCGGTAGAGAAGGTCATGCCTGCACAACGACCATTCTTGGTGATAATCTCAAATGCGATGCGGGTCAGGAATACTGCTGTGAAGAATGAGCAGACCAGACCGATGATAAGAGTGGTGGCGAAGCCCTTGATCGGACCCGAACCGAATACGAGCAGAATCACACCGGTGATGACCGAAGTGAGGTTGGAGTCGAAGATAGCCGAGAAGGCATTGGAATAACCCTCAGAGATGGCCTGACGCAGTTTCTTGCCGGTCTTGAGTTCCTCCTTGGTGCGCTCGAAGATAAGCACATTGGCATCGACCGCCATACCGAGGGCGAGCACGATACCCGCGATACCCGACAGCGTGAGCACAGCCTGCAGCGAGGCCAGAATGCCGAGAGTGAAGAAGAGGTTGAGTATCAGACCGATGTTGGCCACCAGACCGGGCACTACGCCATAGATGCAGATCATGAAGATCATGAGCAGCACCAGAGCCACGATAAATGAGATGAAGCCCTGCTGGATGGCCTCGGCGCCGAGCGACGGACCGATCACATTGTTGCTCACCACCTTAACCTGAGCCGACATCTTGCCCGACTTAAGCACGTTGGCAAGGTCGTTGGCCTCCTCCGGAGTGAAATTGCCGGTAATCTCCGACGATCCGCCGGTGATTTCACCATTCACATTCGGGTAGGAATATACACGGTTGTCGAGCACGATGGCGATCGGGCGACCGATGTTGTTGCGTGTCAGAGTGGCCCATTCGCGTGCGCCACGGTCGTTCATGCGCATATTGACGGTGTTGCCGCGCATGTTGTCATATTCAGAAGTGGCCGAAGTCACGGCATCGCCCTCGAGGGCTGCCTCACCTTTCAGAGCCACGAGCTGCCAATAGGGGGTGGTGCGGTATTCCTTATCGTTCTTCATCACCGGATTGCCCTTGGCATCGGTGAGGGGAATCTCCACAGGCTTCACCTCCCATACGAGCGAAAGGTCGCTGGGAAGCTTCGACTTGGCCAGCGGCGAAGCGAAGATGCTGTCGACCATAGCCTGATTGGCCGGTGATACCAGACCCACCACCGGGCTTCCCTCGCGCATGCGGCCGCCGAGGAGCTCGATTACATTTGTATGGTTCACCGTGTCCTGCGCTGCATAAGCCTCGGCAAAGGCTGCGAGCTCGGGGAGAATCTCATTGTAGTTGTAGACCTCGTAGAATTCCAGATTGGCCGACGACTTCAGCAGGTCGGTCACACGCTCCGGCTCCTTCACGCCCGGAAGCTCAAGCAGGATCTGTCCTGTCTTGTCCTGAAGCTTCTGGATATTGGGAGCCACCACGCCAAACTGGTCGATACGAGTGCGGAAGATATTGAAAGCGGCATCCACCTGGCTCTCCACCTGATGGTTGAGGGCTGTGGTAACTTCCGCATTTGACGAGGAATTCTTGAGTTTACCGAGGAATTCACCTTCGCGGGTGAAGAGCGAGGCCATAGTGCCCGGCTGGAAGTTAGCGGCCACCTTCTGCACGAAATCCTTGTCGGCGGCCTTGGCGCCATTCTTCTCGGCAGCAGCGATAGCGGCATTCACCTGCTTGAGAGCGGCATCGCCGTTGGCATACTGACGGAGAATGTCGGGCACCGAGATTTCGAGCACCACGTTCATGCCTCCCTTGAGGTCAAGACCGAGGCCGATTTCCATCTTGCGCACCTGATTGTAGGTGTACCACAGATAGACCTTCTCTTTGTCGATAGAATCGTTGAATTGCTTCAGATTTAGCTTGTAGACGTCGTTGGTGACGTCAGAGGTGCCCGATGCCTTAGCCGCGAACTCACGCGCCTGCTTTTCGTAATGGGAAGTCACGAAAGAGAAGCTGATGTAGAATCCGCAGATAAGAATCAGGAGCACCGCGATGGTGCTGATAAACCCTTTGTTCTGCATTTTGAAGTTAAGATGTTATGTATGTTTTAATTTTTCAGTCAGATACCGCCATGCGCGCCGCAGCCTGTGGATAAGGCTCAGACACATACCCGGGAGGGGCGGGAAAAGGGTGCATCCTGCCTCCACGCGGGAGGGTATGGCGTTTCAACTTGCAAATATAGTGCAAATTTTTCAGCTGATAAAAAAGAAAAGGGGGAAATTCGGGATGTTTTGGCATTTTTACCCTTTTACACTCCGAAAATCCCTTAAATTTAGTCCGTAACGCCCCCTTCCCGGGACATTTGTCGGTGGAATTTTACATATCAGTTTTTATCGGAAGGAGCCTTGCTGCTGGCGGCCGGAGGGGAAGGTGTTGTAGAAATCCTCTTCATCCTCTTCATCCTCCTCGGGGGTGTTGCTGTTGGTGCGTTCGTTCTTGCGCGGGGTGGGCTTGTTCTTTAGCAGGGCGGAGGGCTTCATGGTGTCGGCCGGGGTATCGAATACATTCCAGGTCTCCTCCTTGTTCCAGTTCTGTTTCACCGATATGGATTTCGGATAGTAGAAAGCCGGTTCAGGCTGACGCCCTGCAATGATGTCGCCCGAATCCCATACACCGTTACCGTTGAGGTCGGCCACGATGCGGAAATAGAATTTGCCCGGAGTGAGATTGTTGAATCTCACCCGGCCGTTCTCTAATGGCATGCGGCGCGTGGGCTCGTCCGACTGATTCAGGAGTTCTACAAATGCCGGGAGTCCGGCCGGCCAGTCGGCCACATTCAGAATCAGCGAGCAATACTCCTTCTCCGCCTTGGTCGAAAACTCCTGACTGAAAGGTGCTGTCGACAGACCGTAGATATTCTCCATAGCCAGAGTGTCGGCAGAGAGACGATACTTCGTGTCATACTTCCACGGGCGCTCGATGCGGTATATGCGCGGATTTATCGAATCGTTGATCAGTTGCACCGGTTCTGTGGCCGTCCATACTGTGTCGCGCAATTCCTCAATGCGGAAGAGGGCTGTGTCGAGTCGGGCCAACGGGGAGTCGGTCTGTATCAACAGCGGACGGTCCACATCCAGCGAGCTTCCCCCGAGAAGATTGAACTGCATCAGCGGCACAGGAGGAGCCACTGAATCCGCCTGAGCCGTGTCATCTTTCTTTTTCTTCTTATCATCCTTTTTTGCCTTTGATTTGCGCGGACGGTCGGTGGTGAGGCGCAGAGTGTCGGATGTGGCCACATAGCGGTTGAGTGAATCCAGTTTCAGATATCCCACGGCGAGCCGCAGTGTGTCGGTGCTTATGATGCGCGGGTTGCTGATCCAGAGTGAGATAGTGTCGGCTCCCTGCGAGCGTTCCATCGTGTACCAGTCGGTGCCCGGCATCTCCTCACCTACGAGCGAGAATGTGGGTAGCTGACGGTTGGGGGCATTGAAAGTCAGGTTGATGCGGGTAGAGTCCTGCCGCGCATAGCTGCTCACGAATTGCTGCTTGCGGCTCGTCAGGAAAGAGCGCAGCAGAATATCATTGGGGAGATAGATGGTGCGTTGGCGGCTCACCACACTGTCGACGGTGCCAAGTTTGGTGTTGAAAATCGTATCCGAGGCTATGGCCGACTCAGTAGAGGGTGTCACCACGGTTTCATAAAAAGCCATCTCCTCATCGGGGGAGGAGAAGAGGTAATCGGAATTGGTGTCATCGAGCGCATATACCCGATAGCGTCCCGGCGCGAGACCCTCCACCGAGAATCTGCCACGGTCGTCGGTGCGTGCCACACGGTCGAACATCTTATGGAAAATCAGCGGCAGCCGACTTTTATCGGCCAGAGTGTCGGATAGTTCCGGAAGTCCCTCAAACTCAGGCGTGATAGTCTCCTGTAAAGAATCGATCGGTTCCGGCACACGGTGCACACCCACGATCTTCCCCTGCATCGGTTCCATCGCCCGGGCCGACAGTACGCGTCCGGCGATTCGGAGCGAGTCCACGGTCGGTCCCGTAGAGAATGTATAAGAGAAATTCACCAACGGATTCGACTCATTATTATCCTCGATAGCATCGGCAAAATCGATGGTATAGGTGGTGTTGGGGAGCAGCGAATCCTGGAAAGTCACCGTCACGCGATGACCTTGCGCCGCCACACGCGGCACACTCTTCGACGGCGGCGACACCACTACCTTCTGCGAGGCATCGGGCACATTGACCAGTTCGTCGAAATCGAGCGTCACCTTATCGGTTGTCACCGGCACATCCGAAGAATTCGGCGCCGGATTGGCGCGCACAAATCTCGGCGGCTGCTCATCGCGGGCACCGCCTGAGGGATTGCCGATACTTGCGCAGGCCACAGCCAGCAAGGCGATAGCCGCGAAAAACAACAGATGCAAGGGGATTCGCTTCATAACTGCAAAATTACAAAATTATCGCAGAACCTGCAACTGGCCCGTGACTATTCAGCGGGTTCTCAATAGTGCAGTCGCTCCGCGACCGGTGCCGGTGGGGATAGCACTCTCCGGGCACTGCTCGTGCTGTCGCCAGAGCAAGCGGTTAATATGCAGTGCAGTCACTCTGCGACTTAGGCTGCGCTTGGGGAGTCGGTATGCCGGTGGGTCGGAGACCCACCAGGACTGAAAGCTACGGTATTATCCCACGCAGAGGCGCAAAGACGCAAAGCCCGGACCGGCGCGAAGCTCTCTGCGCCTTTGCGCCTTTGCGTGGTCCACCCGCGCAGCTACGGTGTATTATCTCACGCAGAGGCGCAAAGGCGCAGAGCCTTGGACCGGCGCGAAGCTCTCTGCGCCTTTGCGGCTCTGCGTGGTAGCCCCGCGCGTCTGCGTGAGTTCCCTGCTCGTCTCTGCGTGATCCCCGATCGCGGCAGGCCGCGACGTACGCATCGCAACTGCACACTAATGTGCCGTCGTGGATGGGCGGCGGCGCGCCGTGGGGGCAGAGTAGGATTTTGATAAAAAAGAATCCGGATGCCGGAATCACAGGGATTCGGGCATCCGGATTTTATCTGTATCTCGCGAGAGATTACTCCTTGCACTTGGCAGCGATGAAGTGGCGGTTCATGCGGCCGATGTTGTAGAGCTTGATGTTCTTCGGGCACTCAGCCGAGCAGGCACCGGTGTTGGTGCAGTTGCCGAAGCCGAGTTCGTCCATCTTGGCCACCATAGCGCGCACGCGGCGGTCCTTCTCCACAGCACCCTGCGGGAGCAGAGCGAGCTGGCTGATTTTAGCCGACACGAAGAGCATAGCCGAGCCGTTCTTGCAGGCAGCCACGCAGGCGCCGCAACCGATGCAGCTTGCAGAGTCCATCGACTCGTCGGCGTTGACCTTCGAGATGGGGAGGTCGTTGGCATCCTGTGCGCCACCGCAGTTGAAGCTCACATAGCCACCGGCCTGCTGGATCTTGTCGAATGCGTTGCGGTCTACCATAAGGTCCTTGATCACCGGGAACGCAGCCGAACGCCAGGGCTCCACAGTGATAGTCTCGCCATCCTTGAAGCGGCGCATGTAGAGCTGGCAGGTAGTGGCACCGGTAGCCGGGCCGTGGGGGTGACCGTTGATATAGAGCGAGCACATACCGCAGATACCCTCGCGGCAGTCGTGGTCGAATACGATGGGCTCCTCGTGATTCTCAACGAGCTGCTCGTTGAGAATGTCGAGAGTCTCCAGGAAGGAAGTGTCAGGGGTGGTCTCGACATTCATATAAGTCTTAAACTCGCCCTTCTCTCGCGGTCCGGCCTGACGCCACACCTTGAGATTGACTGTCATTTTATCATCCATTGTGTGTTACTTCTTCTTTAAAGTTTATGACTTATAGTTACGGGTCTGCACCTTGATAGCCTCATAGTGGAGAGGCTCCTTGATGAGTTCGGGTGCTTTGTCGTCGCTGCCCTGATAGTCCCAGCAGCTCACGTAGAAGCAATTCTGGTCATCACGCTTGGCCTCGCCCTCCTCGGTCTGATACTCCTCGCGGAAGTGGCCGCCGCATGACTCGTTGCGGCTCAGCGCGTCGTAGGCGATAAGCTCACCCATAGTGATGAAGTCATTGAGACGGAATGCCTTGTCGAGCTCCACGTTCATACCCTCGGCCGAACCGGGGATATATAGACGAGTGTCAAACTCCTTGCGGAGCTTCTTGATCTTCTCGATAGCCTCCTCAAGGCTTTGCTTGGTGCGAGCCATGCCGACATCGTCCCAGAGCACACGGCCCAGCTCCTTGTGGATAGAGTCGACACTGCGGTCGCCCTGGATAGCCATCAGGCGGTCCATCTTGGCCTGACACTCAGCCTCGGCCTTGTCAAACTCGGGGAGGTCGGTCGAGAAGTGGGGCACGGAGATCTGGTCGCTCAGATAGTTCTGGATAGTGTAGGGGAGCACGAAATAGCCGTCGGCCAGACCCTGCATCAGAGCCGAAGCGCCGAGACGGTTTGCGCCGTGGTCGGAGAAGTTGCACTCGCCGATTGCGAAGAGACCCTTGATTGAAGTCTGGAGCTCATAGTCCACCCAGATACCACCCATTGTGTAGTGGATAGCGGGGAAGATCATCATCGGGTTGTAGTACTTCACGCCATCCTTCTCGCAGGCGAGTTCGCCGGGGTTGACGTCGGTGATCTCCTCATACATGTCGAAGAGGTTGCCGTAGCGCTGGCGCACCACGTCGATGCCCAGACGGTTGATGGCCTCCGAGAAGTCAAGGAATACGGCCAGGCCGGTGTTGTTGACACCGAAGCCCTTGTCGCAGCGCTCCTTGGCGGCACGCGAAGCCACGTCGCGCGGCACGAGGTTACCGAAAGCCGGGTAGCGGCGCTCCAGGTAGTAGTCGCGCTCCTCCTCGGGGATGTCGGAACCCTTGATCTGGCCCGACTGCAGCTTGCGGGCATCCTCGATATTCTTCGGCACCCAGATGCGGCCGTCGTTACGCAGCGACTCCGACATCAGAGTGAGCTTCGACTGCTTGTCGCCGTGCACCGGGATACAAGTGGGGTGAATCTGCACGAAAGCCGGGTTGGCGAAATATGCGCCCTTACGGTAGCAGGCCATAGCGGCAGAGCAGTTACAGCCCATTGCATTGGTAGAGAGGAAGTAGGCGTTGCCATAACCGCCGGTGGCGATAACCACGGCATGAGCGGCGAAACGCTCGAACTTACCTGTCACGAGGTTCTTGGCGATGATGCCGCGTGCGCGGGGCACGCCGTTCTCATCCTTCACCAGCACCACATCGTGCATCTCATAGCGGTTGTAGCTCTTCACCTTGCCGAGCTGAATCTGGCGGTTGAGCGAAGAGTAGGCACCGAGCAGGAGCTGCTGGCCGGTCTGACCCTTGGCGTAGAAAGTACGGCTCACCTGAGCGCCACCGAACGAACGGTTGGCCAGCAGACCGCCATATTCACGTGCGAAAGGCACACCCTGAGCCACACACTGGTCGATGATATTATTCGACACCTCAGCCAGACGATATACGTTGGCCTCACGGGCGCGGTAGTCGCCACCCTTCACAGTGTCGTAGAAAAGACGGTATACAGAGTCGCCGTCGTTCTGATAATTCTTGGCTGCGTTGATACCACCCTGAGCAGCGATCGAGTGAGCGCGGCGGGGTGAATCCTGAATGCAGAAATTGAGCACATTGAAGCCCAGCTCACCCAGAGTCGAAGCGGCAGAAGCGCCGGCCAGACCGGTGCCCACCACGATGATGTCGAGCTTACGCTTGTTGGCGGGGTTCACGAGCTTCTGGTGAGCCTTATAATTGGTCCATTTCTCAGCGATAGGACCCTCCGGGATTTTGGAATCAGCCGGATTCATTGTTTTTACTTTCGTGATATCAATAGTTTCCATATCGTCGGTGAAATGATTTATTTGTTACCTGAAACGCCTGTGGAAGGAGCCGGTACGGCTTCCTCTTCGGCCGGAGCAGCCTCCAGATAGTCAAGGAACTCAACCTGCTGACCCAGGACCTCCATCATGCCGTCATACTTCTCGCCGAAGTAAGCCTTGGCCTGCGGATCCTGCATCTGCTGGAACTGACTGCGCACCATGCGGGAATACTCATCGAAGCTCAGCATAGAGAGCTGCTGCACAGCGCCGGGACCGAAGTCATCCTCATACTCCGGCACCACCATAGCCTTGTACTGCTCGCGGAGCTCCGGATCATTGAGATAGAAATTCTGGTTAGCCTTCACAGTGAATACCACACCCTCGGCGATAAAGAGAGCCACCACGATCGAGCACCACCAAGTGGCGATCTTCTTCAGGCGCGGGATCCATGCAGTGCTGTCCCAGCCCACCGACTGGAACATCGACCAGATACCGTGGTTGAGGTGGAACCAGAGGGCGATGAAGCCGATGCAGTACACCACCAGAGTCCAGGGGAGCTGGAAAGCCTCCTGAAGGAAGAGGGTGCCGGCTGCTGCCGGGATAGTGGTGTGGGCGCCGAGCACCTCCACGAGCTGCATCTTGGCCCAGAACTGAATCATATGCACCACGAGGAATGCCACGATTACGATGCCGAGCACGAGCATATTCTGCGACGACCATTCCACCGACTTCGGGCGGTGAGCCACGGCATAGCGCTCATGACCGCGTGCGCGACGGTTCTGCACCGTAAGCATCACGGCATAGATGATGTGAACTAAGATAAACGCTGCCAGACCGGCCGAGGCGATGAGCGCATACCAGTTAGCCCCAAGGAAGAGGCACACCGAATTGTACGCTGCGGGCCAGACGATGGCGATTGCGTTCATCAAACAGTGAAAAGTCAGGAACAGGACCAGCACGGCACCTGTAATGGCCATGATGAACTTACGTCCTACTGAAGAGTTTGATAACCACATAGCAGTTCTGAAAAATTTAAGTGTTTTATTTAGTGTTTTATGTTTATTAGATATGGTTGCCTTCCCGCACTGATAGCCGGGATTCCGAAGGTCGGCTGGCCTCAGGTATCTCGGCGCGTTTGGGAATATCTGCAAAATTATCACAAATCCCGCTATCCGCAAAATAAAACCCTTAAAAAATTTGTAATCGGGAAGGATATGGGAGGGCGACAAACAAAAAAAACGACTTGCGCCCTCTCGGGTTTAGTCGGTTCACTTAAAAAATATCAAATTATAAATTACAAAAATATCTTCGATGCAAAGCCCCTCTCTGCCGCTGAAGCTTTGGCGCGTATTGGGAGAATGGGCCGCTCCATCATTAGCATTTTTGTGAGAACGCGCTCTAAGTCCGGCTTTTCGGCGGGGGCTGTGATTCGTGGAGTCCTTTTTAGAGTCCTTTTTTGACTCGGGATGGGCCTAAATGAACCGTTTTGAACCGCTTTTTTGCCGTTTTTTTTAGCTGCAGGCGGGCCGCTTTTATTGCTAAAATTAAACCCAACGTACTGCAAGACAGTGAGTTGGGTATTCGTGAAGCGGCTGGGATTCGAACCCAGGACCGACAGCTTAGAAGGCTGTTGCTCTATCCAGCTGAGCTACCGCTCCGATATGTAAGGTCATCTGTCGGGCGAGACCAATCGCTACGGGTATATCCGTTTGCGCCGCAAAGGTAGTGATTTTCCCGCACATATGCAAATATTCATTACGAAATACACGAAATCACCACGAATAACGACTGCGTGCAGCTCGGACAGTAGTCCGAGCTGCACGCGGAGAGGACCCACCCCTCCGCGACAGGTGTGGCGCGTACGTAGGGTCGCGGCCCAATGCTATTAACTTAAGCCTAAAAAATAACTTTCGTGCTATTACAAAAGCTTGATTTTCAATAGAACTTTGAATGGCAAAATCCCTTAAGTTAACAGCATTGGGTCGCGGCCTGCCGCGACCGGGTCAATGGGAGCGGATGGTGGGGCGCGACTGAGCGTTGGTGGATGGATTCCGGAGGGGTGCGTTAGAGGTTGGTCGCGGCAGGCCGCGACCCAATGCTATTAACTTAAGGCAAAGTTATAAAAAACGGCCATGGCCGGTTATGTGTTA
>JAIDKG010000010.1 GCA_029051525.1 Muribaculaceae bacterium
CGGGAGGGTCGGGGGCGAATTCGATGAGGAACTCTACGAGGTTGCGTTCTTTGGGGAGGGCGAGTTTTTTGCGTAGGCGGTAGCGGGCTGTCTCTACGCCGCGCAGGGAGAGATTTGTGAATTTTGAGATGTCTTTTGATGACATGTTCATGCGCAACAGGGCGCAGAAGCGGAGGTCGACGGGTGTGAGTGTGGGGTATGCTTTGCGGAGATTGCGGAAGAAATGCTCATGGATGAGGTCGAAATTCTTCTCGAAGATGTCCCAGAAGAGTCGGTTATCTCCTTCCGAACCGGCAATTTCCTTAAGCACCCTCTCGGCTTCGGCTACATGTGCTCCTTTGCGCCGCTTGTCGGCCAGACTCTCTCTCATGCTGTCGATTGCCTGACGTCGACCATACTCTCCGAGAGCCATAGATGCCAGTTCTTTGCTTTTTTCGGATAGCTGGCTTTCAAGCAATTGTTTCTCCTGACGGGAGATGATCAGCTCCTGCTCACGGATGCGACGATCTTTTTCGGCTTCGGCCTGTTCGAACTCCATGCGACGTTTGCGCATGGCCCGCTTCAGATTTAGATGCGACACAATCTTGATGGCCACGAATATAAGAATGGCATAGATCAGGAATGCCCACCAGCGGAGCGGCCAAGGGGGGAGCACCCGGAAGGAATAGGCCACGGTGTCGAGATCGTTGCCGGCGGCATCTATCACATCGCATACTATTCGGTTCTTTCCCCACGGGAGCATTCCGAATGTGTGGACAGGTGAGGAGATGATTGTATCGAATTGCGGATTCCCCTCGATATGGAATCTATATCGGGTCAGACCGTTGATATGGGGCGGATATGCCACGGCGAGGGTAATCCCTGGAGTGGGAAGCACCGGAATCTTACCGTCGGCCTGACTGACGGGTAGCGGCATCGGGTCGCCGCCGGTGGCATATGATGTGACCGATGCTATAGAGGGGTGGAGTGAGGGGAGGAGTTGCGACATGCGTTCCTGATTCACGCAGGCCACACCCTCGTTGAGTGTGAGTAGCACATGGTCGCCAAGGGTGGCTGTGGCCGGGTTGTCGCCGTTTCCCTTGCGGGGGAAGAGGCTGAAGGGTATGGAGTAGACCGGGCGGAAATGTCCTTTGGAATAGGCTATGAGTGTATAGGCGTTTTTGCCGGCGATCCAGATATGGTCGTCATCGACTGTTTGCGAGCCGGTTATGTCGGAGAGCATCCCCAGGTCGCGGTTGAGGGCCTCGTGGGGGATAAATTTGGCGGAGGCGTGGTCATAGGTAAAGAATTCGGATCCGTCGTGAATCACTACTTTCCCGCGTATTTTCAGTATGGCACAGCTGCGCGGCGTTTCCGAGCCGTCGGGCGATTGGAAAATCTGTCGTTCAGAAAGGGTGGTGAAATCCGGATTGATGCGTGCCATAATCAATCCGTGGGGCATACGGGCGCACCAGATGGTGCCGTCGGCATCGACTTCCAGATGCCTCACCGGAGCATTCAATCCATCGACGCGCCCTTTCATATGCCATGCCGCATCGGTTGAATCGCGGGTATAGAGGAGCAGGTCATAATAAGATGACTGTAGGAGTACCTCCCGGTTGTGGATTGTGGCGCGGCAGATGTCGGTGCCGCTCACCGGAATCTCCTCTCTCTTCCCGTCGGCCGAGAGGATGACGGTGCGTTCGTTGCCCCCGATTATGGTCTGGGAATCGAAAGAACGTGCCATCCAGTTCTGTCCTTTCGTGCCCGGGATAAGGGAGAATTCAGCGGTGGCAGGATTTACGTTGTAGGCTCCTTGGTTGGTGGCTACTACCAGACCTTCGCCCAGAGGAGCCACACCATAGCTTACACCCGGGAAAGGCTGCTGATTGCCGGGATGAAGAATCCCTAACGGCAGACTTGTGCGCAAGAGGGAAATGCCGTCGTCGAGGGCGGCCCAGAGGTTGCCGGCAGTATCGAATGTCATACCGAGCACGGTATTGTTGTGCAGACCGTTGGCGGTGGAGAGATGTGAAATGACTTTCCCTTGGCGGTCGATGTGGAATATTCCGCCCCCTACGGTGCCGATATATACGGAGTCGCCGAGGGGAGAATCCAGTACCCGGTTGATTCGGTATCCGCGCAGCGAGGGGTCGGAGGGTATGGCTACGGGTTGGCCGTCGCTGACACGGTATATACCATTATCTTCAGTAAATATGAGAGTATTGTCGGGGATTGACCCGGCTCTCAGGTCGGCGGCCGGAGGAAATGACAGCCCTTTGATGTGGCTTCCGAAAGATGATGCGGGCCATTTCATCACCCATCCGTGTGGGCCGAGACGGTAGAAGCCTCCTGCGGCACGTTGCGCATATAGAGATGTCCCGGCCACGAAGCATTGCAGCGGGCGCAGGCGACGGCTGTGGTCGGCATCGGAGTCATTGCGATGCACGATTCGAGAGTCGACTCTCTCGGTGCGTCCGGAGGTCGGGTCGTACCAGTAGATATTGTCGAAGCTCTGGAATAGGATACGGTCGCCGACCTGAAGAATTTGCCAGAATTCTTCATCCTTCGGGTTGATGCCGGATGTGGGGGTGGTGTTTTTGCCGCTGCCGTTTTCAGGGCGGGTGAGGGAATGATAGGTGAGTCGGCCAAAAGGGTCGGGGGAGAAGTAGCCGAAGTCTTCGAAAGTTCCGGCGTAGATTCGGTCGGGAGTGCAGAGGATGGAGCGGAGGATTGTGTGGGAGGGGAGCGGGGAGAGGCTCCAGGAGTAGCCGTCGAAGGATAGTAGGCCCTCGTTGTTGCCTATGTACAGGCGACCGTCGGGGGCGGTGGCTACGCTCCAGTTCTGCAGGGCGGCTCCGTGGTGGGAGTCGGTGTAGTTTGTCACCAGAGGGGCGAAGTGGCGCAGGATGGCGGTGGGGGCGGCCGCGGCCGGTATCATCATTGCCAACAGGAGATGTGATAGCAGGAGGGCTTTTCTAAAGGGGATTCGGCTCCGGGATTTTTTCATGGCTGGTTAATTTTGGGCGGCTTGGGGGGCGGGCTCCCGGTCGGACCGGTCTGACTGGTCTGACTGGTCGGACTGGTCGGACTGGTCCGACTGGTC
>JAIDKG010000100.1 GCA_029051525.1 Muribaculaceae bacterium
ATACCCGCCCGGGGGAGGGGGGAGGTCACTCCTCCTCGTCGGGGATGTAGGTTTGTGCGCGCATGTCGAGGTATTCCTCCCATTCAGGGTCTTCGGCGGCATCGACGGCAAGCGGAAGCACCGGGAGCGACTCGAGGGCGCGGTTCAGAATCTTCTGGAAAATGAAGAGAGATCGGGTGTAGAACACCCAGTCGCGCCGGCCGTCGCCGGTGTAGATACCGGTCAGGATTGCGGCCTGATCGCGGCGTGTCTCCTCAAGCAGCAGGTCGGTGGCCTGCTCCATGAGGCGGGCATCGGCCTCGGCCGGCATACCGTCGGGGAGAGCCTCATAGTCCCAGCTCACGGTGAGCCGGTAGATGTATTTCCCCGAGAGGCGCGGCTTGTCGAGGTCGTCGCGTCCGGTGATTATGAGACATCGGCCCGATTCGGCCTCGGCGGGATATGTCCAGAAATTATCTTTCATCAGGTCTGTTTTTGAAATCTGTCGGCATTGATGAGGGGGAACTCAAGCACCGGAGTGTCGAAGAAACGCCCCGGGCGAAAGCAATGCAGTTTATGGAATTTGGTAAGGTCGAGCTTACGCATCACCGCGATGGGGTCTTTCACATCGAAGTCTTTCCCCTCCTTGAATGCGATGGCCTGAAACACGATCCGCTCTATTCGCCCGAGGGTGGAGTGGGAGAAAGTGGCCAGATCAATCAGTTCGTTGGGCTGCACATCCCCCTGATAGATGATGCTCCATGAGGAACTCTCCGGTGCTCTTCCTGCCAGGAAGAACTGGAGGGTATAGTTGGAGTCATTGATCAGTACAGCATTGAAGGTCGACTCGGAGAGGGCCTTGAGATTTGATGGCTCGAAGGCGAGCGAGAGGGTGAGGCGGTCGCCATATTCTGTCTCGGGAGCCGGAGGGAGCGGAGCGGGAGCCGGGGTGGCATCCTTGGAGAGCGCAGGTTCCGGAGCGGGCTTCGGGGCCGGTCGCGAGGGCTTCTTACCGGCATCGAAAGCCGACTGGTCAAACATAAGGCGGGCTCCCCCCGTGGGTTTCTCATGTCCGGCGGGGAGCACGACCACGAGTTCCTTCAGCTGGAAGGGGGTCTCGAAGCCGTTGTCGTCGACGTAGGCTATCTTCCCGTCGATGCGGGTCACTTTGCCGCCGCCTACTGAGTTGAGGTATCTGACTGTGTCACCTACTGATATCATGGTTGTAATTTATTCTTATTGAGAGTTTTCACTACGGAGGCGGGTCGGGGTGAGTCGGGCTCTATTCCTTGTCCGCTCCGGGATGAGGGAGGGGAGGGAGGTTTTCGTCAAATTCGCGGTCCACTTTCTCCTCCCGAGCCTCATAGGCATCCACGATGCGCTGCACGAGAGGATGGCGCACGATATCCTTCTTGGCATATTCGATGATACCGATTCCGCTTACACCGCGCAGTATCTTGAGCGCCTGCATCAGCCCCGACTGCACCGAGCGCGGGAGGTCGATCTGGGTGGCGTCGCCGGTGATGATCATCTTGGCGTTGACACCGAGGCGTGTCAGGAACATCTTCATTTGATGTTTGGTGGTGTTCTGCGCCTCATCGAGTATGATGATGGCATCGTTGAGGGTGCGGCCGCGCATGAATGCGAGTGGAGCGATCTGGATAGTGTCCGACTCCATATATTCCTTCAGCTTCACGGCCGGGAGCATATCCTCCAGGGCATCGTAGAGGGGTCGGAGATAGGGGTCGATCTTATCCTTCATGTCGCCCGGGAGGAAACCGAGTTTCTCCCCCGCCTCCACGGCCGGACGCGAGAGGATGATGCGTTTGCACTTGCGGTTCTTCAGCGCAGCCACGGCCAGAGCGATTGCGATATATGTTTTACCCGTACCGGCCGGGCCGAGGGCGAAGGTGAGGTCATTCTCCTCGAAGGAGCGGACCATCCGGGCCTGATTGGCATTTCGCGGAGCGATTGGTCGGCCGCTCTGACCGAAGATGATTACCCCCTCGGAATTCTGGGCCTTGGGGGGCTCACCCTTTATGATGTCGATGATTACCTCATCGGTGAGTTTATTGTATTTTGAGGCATAGGCTTCGATTTCCTTGATTTTACGCTCGAACTCAGCGGTTTCGGAATCCTCGCCGATCACCTTTATCACGCTGCCGCGTGCCGCCATGCGCAACTTCGGGAAGAGGTTGCGTATGAGATTTATGTTGGAGTTATTGACGCCGTAGAAAGTCTGGGGGTCAATTCCATCTACTATTACGGTTCTTTCTATCATTTCGTATATCGAGACTTGTCACTGCCCTTCGGAGCGGCAGGGTGGTGAGGAGGAGCCGGATCGGCGTAAGGATTCGGATCGGCGGTGAGAGCCGAGCCCGAATCAGCCTACGGAGCCTTCGAGAGTAATCTGGAGGAGCTTCTGGGCCTCGACGGCAAATTCCATCGGGAGCTTGTTCATCACCTCCTTCGCGTAGCCGTTGACGATGAGTCCGATTGCCTCCTCGGTCGGTATGCCGCGCTGCTGGCAATAGAAGAGCTGCTCTTCGTTGATTTTGGAGGTTGTGGCCTCATGTTCGGCTGTGGATTCGGGATTGCGCACATCAATCACCGGGAATGTGTGGGCGCCGCAGTCGGGTCCCATCAGCAGAGAGTCGCACTGCGTGAAATTGCGGCATCCGGTGGCTTTGGCATCGATGCGCACCAGTCCGCGGTAGGAGTTCTGCGAGCGGCCGGCCGAGATACCCTTGCTCACAATCGTGGATCGGGAATTGCGCCCTATGTGAATCATCTTCGTGCCGGTGTCGGCTTGCTGATAATTGTTGGTCACGGCCACCGAATAGAACTCGCCCACCGACTCATCACCCTTCAGTATGCAGGAGGGGTATTTCCAGGTGATGGCCGAGCCGGTCTCCACCTGGGTCCATGAGATTTTGGAGCGGTGGCCTCGGCAGAGGCCGCGTTTGGTCACGAAGTTATAGATACCTCCGCGTCCCTCCTTGTCGCCGGCATACCAGTTCTGGACGGTGCTGTATTTCACCTCGGCTCTCTCCTCGACGATGATTTCCACGATAGCGGCATGGAGCTGGTTTTCGTCGCGCATCGGGGCGGTGCACCCTTCGAGATAGCTGACATAGGCGTCGTCGTCGGCCACAATCAGTGTGCGCTCAAACTGGCCTGTGCCTGATGCGTTGATTCGGAAATAGGTGGAGAGTTCCATCGGGCAGCGCACCCCCTTGGGGATGTAGACAAACGAGCCGTCGGAGAAAACGGCCGAGTTGAGGGCGGCATAGAAATTGTCGCGATAGCTCACCACCGAACCGAGGTATTTCTTCACCAGATCGGGGTAATCCTTCACAGCCTCCGAGAAGGAGCAGAAGATGACACCGAGCTCAGCGAGTTTCTCGCGATGGGTGGTCTTCACGCTCACGGAGTCCATCACGGCATCGACGGCCACACCGGCGAGCTGCTTCTGCTCCTGGAGCGAAATGCCGAGGCGGTTGAAGGTATCGATGAGTTCCGGGTCGACTTCGTCGAGGCTCTTCTTGAGTTCCTTCTTTTTAGGAGCTGCATAATAGGAGATGGCCTGGAAGTCGATTTCCGGTATGTCGAGGTGAGCCCACTCCGGGGGAGTGAGCGTGAGCCAGTAGCGGAATGCCTTCAGACGGAAGTCGAGCAGCCACTCAGGCTCCCCTTTGAGGCGCGATATGAGGCGCACGGTCTCTTCCGTCAGACCCGGTGGAACGATTTCGGTGTCGATGTCGGAAGTAAAGCCATACTTATATTCTGAATTGGTGGCCTTGTCGATCAGATGCTGCGACGAAGGCTGTTCATTCTGACTGAGATTTTCCATATACATTATTACGCAAAATTAGTCAAAATGTTTGGAATTTACATTGTTGTGGCGCTACAAAAAGAGAGATGGATGACTTATGGAGTCATCCATCTCGTTAGTTTTAGATATTTTAAGGATTGAAGGGATGATTTTTGTCAATCCCGGGGGTAATCCTTTAAATTATCTTGAGATTGTCGGTAGGATTTATTTGATGACAGCCTTGTAAGACTTGCCGTTCTTCACTACGATGTAGAGACCGTTCTCGGGGTTGGCTACGCGCACACCCTGAAGAGTGAAGTACTGAGCGGGAGCGTCAGAAGCCTCAACAAACTCTACGCCAGAGCTTGCTACCCACTCGGGGAGATTCTCATCGGTAGTAGCGAAGTAGATATAGGCTGCACCCTCATAGTCGAGAGTCAGATAGATAGTGCCTGTGAACTCAGCTTCGAGAGTTATGTTGGCGGGGTTGCCACCGTTGAATACCTCAGTCTCAGTGTCGAGCATGATAGTCTCGCCGTCGCCACCTACATTGATTGAGTTCCAGTCAGCGTCAGCGATTTTGAAAGCCTCGCCGGCTGCGATCTTCTGGTCGGCACCAAGAGCGAGCTTGTAGACGTTGCCATCCTTAGTCAGCTGCCATGCCTCCTCGGGAGTCCATGAGTTCATGTCGCCGCGAACGTAGATGGGAGTATCGCCTTCGGGCTTTTTAGTATCAGTGGTGAGAGTGATAGTGGAGAGGTCGCCTGCTACAGTGATAGTGTAGTCACCTTTCCAGGGGCATACGATGTTGTCGTTGCCTGCCTCGAGAGCTACGGCCTTGCCGGGCTCTTCACCGTAAACGCAGGTGAGAGCAGCCTCGTTGAAGGGAACCCATGCGTCCTCAGCGTCGGCAGCGGGAAGCACTGTGGAAATCTTGAACTGAGTCAGGTTGTTGATTTTGATCTGGAAGTTGCCGTCTACAGTTTCAAACTGGTCAGCACCTGCGGGGTTCCATGTTCCGTTGGTAAAGTCGCCGGCACCTGTGATGTAGAGAGCCTGTGCGTTGGCAGCGAGAGCGCAGAGAGCGGCAGCTGCGAAAGCGTAAAATTTCTTCATTAGAAAAGATTTTATGGTTAAATTATTTAGTTAATTGAATCGTAGGGGAGTGATTATACTTACCTTGAGCTATCGGTGCTCTTGGTTAGAGAACCGAAACTGCTGCAAATTTAGTAAATATATTTTTCGAAAACAAAGAACAGTTTAACACTGAAAGATCTTAGAAGAGTGTATACATT
>JAIDKG010000101.1 GCA_029051525.1 Muribaculaceae bacterium
GACCTTGCCGACAACTGAGTTTGTACTGCCGTATCCGGTCTGAGGGTCATCGTTAACGCTCCAGCCTCCGAGAAAGAGAAGCGACTCCGGACTGTTCTGATAAACATATCCCGATTTACGCTGGCTGCCTGTGGTCTTTTCAAAGAAAACCTTTCCATCGACTTTCTTGAACCTGCAATTGAAATACGGATAAGAGAATATGCCAACTTGGGCATCTATCTGTATGGAGCGCACACGTCGAAACCCTATCATCTCTTCCGGTGTAATAGGATATGTCTTTGCATTCAGCAGTTTTTCCACCATATTTTTCTCCGCGTAGCCATATGATTTTGGGGTTAGGGTTGAGAGAACGTCCCTTGCTATATCCCGGTCACGAGCCAGCACATCATAATCTGGTGGAAGTATGACACCCTCAAGGTCGTGGTTGAGATTTTCCGGCATTACAGGCTTTTCTTTAACAAGCTCAGCATTGCCATTGAAATACCAATCATCGCCAGTACTGCCCATTTCAAGTTTTCCGATGAGTCTATTATCTGACTCGATTTTGAAGCGTCCCTCCAACGGACTTCCTATATCGGTAGACTTTATTATAAGTGAATCAGGAGTGAGGCTTGTGGAGAAACCCACCCAGCCGTAAGTGCGGAGAATGCCGCAATATCCCACATACAACTTATTACCATTGTCAATGCAGAGATTTATCATCAAATCCTTCGGACCTTTCCATGCCCCTATGAGATTGGAAGTCTCTGCAAAAGATGTCAGGAATCCGATGAATGCAAACAGTGTCGCGATATACTTTTTAATTCTCATAAACTATTTGTTGTTTAGCCTCTCCTTCAGCTTGGTATTGCGTTTGGAGACGGTATTTTGTTTTATGGCGTATGCGAGGGCTTTGGTGGTGCCTACGAGTACGCAGATTTTCTTAGCGCGGGTTATGCCGGTGTAGATAAGGTTGCGCTGGAGCATGACGAAGTGTTTCATCGTCACGGGCATGACCACAACCGGGAACTCGGAGCCTTGGCTCTTGTGGATTGTGACGGCGTATGCCAACACAATCTCGTCAAGTTCAGTAATGTCGTATTCTACAAGGCGGCTATCAAAAGTAACGGTCAGTGTCCGCTCATTGGTATCTACAGCGGTGATATAGCCGATGTCGCCGTTGAATACGTTCTTGTCATAGTTGTTGCGAATCTGCATCACCTTGTCCCCCTGACGGAAGGTATAGCCGCCACGAGTCAGCGACGGCCCCGCAGGATTTAGGGCGTTTTGCAGTTCGATATTCAGGTTGCCGGCCCCGACAGTGCCACGCTGCATCGGCGTCAGCACCTGTACCTCTTTCGGCGGATAGCCGTATTTCTTTGGCAGTCGGTCGCGTACAAGTCCGATGATAAGTTTGACCATATCATCTGCATCCTCCTGATTTATGAAAAAGAAATCAGTGTCGAGACCATTCTTGATATTCGGGAACTGCCCGGCGTTGATGGCATGGGCATTCATTACAATCCTGCTTGACTGGGCCTGACGGAAGATGCGGGTCAGTCGTACTACGGGGATTTGTTGGGAGTCGATAATATCACGCAATACGTTTCCTGCTCCGACACTCGGCAACTGGTCAATGTCGCCCACGAGTATCAATCGCATATTCGAGGGTATCGCTTTCATCAGATTGTAAAAGAGCAGGATGTCAATCATCGAACATTCATCTACAATCAGCGCATCGCCTTCCAGTGGATTCTCGTCATTACGCTTGTATCCGTCCATCGGATTGTATTCCAATAGACGGTGTATTGTCTTTGCCTCCATGCCTGTAGCCTCAGTCATTCGCTTGGCGGCGCGACCGGTGGGAGCAGCGAGAAGAATACTCATGTTTCGGGCTTTGAAAGCCGCAATTATCCCCTGCGTAGTAGTTGTCTTGCCTGTGCCGGGGCCGCCCGTCAGCACCATGACTTTTGAGTCGAGAGCCTTCTGAATTGCCGCCTTTTGTACTTCGTCATAGACTATGCCTCCGGATTTTGATCCATACTCTGCTTCCGGTTCTGCGGCAATATTGGAATTGAAAAGCGAAGTGTCGGATAAGAGCGACTGCAAGCGCTTTGCCGAACCGTTCTCGGCATGGTAGAACGGTGGCAGGTATATCACTTCGTTATCAGCAATAACATCTTTCGCTTCCATCATCGAGGCAAGAGACTGACGCACCGGCGTCTCCTCGGCCTCCAATAGTTTGACGGCGGCTTCGACCAACTGTTCCGGCTCGGCATATACGTGACCCTCCTCGGCAAGTTCATTAAGAGTATAAAGTATTCCGCTGCGGCAACGGCGAGGGTCATTCTTCCCATAGCCCATCTTCGAGGCTATGCTGTCGGCGGTCTTGAACCCGATTCCCCATATATCATCGGCAAGCTGATAAGGATTCTCCTTGACCTTGGCTATTGCCTCCTTTTCATACTTGCGGTAGATCTTGGCGGCAAAGGCTGTGCTAACTCCATGACCTTGCAGGAATACCATTACCTCCTTGATGTCTTTCTGTTTCTCCCAACTCACGCGGATCTTCTCCATCCGTTTCTTCCCGAGCCGTGGCACTTCAAGCAGCCTCTCAATGTCGTTTTCAATAACATCGATAGTCTCCAGCCCGAAGCGGCCGACGATAGCTTTGGCATATGCCGGACCAATACCTTTTACAAGGCCGCTGCCAAGATATTTCTCAATACCATAAAGAGTGGCGGGCATAACCTCAGTCCAAGACTGAGCCACAAACTGCTGACCATATTTCGGGTCAACCCTCCAGTCGCCATCAACGAGAAGAACACTACCTACAGGCACGTCAAGCAACGAACCGGTCAGGGTCACGAGATTATCATATCCCTTGACCTTGACTTTCATCACCGACCAGCCGTTTTCCTGATTCTGGTAAGTGATATGCTCGACTACACACCGGAGTTTAATCATTTAGATTCACGATATTTTATTGCTATTGCGATGGATGCTATCCAGATTAGTGCCACTATTGGAACTACCCATGCACCAATCGCAACTTTGAAAATCGAAGCGATTATCCAATATGTGAAAAGACAAAAATCAATCGAATCGAGTATCTTGTACCCGCGCAGAGCCATTGGGGTCAGATAGCGTTTAGCCCAAATGACATATATGAACCATACCAACCAGGCAATAAAGACAATAGCCACGGCAGCGATGGCGGCGACACTGACAAATGCGAGACCGCAATGGTCTCCTTGATTGCAGGTTACAGTTGCTCCTGTCGCGGCAATGAGTCCGCAAATCACGGTTATCTGAGCCACCTGAGTCCAGACATTACGAGTTACGTTCGTTCTCTTTATTCGGTTGAGCAGTCCCATATTTCAATCCCAGTCATTTAG
>JAIDKG010000102.1 GCA_029051525.1 Muribaculaceae bacterium
TGCTTCAAAAAGTTGCTTTGGAAAGGTATGAACGCGCCTTTAGAAACAACAATGCGGTAATTCTTACCCTTATAAAGAGTCTCGTTGACATTAAGGGCAACGTTATGACCGCTCTTATTTACCTTGAAACGTTTAACCTCTTTCTCTGCGCCGTCTGTCAGTACCTCATATAAGATGCCGGAGGTTTCAGAGTCAACCGCATTTGATGTGCTGAGAACATACCGAGTATCTTTATAGTCGTAGTACGCATCCCGAAGAAGAATTGTCTCAACTGATTCAAGTACCGCGCCATCAGCGATGTCACTGCTTTGTGGAAGAATCAGTTTAGGCAGCTTGTCAAGGGACGGAGTAGTGTAGTGCAACTCTACTGCCTCAGAGATATAATCCTTGAGATATGAGTTGCGTGGATCACCAATTGCATAAGCCTTGACAGTGCCTTCATCCATGATGAGAGTATACTCTTGCCCGGCTTCAAGAGCGAAATTCACCTTGTAGGTCAGTTTAGAGTTATCAAGAGACTCAAGAGACACCAAATGTTCCGGAACAACATCCTTTACATCCTCCGGGCTTACATTCCCAGTGTAGAATTTAAGCGGATATGTGGCTCCTGTAATGTTGGTAAATCCATAGGAAAAATCAGAACCTTCAACTGTCGGGAACTTGAATGGAATGACAATATTGTCAATCGTGCTCTCACTGCCGTTGGCGGGACTTACACGACCTATTCCGAAGTAACGGTAGGAAGCACCAGTAACTGCCAATGACACTTCCTCATTTGTTGTCTCAGGCTCCTCTGCTACGCATACAGCCCCTTTAGGCAGAACAACATTGTATATGTGTCCATTATAGAGGGTGGTTTCAGGGAAATTAATGATAACCGATGCCGGATCATTGGGATCAACTGAAAGATCTGTAGTCGTGGCAACTGTATAAGTTCCCTCCTTCAGGTTAACTGAAGGACTTCCAACAAGATCAACGTCATAGTTGAACTTCACAGAAACAGACGAGAACGAATCTAATTGGGTGTTATCTTCTATTGACCAACTATCTGCCAAGAGAGTTTTTTTAGCATCTGTTGAACCAATGAAAGTTATAATCATTGGATTTTCAAAGAAGCTAAATAATGTGCTTTCAACCCAATAATCATCTATACCTTTTCTACCGGCATATATGTCTAATGATATGCGAAGAGTATAAATCTGTCCCGCTTCAATTGGAATGTCAGGGAATGAAAGATGCAAATCACTGCCCTCCGCAAAATCAGAACTTGTTACATCTCTAAAATTAGAGATTCTAGATAGGAACTCTCCGTTTTCAACGGTTCCCTTGTATAGAGCTGCTGATTTTTCCAGTTCAGGTTTTCTCTTGCTATAGTATCCGTTATAACAAATACCCCAAGATCCCTCTCCTTCACAGGCTATGACATCTGATAAATCGAAACTAAGTACTATATCATCGAATGATGTGACAAGCTCGTTGTCACCAGGTTCACTTCCAATATATGAAAGAGGGGCAGCTTGAATAAGCGCCCCTCCACATATAATGCAAAGTATAAGACTTAATAATCTCATATTACATTATTGTTGAGTTTATACCAAGTCTGGTCGTACAAGCAGACTTGGTATAAACAGAGTTGTAGATGAGGGGGATTAGCGCACGATGAACTTTTTGCCGTTCATGATGTATAAACCGGCAGGGAGTTCCTTGGATTTCTCCGGAGTGAATACATTCATCACAACGTTTCCGTTGATGTCGTAAAGAGTCGAGGGCTTCTCTGTTGTGAGAGTAAGCTTTGAAGACGCAGTCTTGGCTTTGCTACGAGCCTCCGGGGCAGATACAAGATTGTATGTTGCAACATACTTGTCCACAACAGTGGCTCCTACCTTTATGTCATAGAGAGTAATCTCTATTTTAGTAAGGTCTCCCTGAGTAAGAGCGGCATTTTCTACCATAGGAACAGTTACCGCAAAATAGCCAGTCCAAAAGTCCCAATCAGCCCATAAAGCATCGTAATCCACCTCTTCAGGGATTACGCGACCTCCCGCAAGTACGTAGTTGATTTCCGCATAGGAGGTATCTGTCAGAGCAACCTCTCCAGAGAAGAGGAAGTTGCAGAAGCCCCAGCCGTCTCCGTAAACGTTCCATACGGTGGTAGTGGCGGGATCGGGGTCGAGTCCCTTGAACTCTACGACCTCTCCTGTCGGGCTGATGTAGAAGCCCTGCGCCGTATAGGCGTACCGGTACTTGTCACCAGTCTCGGGATCGGTCTCTTCGACCATGTACTGCTCGTCATCTACGTTGTAGATCTCGGGAAGGCTTACCTCAAGGAGGTAGTTGCCTGCACTGGGTGTACCCCAGACATCGGCAGGAACATTCACCTTGATTTCTGTCGCAGCCTCGGTCATAGGCTGGTCTATGACAGTGCGGGTTGCGTTGAAACGCTCACCGCCGATGAACTGCACGTGCTGAATCTTGACAGGAGAGTCAAATGTGAATGTGACTGTGAAGTCGTTGCGGTTTTCGACTACTGTGGAGTCGGCGGGCGATACCGTGTAGCCCGGGTTTGCCGCTGATGCGCAGAGGACTGCGGTCATAGCAAACAGAGTGGTCATGATTTTCTTCATGATAAAATTGTGTTTGTTGTTTTTTTGAGCCTTTGGACCAGATAGTCTTTAGGCAATGTTACAGCGCGTTCCGGGGGATTGACAAAGAGACAGCCGTGCGCCAAGTGAAGATCTCCTGTGTGTCATAGATAGGGTTCTGTGAGAGGCAAAATGTATTATGGGTAAATAATGTAATTTTATTCTATCGTTATTTCACAACTATTTTCTTTCCGGCAACAATATAGATGCCGGCAGGTAGTTCGCTGAGCGATGATACATGGAGGCGCACTCCGGCCACATTGTAGATGCCGGTTTTGCCGATCTCGCTGTCGGTTGCCACGCTGTCGATGCCGGTTGTAGCCAGGGTCAGGGTGCGGCATTCGGGGGAATAGAGTCCGTAGGTGTGGGAGTAGGCTGTGACTGTCAGTTCCTGCGGGGTGGTTTCCAACTGATGACGCACGGTTATCTCGCTGTCGTCGCCGTTATAGGCCACAACGGCATTGCCGATGTGTTCGCCTGCGCGGTAGATGCGACCATCTTCGATTTCGCCGTTGAAGGGGGCGTCGGATACGAGTATCATTGTAGATACGGCATCGGCGCTACGGGTGGCGGTAATGTCGATGGCATTGGCCATTTCATCGAAACCGGCTTTCAGTGCGGCGGGTGCAGCGGGTGCCTCGGCGAGACTCTCGATGGTGAAGCCGCGCATATATAGTGTAGTGGAATTCTTGGAGTCGGCTGCGAATGAGATCTCAAGGCGTCCGGTGCCGCCGATGGCGGGAAGGTCGGCTGTGAATGTCTCGAAGGTGGAGGAGCCGGTCACATATTCGTCGCTTCCGAACAGCTTCATTGTACCGGAGTAGCTGTCGACGGATTTGAATATGGTGTCGCCAAATTTCAGATCGAGCGAGCCGTCGCCGAATTCGCCGGGCTTGTCACCTTTGGGGAGTTCTACCGATCCGCTGTCTTCGCTTGCTTCGGCGGCCCGCATGGTCTCTATGGCAAATTCAAATGTGACTCTGAGGGGCACGCCGAGGGGCAGCTCGGGGGTGAAGAGTGTCTGACGGGCTCCGTTGGTGGAGAGTGCCCTGACGGCGTTGTCGCCTTCGGCTGCGCGTATCCATGGCACATAACACTCATCTGATGCACCTTCCTGCACGCTCCATCCCTTAATGGCGCTTCCGGTGGGATAGAATTCTATGCCGGGAGCATAGGGATAGGTCGGGAGGGAGGTCATGGCGCAGTCGGCTGAGGTGGCGGAGACTCTACCCTCTTTTAGGGTCCATGCACGGAAGTATGTCATGGCGTTGGGTTCGGTATCGGCCATGAAGAGACCGTCGGAACCTACATATATCACCTCTCCGCCGCCGTCGAGAAGGTCGCCGGGGGCTGGATCGGCACCGGGGGTGCCGAATTGTCCGGCATAACCGGCACCGTAGCCGGGACTGCGCTCGGTGGTGGCGGCGATGATGACGGGATAGGGCGACGACCATTTCAGTTGCACACCATTGTCGGTGGCCGAGCCGTCGAATTCGGAGGGGGCTGCCTGTGATGTGGTGAATATGCTTTCGGTGACTCCGTCGCGGTTCCATGCCGGATAGCCGTTGGCACTTATGGCACGGATATAGTAGGTCTTATCCTGCTCTATACCCTGAATGCGGGTTGTGACGAGGGTGGCGTTGCCGTAGTAGAGCGGGAGGGCATTGCCGAAAGCGGAGGGGAATACCTGGACGCCGTTTTTGTCGAAGTAGGAGCCTCGGAATGTCTCGCCGTCAACCGGCATGTCGGCATCGGTGAAGGGTTCTGTGGAGAAGAGCACGGCTGTGGCGGCTGCATCTCTGGCTCTGCGACATGAAATCAGAATGTCGGAGCCCTCTTGTGTGACTTCAAGCTGTGCCGGCGAACCGATGGGGGGCGTGGCGTCGGATTCGGGCAGGAATGTGTAGACCGGGGAATAGCCTCGGTCGTAGTCCTCTTCATCCCATGCGATATATGATCCGGGATCGAGCAGGTTGGATTTGAGGAATGTGGATTTCTTCGGTGCGGTGCCGAGTCCGGGGGCTGTGAGAAGCAGGGAGTCGTCGGTGTCCCATCCGGAGAGTCCGGTGTCGAAGCCGCAGCCGGTGTAGGTGGTGTCGATTTCTTTGAAGGCCATTTCGATTCTGCCGTCGGCCTCGTAGAGTCGTATCTGGAGGGAGTATTTCCCTTTGTCGGAACCGGTTTCGTTGATTAATGCGTTCTTATACTGCACGGTGAGCACACGGCTGCCCTCTTCGCCCGATGTGCGGTAGGATATGTCGGCCTTGTAGAGTCCGTTCTTTACGGTGGCCATCCCGACCCGGAAGGCATCGATGCCATAGCCCACACTGCCGCTGCCGAGATAGAGGTTGCCGTAATTGGAGACTACAAAGCTGTCGACGGTGCGACCACCGATGCGGAAGTCGAACCCTATCGGGAATCCGGGGCCTGTGGTGGGATTGGTGGTGAATGTGCCGTCGGCAAAGAGGACTCCGTTGCCGATGAATTTCATATCCTTGAGCAGTGTGCCGTCGGTAAATTCGGCATATGCCGTACCTCCGTATGTGAATCCGTATTGGGGGATGTTGCCGGCGGAGACTGTAAGAAGTGTTGACAGGAGCGACAATGAGAGTAGTATCTTCCTGCCGGAGTAGGGATGTTTCATTCAGTATGGTTTAGTTGTTTGTTGTTATCGGGATTATGGTGGCCGATGGTGGTTACGGTCAGTGTGTATGAGGACTCTTAAAGTCGGTCTCTTTTGCTGAAAATCAACGATAAAACGGAGTGTTTTTACTGATCATCTTATGAGACAGGGTCTTGGAAGAGTGGATGTGGGGTGGGGTCGGATTATCTTTCGGTTTTTATTCATCGGGCCGGAAGCGAGATGGATCCGACCCGGTCATCGGGATAAACGGAAACGGTCCTGACAGTGGCGCAATGCGGTGGGCATAGCTCGGTGCTGCCCGGAGTATGTGCGGGCGATGCTCGTAGCGGGGAGATTATCCGCGCTGATGAGTAGGCCGTGACTATGGCTGATGGGCATGAATACTGGCGATTGGACGGGAGTGGTGTAAACCGCAGGCATATCGCCGGAAGCGTAGTATGGCTTCCATCCTTCTGCTGTCGTCAATATGCCTGAGCGATTTTTCATCTTTGTCGGTATCTTTTCTATAAGTGGTCAGATTCTCGATGCATCAAGTCGCGGCTTTGCGTGTCATTGAACAGATTGCAGTTCATGCGGACTGTTTTGCGATAGCAAAATTAGCGAATATTTTTGAACCTGCAAATTTTCAAATGAGTTTTTCATAAAATAATCCATAATATCTTAAAAATCCCCCCTGTCTTACTATTAGCTATCCTATCACGATGTAGGCGCACGCTTTTCTATCATATCATGAAGTATACATCACAACGCAAGTCGCCACTATGCTTTGAGAATGGTGCAGATTCCGGTCGGAATCCATGTTTTCTCGGGTATTGAGGAGCATTAGATATACCGTATATAGTCCGCTCAGACCAAAAAGATGTGGTGATTGTGCCCCCGGGGGCTACGCGCTCTATGCCGAAGGGGTCTTAATCCCGCTAATCCGGAATACTTGCTATTTGTAAAAATTTTAGTGAAAAAATTTTCCGTAATTTGTAATCGGGTAATGGATTCGGGTATGAGTGTGTATGAATCAGAGGTTTGTGCGGTACGCATAGACTTCTGAAACCCAATATTAAGTCTGAAGATGAAAACAGGAGGTGACAAGACCCGGCAGCGGCTTCTGTTTGAAGCCTTTAAGCTATTTTCGACCAAGCAATATGACCAGGTCACATATAATGACCTTGAGAATGCCACCGGCCTGAGCCGGGGTGCGATTCTATATCATATAAAGAATAAGGAGACGCTTTTTAGGGATGTGGTGGGGATGTTTGTGTTCAGAAACAGCACAATGACTTCTCTGGAGGAGTCGCGGGGAACTACTCTAAAGGATACAATCGACAATTTCATAGACCGTCTGGGACGGGAACAGAGGGAGTGGCAGAAAAACGGGATAACCAATGTGAATTTCGCGATGCTGAATATTCAGATGTCGTCGTACACCACATTTCCCGAGTCGCTCTCATATGCAAAGGAGTGGTATGAGAGGGAGGTGGGGATATGGCGTGAGGTCATTGCGAGGGCTGTGGCCGAGGGTGAGATACGCCGGGTCGACCCGACAATGTTTGCCGAGATATTTGAGAATACCTATCTTGGGGCGGCTTATGCGGGGCTGTGTGAGGAGTATGGCTACAATGTGGAGCGTGTGCGCTATAAGCTGCATTGCCTCTACGATACTATTGCGGGTGACTGAGAGCTGTCGCCGCCGCTGCCGCTGATTTTCAGTTCTGGTGGGTCTCAGTCCTGGTGGGTCTCCGACCCACCGGCACCAGTCGCGCCCGCACGTACGGTCGCGGCCCAATGCTATTAACTTAAGCCTAAAAAATAACTTTCGTGCTATTATAAAAGCCTGATTTTCAATAGAACTTTGAATGGCAAAATCCCTTAAGTTAACAGCATTGGGTCGCGACCGTACGTGCGGGTGCGACCGTACATGGGGCCGCGACCGAATCTCCGGCGCCTCCGACCAGTAGAATCCCACGCAGAGGCGCAAAGGCGCAAAGAGCTTCGCGCGGGTCGAAGCCTCTGCGCCTCTGCGCCTCTGCGTGGGATAAATACCAACTGCGCGAGCCGGTATTGCGTGGGATTATTATCGTTGAGGCTTGAGGTAAATGCCGGCTTTGCGTGAGAGCGGGGCGGTTTTGCGTGGCCCGAAGAATATTGCTAAATTTGTGGCATGAAAATTCTTCTGCTCGACAATCATGACTCATTCGTCTATAATGTCGCTGCCCTGCTCGCCGACTGCGGCCTCTCGGCGGCCGATATCCACGTGCTCCGCGGCGACCGTCTCCCCCAGCAACCTCTGCGCCACTACTCCGGCCTCATCCTCTCCCCCGGCCCGGGTCTCCCCGAGGAGGCCCCGGGTCTTATGTCGCTCATCGCTCAGGGAATCGGTCAGCTCCCTATCTTAGGGATCTGCCTCGGCCACCAGGCAATAGCCATGCACTTCGGCGCACGCCTGAGGTGCCGCGACCTACCGCGCCACGGCCATACCTCCGGGCTCACGATTCTTGATCCCACCGACCCCCTGCTGCAAGGAGTAGCACACGCAGACCAATGCCGCGTAGGCCGCTATCACAGTTGGGAGATTGACCCCGATACTCTCCGCGCCCCACTGCGGGTAAGCTCCATCGCAGCCGATGATGGCGCCATCATGTCGGTAGCCCACACAGAGCTCCCCATCCACGGACTCCAATTCCACCCCGAAAGCATCATCACCCGCTGCGGCCACCGCATCATCACCAACTTCCTCTCACTCTGCCGCTGAACTCATACTCACGCCTGACTCTCCGAGACGGTCTCGATGCGTGAGCGCCCCTCGCCCTGGCGGCGCACGTGGATCTTGACGGGGATGCGTTCGTCGAGTTCTTCGCGGTGGGAGATGATGCCTACGCGGCGGCCGCTCTGGCCGGCAATCTCCTGAAGGCGCTCGAGGGTGGCCATCACGCTGTCGAGCACCTTCTCGTCGAGTGTGCCGAAGCCCTCGTCGATAAATAGGATGTCGATGTTCATGTCGGCTTTATGGAGCGAGGAGAGGGCCAGCGAGAGAGCCAGCGAGATCATGAAGCATTCGCCGCCCGAGAGCACTGTCACGCTGCGCACCTGGTCTTTGTTGTAGCGGTCGAGCACGAGGATGGAGAGTTGCTCGTTGTCGGCGCTGCAGGTGAGGCGGTATTGGTCGGTGATGCGCGAGAGGTAGATGTTGGCATTGTTGAGGAGCGGGCGGAGTATGTGCGACTGCACGAGGGTGCGGAAGCGGGTGCCTCCGAAGTAGCTGTTGACGATGCTCCAGTGGTTGAGGCGTTCGTCGGCTTTGGCCAGGGTGGCGGCCACGGCCTGGAAATCGGCTTCGCGGGCTGTGGCGGCGGCCAGAGATTGGTCGATTGCTCCGCGGCGCAGACTGCGCTTTTCGGCCTCCTCTTTCAGATGCACAATCTCGGCATCGTGGATATCCTCGGGGGAAAGGTGGGCCTCATTGGCTTCAGCGATTGTATCGGGGGTCTCGGAATCGGGTGCGGGTGAATCGGCATTGTAGGCCGGAGCGGCTTCCGAGGCCGTGGCCGCGAGTGCCTCGAGGTGTAGGCGGCGCGATGTGGCGAGGGTGGCGAGTGCATCGGTGGTAGAACGGATTTCGGCACGCAGTGTCTCCAGGGTGGTGCGCATCTCACCGATTCGTTTGCTCTCCTTCTCCAGATCGGTGAGGTATTGCAGATCATGGCCGCTTTCGCGTTGCCACTCCTCAAGGAGGGTAGTACACTCCTTGATCTCCGAGCGACAGCGATTTATCTCTGCCGCCGTGGCATTGCAATCACCGAGCAGGGTGAGCCAACGCGAGGTGATATTGGGAGTGTCGGTGATGGGGGCGGGAGGGAGCACCGACTCCCATGAGGGATTGAGCGAGGTGATCTTGCCACGTGTATCATCGAGCGAACGGATCAGTGTGGTAAGTTTCTCGGCATCGCGGGTCAGCGAGTCGATATGGCGCTCCAGGGCAGTGAAACTGTCACGCTGCTCCTCCAACTGACGCATCACCTCCTCCGGATTCTCCTGCCATGAGGTGTAACGCTCCGAAAGCCGACCGGTCAATTCCTCGGTGATGGATAGATTGGCCGACTCCTTCGAGGTCACCACCGACTGCTGACGGGCAATCTCCGACTCATTATTCTCGCAGGCCTTACGCGCTTTCTCCACCTCCTTTTCGGCCTTCTTGCGGCGCAGGGATATCTCCCCCTGACGGCGTGTGAGGTCGGTGGATTGTGTCACGAGGAGATTGTATTCCTCTAATGTTTTGCGTATTCCGGCAATCTTTTCGGCGGCTTCGCTGAGTCGGGCTTCGATATATGAATCGACTTCATCGGCCGACTCCCCCGCATCACTCAGACTAATCTTCAGATTCTTCTCAGCCTCTGCTATAGTGGCCGCTATAGCAGCGGCCTCACCGGTGCGCTCCGCGTGGTGACGGCGGTCGCTCTCCAAGGCGCCGCGGAGTGATGCCGCTTCTGTGCGGATGCCGGTGAGTCGCAATTCGGCTTCTGCCTGTGCGGCGCGTGCGGCGCTCAATGCCTCATGAGCCGGGGCTATGGCTTCTCTTATGGCCTCTTCAGCCTCCTTGGCCTCCTTGTTTCCCTCAGTAACCTTAGCTTCATCAGTGGCCCCGGTATTTCCGACTTCTTCCGTTTCATGCCCGGCATAGAGTCCCTCCATCTCCTGACCGCAGAGCGGACAGATGGCGGCATGGGTGGCAAACATGGTGTGACGCAACTTGCACAACGCATCATCCACCCCCTTCTCCAGAAGGTCGTGCAGGCGGAGGGCTTCGTCGGCACGGCTGCGCAGACGGTCGCACTCCTCGGCGGCACGTTTCTCCTCTTGGGTGAGGGTTTGCAAGCGCTTGTCGCTTTCGGTGATTTTGCTCTGCAGGGTGGCTGATTCCACGGTGAGCCGGCGGTGCTGCCGGAGATTCTCGCCGAGAGTGGTGAGTAGTTCCTGGCGGTGCAGCGCCTCGGTGAGCGAGGCATTGAGAGCGGGGGCATCCAGAAGGGTGATACGTTGATTGAGAGCTTCGCACGCGGTGTGGCATTCCTCCCATTCCTTGGCCACGGCATCGCATGCGGCGGTGGCGGCATCGAGAGCCTTGCGGAGGGGAGCGCCGGCTTCGGTGGAGCGCTCTATCTGTAGGCGGGCTGCGGTGATATCCAGAGTGTTACGGCGGTAGTTGGCCAGATGGATGAGGATGGCCGGGGTCTGCTCTACGAGTTGGCGTTGCGGTTCACGCTCCTTCAGTAGGAGTTCCTCTTTTTCGATTGTGGTGGTGAGTTGGCGTTCCTCGAGCACGTGTGCGCCGAGATCGGCATATAATATATGGTATTCCTTCTCGTGCTCTTGCAGCGCTTTCTCACTTCTGGCCAAATCACTCTCCCCCTTGCGGAGGCGCTGCAGCAGGGCGCGGGGGCACTCGGTGGCATCCCATCCCTCCACGAGCTGACGCATGGCGGTGTGGGTGTCATCGTTCTGGCGGGTGGTGAGGAGGGTTAGCGCTTCGCGGCGCTCGGCGGCTATGGCATCGTCGCGATATATCTGGCGCAGGTGGTCGCGGCGCTCTTCGAGGAGTGAGAGTCGGGCGTCGGCCTTGGCCGATGCAGCGACCAATTCCTGACGCTCCTTTTCGAGCGCGTCGCGTTCTTCCGGACTGAGGCGCAGCCGAGCTATCGCCTCATGGCGGCGGCGCGCATCGGCAGCTTCGGCCGAGGCCCGCTTGTGGATATTGGCGATCGCTTCGCCATAGCGGGAGAACATCCCGGTGTCGGTGAGTTGCTCGAGGATCTGTTCGCGTTCACGTTTTTCGCCCGTGAGGAAAGCGGCAAACTGACCCTGGGCCAACATGGCCATGCGGCAGAACTGCTCGAAATTGATTCCTACGGCATTGATGATGATCTCGGCCACTTCGTTCTTGCCGGTGCACCAATCCGATTCACCCACGCGCACCATCCACTTGCTTTCGCGGTGCTTCAGCTGCCCCTTCCGGGCTTTGTTCTGCCGCTTCATCCCTAATTCGAGTCGGGCGCAGTATTCCAGTCCGTCGTTGCCTTGGAAGTGCAATTCGCTGTAGCACTCATCCTTGGCCGAGATGCCGATACGAGTGTATTGTTCGATAGCCCCCACGCCGAGTGTCTCGCCATCGCGGAGACGGAAGGTGTTGAGGCGTTTGTTGGCCACGGAGGTCTGGCGGGGAGTCTGGCGGTAGAGGGCCATTGAGATGCAGTCGAGTATCACGGTTTTGCCCGCACCGGTGTCGCCGGAGATCAGGAATAGTGATGCCGGCTCGCCGGTGACGGGGTCGAGCAGGTCGCGGCTGAAGTCGATGTCGCCACGTTCGATTGAGGCGATGTTGCGGATATGAAGGCGTCGGAGTTTCATGATTGCATGGGGGTTGAGGTTGAGGATGATGATGTGAAGGGTGAGTCGGGGGTGGCGGCCGGTGAATCGGAGATGGCCTCCACCTCTTTCCGGATTTCGGTGAATAGGGAGCGCATCATGTCGAGGTCGAGTCCGGGGTAGCGGTCGATTGTCTGTTCGATAAATTGCAGCGGGTCGGTCATCTGCTGTAGTTCGGCCACTTCAAACTGTGGGGTGGCGTCGGCATCGGCGTCGCTGCCGGCAGCGGGGTCGGCGCCACACCAGTCGATCTTCGGGTTATAGCGCAGGTGGTCGCCATGGCGGGCGATTATGTCGTAGACTCTCTGATTGAAATCGGAGGGGAGCCAGATGGCTCGGGGTAGGCGGAAGCGCACATAGTGCTCGGTGCCGCTCCCGGCCGCTTCCATGGCGAGGGTCTCGAGCATGGCGAGAGCCTCTTCGGCATCGGAGGGTGCGGTCTCTCCGCGCGGCGGGATGGTGAGGAAGTGGCGCAATTGCTCTATGCGGCGCTGGCGGATGGTGACCATCCCGCCATGTGAGGGTATCTCCACCACACTCACCGAGTGGGGATAGGTCTCATCGCAGCTCACATGCAGCGCACTGCCCGAGTAGCGGGCCACGGGGGCCGGATAGCTTACACACTCCAGGAGCGCATCGGCGGTATGGAGCAGTGTCTGCGGATGGTGTATGTGGCCCAGGGCAAGGTAGTCGTAGCCTTGGCCGAGTCGGTCGAGTGGGGTGGTGCGTATGCGCCCGATGTCGAAGTCATGGCCGGTGACGTCGCATCCGGTCACAGCCAGATGTCCGGTCATAACTACCGGCAGGAGGCTGGTGTTGCGCTCGGCCACATAGTCGAGGAGGTGCTGTAGGAGCATGGGGCGCTCGGCCGCCATGAATGGTATGGCCACCACATAGCCCGCCGGGAGGCTCACCACATAATCCTCCTCCCAGCCGGCGGGGAGCGCGTCGATGTCGGCCGCCGGGGGGAGAGCCACAATCTCGGTGCCGATCTCGCGCCACACGGCCCTGTGGGCGTGGAGCCGCGAGGGGGAGTCGTGGTTGCCGGCCAGGAGTATGATTTTCATATCCGGATGCCGGTGGTGCAGGGCCACGAAATGGTCGGTGAATCGGCGCCAGGTCGCGGCCGATGGCTGCTGGATGTCGAAGATGTCGCCGGTAAGGAGCAGGGCGTCGGGGTGCTCTTCGGCACACCATTGCGATAGCTGACGGAAGAAGTGGTCATGTTCGTCGGCCCGCTCGTAGTGGCGGTAGATTATCTGGCCGAGGTGAAGATCGGCGGTATGAATGAGTTTCATAATTTGTGAGATTCAAACATTAATGTTAAATTTGCAATTTCAAGCGGGGCGGAGTGCCCCCTCGTCATGATTGAGGATTCGGCATTGCTCCACTGTAAGACTAAACGCAACATTATGCTACGTAAAAATATCTTTCTTCTCCCTCTCCTTCTGGTCGCTCCGGCGCTTGCCGAGGCCGCCACATTCTTCGATACCTCGGTGCCGGAATCGCTGATGGGGGTGGGTGTGCGTCTGGGTGTGAATACCACCAATCGCAATCTCAACAAGGATGTATTCAATGTGTGGAATGTCAATTCCTGGGGCACCGGTGTCGATGTGGGTGCTGTGGTGAATATCAACTTCCGCAATTATCTCACCATCCAGCCGGGACTCTTCTATGAGTCGCGCAGCGGGAAGTATGCCTATGTCAATACGGCTGGCTACGATGATGATGGTGTGGCCGAATATATGACGCAGTACGGGCGCGACCGGAGCTACAATCTCACTGTGCCCATCATGGCGCAGATTCATTTCAACCTGAGCGATGACATACGCTGGGATGTGGAGGCGGGACCCTATTTCCAGTTCAAGCTGAAGAATAGTGTGAATGGGGATTTCTCCTATCCGGTGTATGCCAATCCGATGGCCAATCCGGTGTCGTATGTGCCGATTGAGAGCAGTAAGTTTGACTTCGGCATGAAGTTTGGCACAGGTCTGCGCATCTTGGACCACTATCTGGTGGCGGTGCATTACGAGGCCGGCTGGCTGAAACCCTGGACCGACTCGCGGCTCGGTGGCCGCAACAAGGGCTGGGTGTTCTCGGTGGGCTATGACTTCTGAGAGCGGCGTCGGTGCCAGGTGATCTGTTTCTTGGCATAGACGCGTGTATTCTTCTTGATGCGCTCAATGGCAACGGCGCGGTCGAGACTTCCATCAAACCATGCAAACATCTCTTTGAGACCCACGGTATTGAGGGAGTTGAGGCCGCGCCGGTCGTATACACTCCGGGCCTCCTCTTCGAGTCCGGCGGCCACCATGGCATCGACGCGGGCGTTGATGCGGTGGAATAGTTCGGGGCGGGGAAGGTCGATGTAGAGGAGTTCGATGTCGAAGTCGCGCGCCAGCCGGCGGCCGGTGCGCAGGGAGGTGAATGTGCATCCGGCGGTGCGGATTATCTCGAGGGCATGCACCACGCGCTTCATATTGCAGCGGTCTACAATCGCGTAGTAATCAGGGTCGAGCCGCCGCAATTCCTCAAGCGCCCAGGCATCACCGCGCTCGGCTACTTCGGCATAGGTGGCGCGGCGTATAGCCTCGGGCACCTCCGGGAGCAGGTCGATGCCGTGGCAGAAGGCATCGACATACATCATCGAACCGCCACACACCACCACTTCGCCGCAACGCTCCATCTCCGAGCGGGCCACCCGCAGGGCATCCTCCTCGAAGCGGGCCGCGCTGTAGTAGGCCTCGAGCGGGAGCATGTCGATTAGGTGATGCGGCACCGAGGCCAGTTCGTCGGCCGAGGGCATGGCGGTGACAATCGGTATGCCATGGTATACCTGCCGGCTGTCGGCATTGATGATATGCAGCCCGCGCCGGGCGGCAAGGTCAAGAGCCAGGGCCGACTTGCCACTGGCAGTCGGCCCTGTAATTACGGTGGCTTTACCCACTGCCGCCCCTTCGGCCGGCAGGAGAATGCGCCTTATTTCTCTATTCTCTTCGCTCATGCGGGGAGGTCAGGATGGGGGATTAGTCGCGCTCGGCGAGCAGACGGCAGATATTCACCACTACATCGCGGGCTTTCTCCATCGACTGGATGGCCACAAACTCGTAGCGGCCATGGAAATTCTCGCCGCCGGCAAAGATGTTGGGGCAGGGGAGACCCTTGAAGGAGAGCTGCGCACCATCTGTGCCGCCGCGGATGGGCTGCACTTTGGGCTCTACGCCGGCCTCGCGCATGGCCTGCTCGGCCAGGGTGATGATGTGCATCACGGGCTCGATCTTCTCGCGCATGTTGTAGTATTGGTCGTGAATCTCGGCGGTGCAGCAGCCGGGGTATTCCTCATTGGTCTTGCGCACCAGATGCTCGATCTCGCGCTTGCGGCTCTCGAAGCGTGCGCGGTCGTGGTCGCGGATGATATAGGTGAGGGTGGTCTGCTCGACCGAACCGTTGATGCCTACCAGATGGTAGAAGCCTTCGTAGCCCTCGGTGTGCTCGGGAGTCTCCCAGCGGGGAAGCATCTGTATAAACTGATTGGCCACGCGGATGGAATTGACCATCTTGTGTTTGGCGGTGCCGGGGTGCACGTTGCGCCCCTTGATGGTGATACGAGCCAGAGCGGCGTTGAAGTTCTCAAACTCCAGCTCGCCCACTGCGCCGCCATCCATCGTATAACCGAATTCGGCGCCAAACTGCTCTACGTCAAATTTATGGGCACCCTTGCCGATCTCCTCGTCGGGATTGAAGGCGATGCGGATTTTGCCATGTTTGATCTCCGGATGAGCCTGAAGCCATGCCACGGCCGAGATAATCTCGGCGATGCCGGCTTTGTCGTCGGCTCCGAGCAGGGTAGTGCCGTCGGTCACAATCAGATCCTGTCCGATATAATTGAGCATTTCCGGGAATTCCTCGGGCGAAAGCACGATGTTCTGCTTCTCATTGAGAGTGATCGGGCCACCCTGGTATTTCTCCACGATGCGCGGATTGACATGGCGTCCGCTCATGTCGGTGGCAGTGTCGAGGTGGGCGATGAAACCTACCACGGGCACCGGTTTGTCGGTATTGGCCGGGAGTGTGGCCATCAGATAGCCGTTGGCGTCGAGGGTGATATCCTCAAGACCCATCTGCTCCAGTTCCCCCTTGAGGTAGATGGCAAATTCCATCTGACCCGGGGTGGAGGGGGTCATGTTGGTCTCGTCGTCGCTCTGTGTGTCAAATTTCACGTAGCGGAGAAAGCGGTCGGTGATATTCATTTCTTTCGATATAGGGGGTCTTAGATTTAAGAATCCTGTGTGAGTTGAATTTTGCTCCGCGGTGCCGGTGGCGAGCTGCCATTTGCGCTATGGCGCGCCAGCGCTAATGCACTATGGCACGGAGCATGGTCCTGCGCAATCAATCGGGCTGATTGTCACGGCATTAGGGCATGGAACCCCCGACAGATCTAATCAGCTCTTGAAGCGCGGATGTGATTTATCTACAAATTTAATAATTTTTACAATGAAAATCGCTACCTTTGTGGATATTTTACAGCATATTTTCGAAACAAAGCATCATGGCAAAACAGCAACGCACTTCGCGGCGCCCCCATGCGGCGCGTCGCAATTCCGGCTCTTCGTCGGCTAAATGGAAAATTATTCCCACTCTGCTCATCCTCGTGGCTCTGGTAGGGGTGGCTCTGGCCGTGCGCGACCGTATGGCGTATGAGCAGGATGACAAATCTATCACGAGTGCTTCTTCCAATGCTGCGGGTCCGGCTCGCCATTACGCCGACCTGCATCTGGCCCGGCGCACGGGTGATCCGGCTTCGGCCCGCACCATACGCAGAGATTATGAAGGTTTTACTCTGGCCTATAATCCCGAGAATCTCACTGCCGACTGGGTGGGTTGGGAATTGCTCGCCTCCGAAACCGATGGCCAATACTCGCGATCTAATAAATTCTGGACCGATACCACAATCCCGAATTCTCCCACTACCGATGATTACCGCAATTCGGGCTATGACCGCGGTCACCTCTGTCCGGCTGCCGACCAGAAATGGAGCGAAAAGGCAATGAATGACTGTTTTGTGATGACCAACATGACCCCGCAGCTCCACGCCCTCAACAATGGCGCCTGGAAGACCCTCGAACAGAAGGAACGCCTCTGGGCGCAACGCGACTCGGTGCTGGTGATCGTGGCCGGCCCGATTTATGCCGATACCGATACAAAGCGCATCGGCGAGAATGGTGTGCGCGTCCCCTCCTCTTTTTATAAGGTGCTGCTGGCACCTTATCTCGATGAACCGCGAGCCATCGGATTTGTATATCCTAATATGACCGCCCCGGGCAATATGGCCGATTACTCCATGAGTGTAGATGAGGTGGAGCGCCTCACCGGCCTTGATTTCTTCTACAATCTGCCCTGTGGCTTATACCCATCTCCGAGCCCACGAGAAGGGCAGAACGGTCGTA
>JAIDKG010000103.1:0-17839 GCA_029051525.1 Muribaculaceae bacterium
CTCCCTACCCCACCCCGCTATGGATTCCGCGCAAGCAGATCTATGGTGCCGACGATGCTGCCACATCCACCCCTGTGGTGGCCGGAAACAGCTACCCGGATTCCTGGCTCTTCTATCAGATTGCCGACTGCGACTCTGTGCTGCAGTGCGGATGGGTGAAGGCTTCCGAGGCCAATGCAGTAGTCTCTGCCCCTGTGCCGAAGCCGGGCAATGTGGTGCGTGTCACTTTCCGCGGCATGCATGATCTGAATGCCGCAATCGAGCGCGTGACTGTGCGTCCGGCCGAAAGCCGGCGCCGACTCTCTTTCCGCACCGAGACCTTCCGCGACCGCCTCACACCCATGGGCAGCGAGCGATGGCGCTTCCGCCTGCTATGCGATTCCCTCCCCTCGGCCGGTGCATCTGTGATGGCAGTGCTCTCCGATGCGGCCCTCAACGCCATCACCCCCTTCGACTGGAGCATGGATCCGCAACGCATCATATCGTATTATATCAAGGGATCTGTGGCCGAGGCCAATAGCGGTTATCATTGGCGCAGAATCGGGGGTGTGGTAGGAGGTGTGAAATCTCACCACAGCGCATATAACCCGATTATAACTCCCGTCTGGAATATCTGGGGTCACTACCTGTATCAGGAATATACACAGCTCTGCAGAAGTGCGGATATGTTTAAATCATGCGGCGAAGCAGTAATCGTCGCGGATATGGCCAACCAAGCCATGGCCAAATCGACTTTGGAGGAGGAGATATCTGAAGATTCCTGCGATGCCGATGCCGGTGCGGGTGAGGCCCGACCCTCTGCCACCCAAGGTGCCGCAGAATCGGAGATTCCCGACATACCGCTGCGCGACACAAGCTGTCCGCTCGCATTCTTCCGTCCGCTCCTCACCACCGATGCCGATGGCATGGTGACTATCGATTTCGACGTGCCCAATTTCAACACCACCTGGGCTCTGCAGCTCATGGCCTACGATGAGCGGATGCGCACCGCCGATCTGAAGCTTGAGGCTATCGCCTCCAAGCCGGCGATGATCACCACCAATATGCCCCGCTTCCTACTTACCGGCGATAAGGCTCGGGTGGAGGCCACTATGTTTAATAATTCCGACACCACGCTACCCCTCACCGGTATCATCGAGATTTTCAATCCCGTCAGCGGCAAGGTCATAGCCTCGCATCGGGAGAAGAATGTGAAGGTACTCCCTTCGGGCAATGCCATTGTGGGGGTAAGTTTCGACACACCCTCTGATCTGGCTGCAATCGGCGTGCGCGCCTCGGTGGAATGCCCGGATGGGTCAGACGGCGAGCAGCAACTCATTCAGGTGCTCCCTGCCGCCCAACCGGTGATGGACGCCACAACCTTCTATCTCACCCCCACCGATGCCGACCTCTCGGTGCAACTCCCCCGCATGAATGATGATGACCGCATTACTCTCAATTACTGCGCCAATCCGGCATGGTATGTGCTCACTTCACTTTCCGGACTGATTGAGGCCGACAGCGAGTCGACATTAGCTAATCTCAATTCGCTCTACGCCAATGTGGTGGCCACCGGCCTGCTGAACCGCTACCCCTCTCTGCGCGAGGGATTGGAGAAGATCTTCAGTTCGCCGGAGGGTGAATCGCTGATCACCTCGCCGCTGAAGCAGAATGAGAATCTGAAAATCGCTCCCCTCGGTGAGACCCCCTGGGTCAACAATGCGGCGTCAGAGACCGCCCGCATGCACTCGCTCACCACCCTCACCGATGCCGCAAAGGCCGACAAATTGATTAATTCGATCATCAATATTCTCGCCCGCAATCAGAAGAAAGACGGCTCTTTCTCCTGGATGCCTCAGATGGATGGTTCGGAATGGATATCGCTCAATATAATCGATTGCGCCGCCCGCATCAAAGAAAGCGGCTACACCCCCGATCATATGAATTGGGAGGATATGGTGAAGAGGGCTCTCGACTATACGGATGCCTATGAGTCCCGGGAGTATCGCAAGTGGGTCAAGGAGGGCCGCACCTTCCCCCTCTCTTTTGAAATCACCTATCTACTGAACCGCAGCATTCTCACCGATTCCAGACCCTCTGGCGGATTGGCCGAGATGCAGAGCGACATGATGAAGCGTCTCCCCTCCGAATGGGGCGACCTCTCGATAGCCGACAAGACTCTCGCTGCGCGTCTGCTGCATCGCAAAGGTCAGGATGCATTGGCTCGCGACATTATGCGCTCCGTGCTGGAATTTGCATCCTATAAGCCTAATAAGGGGATGTGGTTTGATAATCTCCCCGATGCATGGTATGCGCTTCCTCCCAAAGTCGTGACCGCCGACTGCCTTATGGCTCTCAATGAGGTGATGCCGGGCGATGACGCGATTATGAAGATGTGCCAGTATCTCGTACTCTCGCGCCAGGGTGAGGATTGGAATGTAGACATGAGTCCGGGCGCAGTGACGGCCACTGCCAATGCAGTGCTTTGCTCCGATCTGGGCTGGACCGACCTCACCACAGCTCCGGCCCCGGAGATTACACTGGGGGGGCAGCGACTCACTCTCCCCTCGGAGGCACAGATGCTGACCGGCAATTTCTATCTCGATCTCACACCTTCGCAGGCCTCGGGCCGCGAGCTGAAGATCTCCCGCTCGGCCGGTGTGCCGGCATGGGGCGGTGTGCTCCGACAGTATCTCATGCCTGCCGCTGAGGTGAAGGCGGCTTCGGTGCCGCAGTTGAGTGTGACTAAGCAGCTCCTCCCCATCACCCTCTCCACTTCGGGCGAGGTGGCCGGTAAGGATACAGGCCGATTCAGCAAGGGTGATCTGATCCGGGTGACGCTCATCCTGCAGACCGACCGCGATCTCGACTATGTGATGATCCGCGATTGCCGTGGCGCATTCATGCAGCCTAAGGAGCAGCTCACTCAGTATGAGATCAACGATGGAATATGGGTGCTTCGCGAAACCCGCAATTCAGCCACCAATTTCTTCCTCACCCGTCTGCCGAAAGGACAGTACATCCTCACCTATGATGTATATGCCGACCGCGATGGCGAATACTCCACCGGCATAGCCACTGCCCAGTCGCAGTATTATCCCCTCATCACGGCCCATTCGGCCGGTGCGCTGATCACCGTGAAGTAAGCCCCCTGAATTAAGAGCGCGCTCTAAGGAGCGCGCTCTTACATTTTTGTGGGAAGGGTTCTAAACAGAATGGGATGTGCATCACTGCACATCCCATTCGCATTCTACCATATTTAACTTAATAACGTAACGAGTAAATTTATCTAACCGATCTCTCATCGGGAGGAGAGCACGTGCCCTCATCCTGACTTAGGCGGGAGTGTGGCCGCGCGAGATCGTATATCTTTCTGAGAATAAGAATTTCCTTCAGTCGGTGGTCATCTCACCACAAAGCGAACGGTTCATGAGCTCCACGATTCTTTCGTGGCTATGATTGCTGCCGAGCAGATGCATCAGTTTGGTGATCGATGCCTCGGCTGTGAGATCACGACCCGATATCACACCCGCCTGCGAGATGAAGAGGCCCGCGCTGTAGAGACCCGGCATCACCGAGCCGTTGACGCATTGCGAGATATTCACTATCACAATGCCGCGGGCTGTGGCCTCCTGGAGAAGTGAGATAAACCAGGGATCGGTCGGACCATTGCCGGCACCGAAGGTCTTGAGCACTATGCCGCGTATGCCGGGGGTCTCAAACATATGGCGCACCACATTCTCCTGAATACCCGGGAAGAGATCCACCACCATCACATTGGTGTCGAAGTTATAATGCACTTTCAATTCGCCGCCGGGGCGCGGATGGCGCAGCACCTCGCGGTTGAAGTGGATGCCGAGGCCGAAGCTGGCCAGGGCCGGGAAGTTGTTGGAGGAAAAGGCGCAGAAGTTGTCGGAGGAATGCTTGGTGGCGCGGTTGCCTCGCCACAGGAAGTCCTCGAAGAGGATCGCCACCTCCTTTATCATCGGCATTCCCTCTCCATCGCGCGCCGACGCCACCTGAAGCGCGGTGATGAGATTCTCTTCGCCATCAGTGCGCACATCTCCGATGGGGAGCTGCGATCCGGTGATGATCACCGGCTTGCGAAGATTTTCGAGCATGAAGCTCAGGGCCGATGAGGTGTAGGCCATCGTATCGGTGCCGTGGAGCACCACAAAGCCGTCGAAACTGTCGTAGTTATCCTCTATCACTTTGGCGATGCTCTGCCAGTGGATAGGATTCATCGACGATGAGTCGATCGGATTCGAGAACTCCACGCTCTCTATATCAATGTCGAGGAGCTTGATTTTCGGCACATTCTCTATGAGATGGTCGAAGTTGAATGGTTCGAGCGCACGGGTCTCGGCATTCTCAATCATGCCGATCGTGCCTCCGGTGTAGATGATCAGTATGCGTGGCCGCTTGGCGCTCTGCGGTGAGCGGCAGCTTGCTGTCTGTAGTGGCGATCGAGACGGGGTAGTCATAGCGGTCAGATGTAGATTTAAGATTGATAATGCAAAGGTAGCGATTTGTCAGAAACCTGCAAAGTTTTTTTGGGAAAATTTTCAAGAAAATCTATCATTTTTCCACCGCCAGCTTGACTATTGCTATTTATCCAATATTATATCCTTGCTATTTGTTGAGTTTTCGTTTACAAACCCGATAAAATCAGCAATTCTACTATCATTTCGTCATTCCTACACTTTTACTCTTCGCAAAGGGTCAATACCTCCTCAATTGAGCCCAGACTGACCGCGGGGCGGTCGGTTTCGGCCACTTCGGCGGGGTCGGGGTGCACGTTGTCGGCATCAATCGGCACGCGGCAGGTGGTCCAGCCGAGCAGATTGGGCATGCGGAAGTCTTTATCGGGATTGTCGGCCACATAGATGAAGCGGCGTGCCTCGGGATAGCGGCGCACTATCTCGCAGAAGCTGTCGGGTTGAAGTTTGTCGGCGCCGCGCTCTTCGGATATGAAGATGTCGGCAGGATTGATATATGCATTCAGGCCGAGAGCCTCGATTTTGCGGCGCTGGGTCACCGAGCGGCCATCGGTCACGAGGGCCATTACGATGCCGCGGCGCTGCAGCTCGCTGATGAGCGCGGCTGCCCCGGGCGCCATGTGGAGCCTGTCGGGGCGATGGCTGCGGTAATCGGCCACTATATCGGCCATGAGCGATCTGAGCGTCTGAGCGTCGGGGCATTCGGCTGCGAGCCGCTCTTCGAGCAGGGCGAAGTAATTGGCGCGGTTGTTGAGCCGCTCCTCCATGCTGGCGGCTATCCCACACCAGTGCTCGCCGCGCTCGGCTATGAGGCGCTTCTCGATGTGGCGGAATCCGGAGCGGCAGAAGTCGCGCTCGCGCATCAGGGTGTCGTCGAGGTCGAAGACCACCACGGGGCCATGGTAGTTGAAGTCGTAATTGGTCATAATCGGGATTTTTGTACTCCCCATCCCGGCGGTGAGAGGGATACCGGCGGCCACAGTATCACCCCTGCCTTGCGGCAAGGGCTGTCAGGCAATGAGGGGGGAAAAATAGGGGCGCGAAGACCGATTGTCCGGCCTCCACGCCCTCTGTGTGGTGTCATAGTGACTATCCCGGGGGGATATTCACTTATTTATTGATGCGCTTGATCAGGGGATAGCCGTAGGCAGCCTCTTTGCCGAGCTCCTCCTGGATGCGGAGCAGCTGGTTGTACTTGGCCATACGGTCGGAGCGGCTTGCAGAACCTGTCTTGATCTGGCCGGCGTTGGTAGCCACTGCGATGTCAGCGATAGTAGCGTCCTCAGTCTCGCCCGAACGGTGAGAGATAACGGCAGTGTAGCGGTTGCGCTGTGCCATCTCTACTGCGCGGAGAGTCTCGGTGAGTGAACCGATCTGGTTAACCTTTACGAGGATTGAGTTGGCGCAACCCTCGGCGATGCCGCGCTCGAGATATTTCACGTTGGTCACGAAGAGGTCGTCGCCCACGAGCTGGCAACGGTCGCCGATGAGGTCAGTCAGAATCTTCCAGCCTGCCCAGTCATTCTCGGCCATACCGTCCTCGATTGAGTCGATGGGATATTCGTTGACGAGCTGCTCGAGGAATTTGGCCTGCTCCTCGCTTGTGCGCTTGGGAGCGTCGGCACCCTGCTTCCATGTGTAGTCATATACACCATCTTTGAAGAACTCCGAAGATGCGCAGTCAAGACCGATAGTCACATCCTTGCCGGGCTCGTAGCCTGCCTCCTTGATGGCCTGCATGATTACGTTGAGGGCATCCTCAGTGCCTTCGAGGTTGGGAGCGAAACCACCCTCGTCGCCTACTGCAGTGCTGAGGCCGCGGCCCTTGAGCACCTTCTTGAGGGCGTGGAACACCTCTGTACCCATTCTGATACCCTCCTTGAAGCAGCATGCGCCTACGGGACGGATCATGAACTCCTGGAAGCAGATGGGAGCGTCGGAGTGAGCACCACCGTTGATGATGTTCATCATCGGCACGGGAAGCACGTAAGTGTTGGCGCCACCGATATATTTGTAAAGGGGAAGGTCGAGATAGTTGGCTGCTGCCTTGGCGCAGGCGAGCGATACACCCAGGATGGCGTTGGCACCGAGGTTAGACTTGGTCTCTGTGCCATCGAGCTTGATCATGGCCTCGTCGATGCCTACCTGATCGAGCACGTTCCAGCCCTTGAGGAGCTCGGCGATGGGGCCATTCACGTTGGCCACTGCCTTGAGCACACCCTTGCCGAGATAGCGGTTCTTGTCGCCGTCGCGGAGCTCGAGAGCCTCGTTGACGCCTGTGGATGCACCGGAGGGAACTGCTGCACGGCCCATTACGCCGCTTTCCAGAATTACGTCTACCTCTACTGTGGGATTACCACGCGAATCAAGAATTTCGCGACCGATTACTTTTTCGATTTTCATAGTTTCAGTTTCCTAAAAATATAATTTTTGAATTACCTTAAGTGTCTATTCTATCCTGTGGGTCCTGTCGCGCTTCATGCGATGCGGCCTATGCCATGCGATGATCTGGCGATGCCGAATCGGGGGGCCGACCATCCGCAGCATGACCCTTGACAGGGGCGGGTGATATACACGCCGACAAAATTACTAAATTATTTTCACTTGGAGGCTCATCGATATTATATTTTTTATAAATTTGTGATTTATTTGACTTTCACCCCATGGATTCCATCGAATTGGCCGCGCGCATACGCGCTTTTCTCCCTTTTGAGCCTGTGCCGCTACAGGCTCAGCTCATCGAGGCGCTCGCCGCTTTCATTTGCACGGGCGCTCCGCGCGATATCTTTATGCTCAACGGCTATGCCGGTTCGGGCAAGACTTCTATCATGGCCGCCCTTATCAAGGCGCTTTCTGAGTTGAAGGTGAAGAGCGTGACTCTCGCGCCTACGGGGCGAGCCGCCAAGGTGGCTTCCGATTTCTCGGGGGGAAAGGCCTCTACTATCCATCGCCGCATATACCGTCCGGAGTCGGCTTCGCCCGATGCTCGATATGTGCTGGCTCCCAACCATGACAGCAATGCGGTCTTTATCATCGATGAGGCTTCGCTGATTACCGACAGTCCTTCCCCTGCTCATTCTCTCCTATGCCAGATGCTGCGACATATCTTCTCGTCGGAGGGAAACCGGATTATCCTCGTGGGCGATATGGCTCAGCTACCCCCGGTGGGAATGACCGACTCGCCGGCCATGAATCCGGAGCGAATAAGGCAATTGGGGCTGAATCCAATTCTATTTGTGCTTGATATTCCTATGCGGCAGAGCGCCCACAGCGGGGTGCTGTATAATGCCACACGGATGCGCCAACTCATGTTTGACCCCTCTTCGGGGCTCCGCCCTGAAATCCTGGTGGATGGATTTGATGATGTGGAGGTGATATCGAGCGCTGATATGGCCGACTGCCTCACCGACTCATGGGCTGATGTGGGATGTGAGAATACGATTATTATCACTCGTTCCAATTCTCGCGCCAACCGCTACAATCAGGCCATACGCAATCTCGTGATGATGGCCGAAGAACCGCTGCAGCGGGGCGACCGGCTCGTAATCGCCAAGAACGACTATTATTGGAGCAAACTCAACAAGGCCACCAATTTCATTGCCAATGGAGATATGGCAGAGGTGAAATGGGTGGGGCGCTCGGAAAAGATGTATGGCCGCTATTTCACCGATGTGGAACTTTTCTTCCCCTCATCGGGGATGCAGATCGGCGCCAAACTGATGTTGCGCTCTCTCATGGCCGAAGGTCCGGCGATTCCCACTGCCGAGATGGACCGATTCTATACCCATGTCATCGCCGCGCAGGAGGGGGAACTCTCCGAGCGCATCAAGGCCACAATGGAGGACCCTTTCTACAACGCCCTCCAGGCGAAATATGGCTACTGCATCACTTGCCACAAGGCCCAGGGTGGCCAATGGGAGCATGTATATATCGACATGTCGGGCATCAACCCCGACGAACTTGATGAGAATTTCTACCGCTGGTTCTACACCGCCCTCACCCGCACCACCGGCAAAGTATTCTTCATCAACCCCACCCTCCCCGTAAGATAAGGCGCAAAGCCGCCTCTGCCCCACCAAGATAAAAAATCCCGGCTCGATGCACCGAGCCGGGATTTTTATCTTGTGGCGAAGCCGCCATTATTTCACTCGCTTGGAGTCCCAGATCAGATAGCAGATCAGGAGCGCATAGGCTGTGCAGCCCAATATCTGTGTCAGGCCGGGGGAAAGCGGATTCACATACTCAAAGCCGGCAAAGCGGGTCACTGCAGCGAATACACCAAACAGTGCGCCGCCGGCGATAAGACCACTCGAGAGCAGTGTGCCGCGGTCACGGCGACGGTCGTTGACAGCCTGGTCTTTCGAACTGTGGCTCACATAGTAGGCAATCGCGCCACCCACGAGCATCGGAGTGTTGAGCGAGAGCGGTATAAACATACCCAGACAGAATGCCAGCGCCGGCACACCGAGCCAGTTGAGGATGGCTGCCAGAATTGCACCTACCATATAGAGTATCCAGGGTGTGTCGCCACCCATCATGAGGGGCTCGATCACTTTGGCCATGGCGTTGGCCTGCGGTGCCACGAGGGCATTGTCGCCCGAGAATCCATACACCTGGTTGAGCACCATGATCACACCACCCACTGTGGCGGCCGATGCCAGGGTGCCGAGGAATTTCCAGCTCTCCTGCTTCTTGGGTGTAGAGCCGAGCCAATAGCCGATCTTAAGGTCGGTCACGAAGCCGCCGGCCATGGAGAGTGCCGTGCAGACCACGCCGCCGATCACCATCGAGGCCACGATGCCGCTTGTGCCGCTCAGACCGATACCCACGAAGATGGCCGATGCGATGATAAGGGTCATCAGCGTCATGCCGCTCACAGGGTTGCTGCCTACGATTGCAATCGCATTAGCTGCCACCGTGGTGAAAAGGAATGCTATCACAAGCACTACCAGCCATGCCACTGCGGCCTGCCAGAAGGTATTGATCACGCCAAACCAGAAGAATATCAGCACTGCTGCCAGAGCTAAAGCCACAAAGAAGACTATATGCTTCATCGAGATATCCATCTGCCAGCGCACCTCCTTGGCGGCTGCCGATTTACCCTTCAGCTCGCGACCGGCCAGACCTACAGCCTGCACAATGATGGGCCAGCTCTTGATGATACCGATCACACCGGCCATGGCGATACCGCCGATACCGATCATTCGGGCATAATCCTTGAATATCATATCGGGCTCCAGGGCCTGAAGTTCGGGAGCTCCATAGGTTCCCATCAGGGGGATCACAATCCACCATACGAAGATTGAGCCTGCGAATATTACGAACGCATATTTCAGCCCCACAATGTAGCCGAGGCCGAGAAGCGCTGCGCCGGTATTGCAGCTCAGCACGAGCTTAGTCTTCTCGGCAATCGTGGTGCCCCAGGCCGATGCCGTGCTGTTGATTGTCTCAGCCCACCATCCGAAGGTGGCCACCAGATAGTCGTAGATACCGCCTATGAGTGAGGCGATGATAAGTGTCTTGGCCTGATTGCCCTGTCCGCTCTCGGCGTCGGCCTGTGCCGAAATAAGCACCTGTGTGGTGGCTGTGGCCTCGGGGAAGGGGTACTTGCCGTGCATATCCTTCACGAAATATTTGCGGAAGGGGATGAAGAAGAGTATACCGAGAATACCTCCCAGCAGCGAACTGAGGAAGATCTGGTAGAACTGCACCGTAATCTCAGGATACTTTGCCTGCAGGATGAAGAGCGCCGGGAGGGTGAAGATGGCACCCGCCACGATCACACCCGAGCAGGCACCGATCGACTGGATGATGACATTCTGGCCCAGCGAGTTCTTCTTGCCAAGAGCATTGGAGAGACCCACTGCGATAATAGCAATGGGGATGGCTGCCTCGAATACCTGACCCACTTTCAGGCCAAGATAGGCGGCAGCTGCTGAAAACACAATGGCCATCACCAGACCGGTGATCACCGAGTAGGGGGTCACTTCCTTCTGGTCGTGAGCCGGAGCCATGACGGGCCGATACTCCTCGTCGGCTCCGAGCTCGCGGAAGGCGTTCTCGGGCAGACCGGTCGGCGTCATGAGGCTTTCGTCGTCTTGTTTCATTTGTAATTAGGTGTAAGGTTAGTATGATATGTTATAGTTTAGTTTATTCATCTCCCGGGCCAATTGCCGGGAGATGAATATATACTGTCGCGGGTCAGGCCAGTCGGGGATCGTGAGCTATGAGCCACTGTGCAATCTGCACGGCATTCAGGGCGGCCCCTTTCTTGATCTGGTCGCCTACCACCCAGAAGCTCAGACCGCAGTCGTCGGCTATGTCGCGGCGCAGACGGCCCACATACACGGGGTCTTTCCCTGTGATGTCAAGCGGCATCGGATATACCTTTGAGGCGGGATCGTCGGCCACCACAAGGCCGGGGGCCTTCTCGAAAGCTTCGCGAACGGCCGCGATTTCGAGCGGAGTCTCTGTCTCGACCCAGATTGACTCGCTGTGGGCACGAAGCACCGGAATGCGCACACATGTAGCAGAGACTCGGATGTCGTCGGAGTGCATTATCTTGCGGGTCTCGTTGTACATCTTCATCTCCTCTTTCGTATAGTCATTCTCGGTGAATACATCCACCTGGGGAATGACATTATAGGCAAGCTGATAGGCGAATTTATCGATTGTAGGTTTCTTACCTGCCGCTATCTCGGCATACTGTTCCACCAGCTCGTCCATCGCGGCCGCGCCTGCTCCTGAGGCTGCCTGATATGTGGCCACTCGCACCCGGCGGATGGGCGACAGGTCGTGGATCGGTTTGAGTGCCACCACCATCTGGATTGTGGTGCAGTTGGGGTTGCCGATGATATTGCGCGGACGCTCAAGCGCATCGGCTGCGTTGACCTCGGGCACAACCAGAGGCACATCGGAATCCATGCGGAAGGCTGATGAATTGTCGATCATCACCGCCCCATGGCGTGTGATCACATCGGCATATTGCTTCGATGTGCCTGCACCGGCCGAGGTGAAGGCGATGTCGACTCCTGAGAAATCGGAATCTTCCGAAAGGAGCTCGATGGTGTAATCCTTTCCGCGGAAAGGGAGTGTGCTGCCTGCCGACCGTGTGGAGCCGAAAAGGCGTAGATTTTCAATCGGGAAATTCTGCTCATCGAGCACCCGGAGGAACTCGTGGCCCACGGCGCCTGAGGCACCTACTATCGCTACGTTGTATTTCTTCATTCCTGTTTTTTATTCTCTTTTCGCTGTCTGTGATGGTCTGTTCCTTAAGAGCGCGCTGTTCCTTAAGAGCGCGGGGTAATAAAAAAGTGTGGCCACACTCATCCGGGCGGGCCACACTCTTGTTCTTTTACTGCTTGCCCGAAGTGGCTACCCCGCGGGCTATCTTCTTCACAAGGCCCTGAAGCACGCTGCCGGGGCCGAGCTCGATAAACTCATCGGCACCGTCGGCCACCATAGCCTCCACATCCTGAGTCCAACGCACCGGAGCAGTGAGCTGCTTGATGAGGTTGGCCTTGATCTCTTCAGGATCTGTGTGGGGCTTGCCATCTACATTCTGATATACCGGAGCCACCGGCTTGTGGAAGGGTGCTGCCTCGATGGCGGCTGCAAGCTCCTCCTGTGCGGGAGCCATGAGCGGAGAGTGGAACGCACCACCCACCTTCAGCTTCAGTGCACGCTTTGCACCGGCTGCAAGCATCTTCTCGCAAGCGGCGTCGATACCCTCTACGGTACCGGATATCACCACCTGACCGGGACAGTTATAGTTGGCCGGAGCCACTACATCATCCACCTCGGCGCAAAGCTCCTCTACCTTCTCATCGGAAAGGGCAAGAACGGCTGCCATTGTCGACGGACGCAGGTCGCAGGCCTTCTGCATGGCCATGGCGCGCTGCGACACAAGACGCAGACCATCCTCGAAGCTCAGTGCGCCGGCGGCTACCAGCGCCGAGAACTCTCCGAGGCTGTGACCGGCCACCATGTCGGGCTTGAACTCCTCGCCAAGCGACTTGGCCAGTATCACACTGTGCAGGAAGATGGCAGGCTGGGTAACCTTGGTCTGCTTCAGATCATCCTCTGTGCCCTCAAACATAAGGTCGGTGATTCGGAAGCCCAATACTTCATTGGCCTTCTCAAACATCTCGCGGGCCTCGGCATTATTCTCGTAGAGATCCTTGCCCATGCCTACAAACTGTGCCCCCTGACCGGGGAATACATACGCTTTCATTCTGCTATTATTGAATTGCTGTTTTTTATCCCGGCACCCGGCCCTCCGCGACCCCCTCTTAAGAGGCCGTGAAGTTTCCGGAATGCCCTTTTCTCTCCCCGACAGTGTACACTCCGGGGAAATCAATCACAAATTTACATTTTTTTTGTGAAGTAACCACCCCTTTTTCCCAAAAATCGACAATTATTCACCGCTTTAGACCACGTTAGCACACTTCCTCCCCCTTTTTTGCATTTTAGAGCGCGTTAGAGCGCCCTTAACACTTTTTAGTAGAAGCTTGGTAAACTTTTTACCCCTCCTTGAGTCATATCTTCCGTAATCGGATGATTACCATTCTTAAGTTCAACCAAACTCCACGGCCATTCTCCCCTCTCCCAGAGGGCGGCCTTCCAGCTATGAACCATATTATAAAACCCTTTATTTCCACTTCTCTGTTTATTCTCCCCTGCCTGGCTTGGGCCGATGGTGCGGTCACAGGTCAGGTCACAAGCAAGGAGAGCGGCCAGCCGCTCGACTTCGCCACCGTGCAACTCCTCGATGCCAAAGGCAATCCCCTCCCCATAGGCACAGAAACCGACCTGGAGGGCCGATTCACTCTTCCTAAAGTGAAGGATGGCAAATATATTGTTAAAGTTTCTTCAGTAGGCAACATTGATCTGGAGCAGCCGGTCACCATCGCCGGCCAGAATGTGAATGTGGGCGAACTCCGCATGGCCGACGACACCAAAGTGCTGGAGGAGGTCGTGGTGGAGGGTGTCCGTTCGCAGATGCGTTTCGAACTCGACAAGAAGGTTTTCCAGGTGGATGCCAATATAGCGGCTGCCGGCCAGTCGGCATCTGAACTCCTGGAGTCAATTCCATCGGTCGAGGTCGACCAGGATGGCGAAGTGTCGCTCCGGGGCAATTCAAGCGTGACAATATGGATCAACGGCAAGGAGTCGGGACTTACGGCCGACAACCGTGCGCAGATCCTGGAGCAGATTCCGGCCGAAACTATCGAAAGCATCGAGGTCATCACCAACCCTTCGGCTAAGTATTCGCCTGAAGGTACATCGGGTATCATCAATATCATCCTCAAGAAAGACCGCCGAGGCGGTTATTTCGGTTCGGCCGAACTCAGCGCCAACTCAAGAGGTGGGGGCAATGTCGGTGTGAATTTCAACTATAACACGTCACGATGGGAAAGCTATGCCGGAATAGGATTCCGTATGCGCCATAATACAGGCGGCTCCCTGTCTCGCCGTGACTATGACTCCGGATATTTCCTCAACTCCGATGGCGACAGCCATAATCATGGCAACAACCTCTTTCTCCGCGCCGGAACAACGTTCCATCTCACTGATTCGGACCAGATTTCGGCTTCTGCATTCGGAATGTTCGGCCACCGGTGGGGATACTCCAATACTCTCTACTCCTCCTCCCTCCCCGACCATTGGGCCTCAAATACCGACTTCTCAAAAAACAGCAATGACATGCGAAGCGGCCACGTCGAAATGGGCTACTTACATGAATGGAACAAAAACCATACCCTCAACCTCAATATCGGATTTAGCCATTGGGGCGGGCCGGGTGTGAACTCATATCATGAAAACCGCTCTTTCGACGACGGCATCACATCCGACTACGATCTCTATCAGGAGCAGCACCAGGATATCAACTCCAATAATATCGAGGCAAAGCTCGATTACTCCAACCAGATTCTCTCATGGCTGAAGCTGGAAAGCGGTTTCCAGGGCAACTATAATCATGAGAACACTCCGGTCAATACCCTTCAGGGTGCCACTCCGGAGAGCATGACTGTGGCCGAAGATCTCTACAACCGTTTCATCTACAACAATAATATCTCGGCTCTCTACCTCACTCTGGGTGGAAAGGTGAAAGACTTCAGCTTCTCGGCAGGCCTGCGCGGGGAGGCTTGGCAGGTGCGCACCCGCTCGCTGGCCTACGGTCAGGCCCCGGAATCGGTCGATTGGTATAAGAAGAATAATTTTGCCCTCTTCCCCTCTGCCTTCCTGAGCTATTCGCTCCCTATGGATAATGAGGTGCAGATCAACTATACCCGCCGTATCCGCCGCCCGTGGGGCGGACAGCTCAACTCTTTCCGCGACATCTCAGATCCGGCCAACATCAGCTATGGTAATCCCGAACTCGAACCGGAATATGCCAACTCCTTCGAACTCAATTATCTCAAGAGCTGGACAATGCATATGATCTCCGTGTCGGCATATTTCCGTCAGAGCAGCAATCTGATGAACCGCATGTCATATCTCGACAATAATGTGATGTATACCACTTGGGACAACATCGGAAGGCAGACCAATTCGGGTGTGGAAATCGTGTCGAAGAATTCTCTCTTCCGCTGCCTCGACCTCACCACTACGGTCAATCTCTACAACGACCATATCTCCGCGTGGTCTACAACATATCATGCCGATGGCAAGACATTCCCCCTCTCGGGCGAGGCTCGCAATTCTTTCGCATGGGATGCCCGCATGATGGCATCGGTCAAGATTCCGTGGAGCCTCTCTTTCCAGGCCACCGGACGCTATGCATCGAAGGCCCTCACAGCTCAGGGTAGCCGTCAGGGTGGCTGGAGCGTTGACCTGGCTTTGCGCAAGAATCTCGGCGACTGGTCATTCTCGCTCAACTGCCGCAATGTATTCGACTCCCGACGCTTCAAGAGCACTGTCGACGGTATCGGATATACTCAGTATTCCGAGCGATGGCGCGGTGGCCGCACCATCAGCCTGACGGTCAAATATTCCTTCGGTAATATGAAATCCAAGCAGAACCGCCGCGACACTGCCGAGCCTGTCGACAATTCCGGATATGGCGAGTCGGACTTCTAACCTTCCTCCCTCTCACGCCTCAATAGTATAGCCCCAACTACCATATTCAACCATATCTGCCATAAGCGCCGCGACACCAAGGATGCCGCGGCGCTTATTCATTATTCCAAATCCTTAGCCATCGCTTCCTACAGTCCCCCCCCCTCCTACAGATTGAAGTAGAAGGTTCCCGTAGGCAATATCGTATAGAAATTATATGTATTGCCGTGCAGGTAGTAAGTAGTATTATAAGCCTGTGTGTCGATACCCCGGTTCCACATATCGGTCCATGGATTCCAGGCATTGAGCACCATCACATCATACTGGGCGCCATTCCAGGAATAGGCTACCCGCATAGGCACAGTGCGCCAGATCCCTTGTGCATCATAGCCCACACCTACCACATTGCATACCCCGTTGTTCATACCGGTAAACACTCCGGGGGTGACATTCACAACCACAGGTGGCGAGGCCTGCCAGCCGCCACCCCACGGACCGCCCCAGGCCGGTCCATTCCAACCGGGACCTCCGTAGGCCGGTCCTGATGGTTGAAAGCCTCCTCCGGCTCCCGGCGCGGGAGCTGAGTTGCCTCCGAATCCGCCACCTCCACCGGGGCGGAAACCTCCACCGGCTCCGGGAGCCGGTGCTGAATTCTGAGCAAAGCCAACCGATGCACATAGCATCAGTCCCGCTGCCGAAATAATTATCTTTTTCAGGGTATTCATCTTTCTCTATATATTTTTAATTTCTACTGTTATAAACCATCTTACCCCCTTCATTGTTCCATATATGAAAGCCGGAGAAACGGCACACTCATCACCATCTCTCCGGCTTCCGCCCCTCCTCTTTGGTCTCTATCAGCAAGCTGCAGCAATCTGACCTACGGCACAATCAGGAGGCCTTAAATCTGGAAAACTAATTTATTAACTGTTAATACAATAGAAAGAATGTCTTATCTCACTAATGACAAGCTTGTAATCGTCGGCGCTGCCGGCATGATTGGCTCCAACATGGCGCAGACAGCTATCATGATGGGCCTCACACCCAATATCTGCCTCTACGACCCCTATGCTCCCGGACTCGAAGGTGTGGCTGAAGAGCTGCTCCACTGCGGTTTCGAGGGGCTCAACCTCACATATACTTCCGATATCGAGGAAGCTCTGACAGGTGCCAAATATATCGTCAACTCCGGTGGCGCCGCCCGTAAGGCCGGAATGACCCGTGAGGACCTCCTCAAGGGTAATGCCGCCATCGCTGAGGAATTCGGCAAGAATGTGAAGAAATACTGCCCGGATGTGAAACATGTGGTCGTGGTATTCAACCCGGCCGATATCACCGGTCTTATCACTCTTCTCTATTCCGGTCTGAAACCCTCGCAGGTGTCAACTCTCGCTGCGCTCGACTCAACCCGTCTGCGCAATGAGCTCTCTAAATACTTCAAGATGCCTGCCGATGAAATCATCAATTGCCGCACATATGGCGGTCACGGCGAGCAGATGGCCGTATACGCCTCGACAGCTGTGGTCGACGGCAAACCTCTCACCGAGATTGTAGGCACCGAAAAACTTCCTGAAAAGGATTGGGAGGAGATTAAGGTACGTGTAATCCAGGGCGGCAAGAATATCATCGACCTTCGCGGAAGAAGCTCGTTCCAGAGCCCGGCCTACCTCTCTATCGAGATGATCGCAGCCGCTATGGGCGGCCCCACATTCCGTTGGCCTGTAGGCACCTACGTCAACAACGACCGATTCTCTCACATCATGATGGCCATGGAGACAACCGTGAGCCGCGAAGGTGTGAAGGTCACTCCGGTAAAGGGCACTCCGGCCGAAGAGAAATCACTCGACGAGAGCTACAAGCACCTCTGCGCCCTTCGCGACGAGGTCATCTCGCTCGGCGTAATGCCCCCCATCGCCGACTGGAGCAAATACAACCCCTACCTCGACCAGAAAACCTGCTAAGCCCTATTCGCTTCAGCAGCAAATCCAAAGAGGCGCCGCAGTCAACCTGCGGCGCCTCTCCTTTTTTGTACTCGTATTTATACCTGCTTCACTCTGAGTGCTCTGAGCTCTCTGAGTGCTCTGAGCTCTCTGAGCCCTCTGAGTGCTCTGAGCCCTCTGAGCTCTCTGAGCTCTCTGAGTGCTCTGAGTACTCTGAGCTCTCTGAGCTCTCTGAGTGCTCTGAGTACTCTGAGCTCTCTGAGTGCTCTGAGCTCTCTGAGTACTCTGAGCTCTCTGAGTACTCTGAGCTCTCTGAGTACTCTGAGCTCTCTGAGTACTCTGAGCTCTCTGAGTACTCTG
>JAIDKG010000103.1:17939-20465 GCA_029051525.1 Muribaculaceae bacterium
AGCTCTCTGAGTACTCAGAGCTCTCTAATCAGAGAGCTACCTTGGCAGCCTTCTCTCCTACGCGCACCACATATGCGCCTTTGTCGAGCTTAATCTCAAGGCGAGAGTCAGTAGCCTTGTGGCGGCCGATGATCATACCGGCCATGCTGTAGACCACAACCTCATCTCCCTCGGCAAGACCCTCTACATATGCCTTACCATCGGCCACTCCGACCTTGATGGCATCGGTGAGTTCAACCACACCGGATGTCTCTACAAACTGCAGTTCACCCTTATAGCCTACCATCACCTCTACCTGAGTGTCGCCATTCACTGTGAATTTGATCTCAGCATCGGCAGCAGGGGTATCAAAGAGTTTCTCACCATTGACCGAAGCCTCTGTAACCTCCCAGTATTCGTCGGCAAATGCCACGTTGAGCACCATCTCCTCCTTGTCGCGGGCCTGAGATTTCATGGCCGGACCATCGGCAATCTGCACTGTCAGAGCTACCGGCTCACCGATCTCGGTCACAATCTGGAACTTCGAGGTGCTCTTCAGACCGCGACGTGAGAAGTATTTGGTGTAGTCGCCTCTCAGCAACACCTGCTTGCCGAGGTTATTGGGGTTGTCCTTAAGATTAAGACCGGTGCGGATTGCTCCGTTGGGGAGCTGCACGGGGATACATGCCTGGGCATCGGTCTCATCGGGAGAGGCTGCCACGAGGATGTTGGTCTGTGTTGTGCTGTCGTCGGCACCAAGCTCGAAGTGTACGCCACTGTCATATGCGGCACCTTCCACCCATCCTACTATATAGGCATTGAGCCATACATTATTGATCGTGTTGTCGACATCGAGCATATAGAACTCATCGACAGTGTACGGATTCTCAAGCGCACCCTTGTCGGCTGCGAAGACAGGCACAAATTTTAGTGTCGGAGCATCGCCATCACGGAACACCACGTCATATTTTCCGGCGGGCACGCTATACTGGATATTTTCACCATTCAGCTCGAGTGCCACCTCGCGGCCGGCTTTAAGCACTTCTGCACCTGCGGCGACACCATACTTTTCAGCATAACCCATTGTAGATATGAGCAGGCTCCCTTTCACTTCTCCGTCACCGGCTATTGTGAAGTTGGCAAGCTTATAGCTACCATCGGTCTGAAGCTCAAAGCGGCTTGTGTTAAGGCCGATCACCCACTCATTGAAATCGCCTACCGCGAAGTACTCCTCTGCCACCTTCGTATTACCGCTCACTGTCACCTGCATTGTGTTGAGGTCGAGCACGATACGGGGCTTATTGATTTCGACGCCTTCGTCTAATCTCAGATTAAAAGCATCTCCGGAGTTGATTACAGGATAGGGCACGTCAAGACATACCCCTTCATATAATGCACTACCTATAATATAGTCGCCGCTCCATGTGCCGTCGTTAAACTTAAACACGGGGCCAAGCACCATTCCACTCCATTCCCATACGCCGGGTGAGGTCATTGTCATCTTGGCATCGGGTGAGGCAAGCTCCCATTCAGCACCGTTGACGTTGTCCCCGATTACATACATCTGTGTCGACGGATCTTCGGGAATCTCAGTCTCAACCCACTCATACTCGTCGACTTGCTTGAAGCCACGACGCCCGAAATACTGGGCATACTGGCCGTGAATCTTCACATACTTGCCAAGATTGCCCGGATTGGAATTCAGATTCAGCTCATTGCGCACCGCTCCCTTGGGAAGCTGCACGGGCACACACAAGTCAGGATCGGTCTCATCCTCGGAGGAAGCGAGGACGATGTTGCTATTCACTGTCTCTCCTGCAGGATCAAGTTCAAATTGCACTCCTGAAGAATAGAACATTCCCTTCACCCAGCCTACGATATAGCCCTCAAGCCATACATCTTCCACCGGCTGCTCTGTGTCGGGAAGATCCATAGCCAGAAGATCCTCCACGTAATAGGGATTGTTCTGCGTGCCCTTCACTCCATCTGAATAGGCGGTCACCGGCGACTGCGCGGCACCAGGGCCGACTTGTGTCGCACCGAATGTCGGCATTGTGGCGAGTGCCAACATACCGACACCGGCCAACATGGTCTGTAAATGTCTTTTCATGATTGAATAAATTGGTAATTAAAGTTAGCGAGATGGTCTATCTGCTTTCAACACTCCCCAAAATTAGCAATAAATTACATCCGCTCAAACTTTTTAACCGCTAAAATTTAAAAAAATATTGTACAACATGTTTTTTAGCCCTTTCTACCCTGTTTTTACATTATTTCTCTGACAAAATCCCCGATTATTAATTAAAATGAATATATGTATACAAATTCTATAACACCCATCTACCCCATTTCCGCCACTTTTCCAACCATTTCCCATCCATTAGCCTCCATCCACTCTCTTCTCCATCATTCCGACACAATCCACCGCTCCGACACCCCTCAATCTCTCCCGAAATATGGAATTATGCTCATCTTCCATCCTTCCCGGCCGGCCGCTCATCGCCAAGCCCTCACCCTTGCCAATAATCCCGAGACCTTCAGTCCCTC
>JAIDKG010000104.1:0-10728 GCA_029051525.1 Muribaculaceae bacterium
GTTCCTTCTTCGACTCGCAAAATCCGCTCAAAAATCGCCGCCCCTACGACCCCGAAATTTTAAGGAACGCGCTCTTAGAGCGCCTGAGAACTACTTCAATATAAACTACTTAATTAAAAATGAGGAAACATTCCACACCCTGGAGCTGGATTCCGACTCTCTATGTGGCCGAAGGGTTGCCCTATTTTGCTGTAAATACCCTCACGGTGCTCATGCTCACCAATATTGGTCTGTCCAAGGCCGAGATGGCGTTCTATACCGGTTGGCTCTATCTGCCATGGGTCATCAAGCCGTTCTGGAGTCCGTTTGTCGATCTGATCGGCACCAAACGCGCCTGGGTCTCTTCGATGCAGGCCATACTCTGTGTGGCGATGGCTGCGGTGGCAGGAATCACTATAGCTGCCGTGCCACTTATGCTCCCGGCTTCGCTATGGCTGATCACCACATTGGTGTCTTTCTGGATTATGGCGTTTGCTTCGGCTACCCACGATATCGCGGCCGACGGATTCTATATCCTCGCACTCGATGAGCGGCAGCAGGCCGCCTATGTGGGCGTGCGTTCCACCTTCTATCGCATAGCAAGTGTGGTGGGTCAGGGTGGATTGGTGATGCTCGCCGGTTATCTGGAGAGCACCACCGGCAATATCCCTCTTGCATGGGGAATCACATTTGCCATCCTCTCCCTATTCTTCCTCCTCATTTTCGGTTATCATCTACTGGTGCTTCCACGCCCCGACAGTGATAAGCCGGCCACCGATGTAAAGGCTTCGGGAATTATAGTCGACTTCCTTCACACCTTCGTGACCTTTTTCCGCCGTCCTTTCATCTGGAGCGCACTCGCCTTTATGCTACTCTACCGGTTGCCGGAGGCTCTATGCATAAAGCTGGTACAGCCATTCCTTAAGGATTCACCGGCTGCCGGAGGTCTGGGGCTCTCTACTACCCAGATTGGTGTGGTCAATGGCACTGTGGGTGTGATAGCTCTGCTGGCCGGTGGGATAGCCGGAGGTGTGGCGATATCACGTATCGGTCTGCGCCGATGTCTATGGCCGATGGCGGCGGCTCTGGCTCTCCCCTGCGTGGTGTATTGCTATCTGGCCGCCATGCAGCCTGCCGACTTCCTGCTTGTGTCGACCCTTATCGGTATCGAGCAATTCGGCTACGGCTATGGATTCACCGCCTTTATGCTTTTTCTGATGTATTATAGCCGTGGTGAGAGCTCCACTTCCCATTATGCCTTCTGCACAGCATTCATGGCTCTGGGCATGATGCTTCCCGGCATGGTGGCCGGATGGATATTCGAGCGCCTGGCCGCACTGGGCGATATGGCGCGCCAATATGATCTACTCACCATCCTTCTCCCCACCGATGGATCGGATGTGGGCTATCCTCTCTTTTTCCTATTTGTGATGCTCACTACGCTTGCCACTTTTGGTGTGACAGCCCTCATATGGCGCAAACTCCCCGAACTCACTGCAAAGGCATGATGTTTTATTAGAGGATTGAGGGATTTTTTGTAATTTTGCAGTTTGAGAAAAACAGTAGCTAAGACATGTACACAGCATCTGAAAAAAAGAGAGAAAATATAGCCGAGTATCTTCTCTATATGTGGCAGATCGAAGATTTAATCCGCGCTTATGGATTGGATATCGACCGTATCGATAATGAAATCATCTCAAAGTATTCCAATCTTACTCCTGAGCAGCGACGGGATCTTCACGACTGGTATGAGTCGCTGATAGATATGATGCGCCGCGAGGGAGTGGAGAAGAAGGGGCACCTCCAGCTCAATAAGAATGTGATTATCGCTCTCGATGATCTGCACCGCCGCCTGCTGGCCGATGAAAGATTTGCGCAGTATAGCGCCGAATTCTATAAGACCCTCCCCTTTATAGTAGAGCTCCGCGCCAAGGCCGGCGAGGAGAAAGCCGGTGAGATCGAGACATGTCTCAATGCTCTTTACGGCATATTGATGCTCCGCCTGAAAGGTGAGGAAATATCGAAGGAGACTCTCGAAGCAATCTCTCAGATATCCCGCTTTATGGCGATGCTTTCACATTATTATAAAAAGGATTACAACAACGAGCTCTTCACCGACCGTGAAGACTAATCAGATAATTTTCTGCAAGATGGCATTTACGTCACCACGCAGAGATTTAACAGCGTAAAACCAACCTGATGTCAGACGAACTGAACAAAGAGATAGCCCGTCGGCGCACATTCGCCATCATCTCCCACCCCGATGCCGGTAAGACCACTCTCACCGAGAAGCTCCTCCTATTCGGTGGTGCAATCCATGTGGCGGGTGCGGTGAAAAGTAATAAAATCAAGAAGACAGCCACCTCCGACTGGATGGAGATCGAGAAGCAGCGAGGCATATCGGTGGCCACCTCGGTGATGGGCTTCAATTATGGCGACTATAAAATCAATATCCTCGACACTCCGGGTCACCAGGACTTTGCCGAAGATACTTTCCGCACCCTCACTGCCGTAGATTCGGTAATCATCGTGGTCGATGTGGCCAAGGGTGTGGAGACGCAGACTCGCCGTCTAATGGAGGTGTGCCGCATGCGCAAGACTCCGGTGATAGTATTTGTCAACAAGCTTGACCGCGAAGGTCGCGACCCCTTCGACATCCTCGACGAACTCGAATCCGAACTCCAGATTCAGGTGCGTCCGCTCTCTTGGCCCATAAATATAGGTGCCAAATTCAAGGGTGTATATAATATATATGAGCAGGGGCTCGACCTCTTCACACCCTCCAAACAGACCATAAGCGAACGTGTGGAAATCTCCGACGTGACATCGCCTGAAGTCGACCGCCTCGTGGGTGAGGCCGATGCCGCCAAGCTGCGTGAAGACCTCGAATTGATTGAGGGTGTATATCCCGACTTCGACAAGGAGGCCTATCTGCGCGGTGAGGTGGCTCCGGTATTCTTCGGTTCGGCTCTCAATACATTCGGTGTGAAGGAACTGCTTGATTGCTTCGTGAAGATTGCCCCGTCTCCCCGCCCCATCATGGCTGTGGAGAGAGAAGTGAATCCCGTGGAGGAGACCTTCAGCGGATTTGTGTTTAAAATCCATGCCAACATGGATCCCAACCACCGCTCATGCATAGCCTTCGTGAAGATATGCTCCGGCAAGTTTGAGCGCAATGTCAATTATCTTCACGTGCGCCAGGGAAAACAGATGCGTTTTGCCGCCCCCACGGCATTCATGGCTCAGAAGAAGAATATTGTCGATGAGGCCTACCCCGGTGATATCGTGGGTATTCCCGACACCGGCAACTTCAAGATAGGTGATACTCTCACAGGCGGTGAAAATCTGCACTTCAAGGGATTGCCTTCATTCTCGCCTGAAATGTTCAAATATATCGAGAATGCCGACCCGATGAAGGCCAAGCAGCTCGACAAAGGTATACGCCAGCTTATGGATGAAGGTGTGGCGCAGATGTTTACCAATCAGTTCAATGGCCGCAAAATCATCGGCACAGTGGGTCAGTTGCAGTTTGAGGTGATACAGTATCGCCTGCTGCATGAATATGGTGCACAATGCCGCTGGGAACCGATCAGCCTCTATAAAGCATGCTGGATAGAGAGCGATGATGAAGAGGCTCTTGCTGCATTCAAGAAGCGTAAACATCAGTTTATGGCAACCGATAAGGATGGCCGCGATGTATTCCTGGCCGACTCCAATTATGTGTTGCAGATGGCGCAGTCGGATTTCCCCAAGATCAGATTCCACACCACAAGCGAATTCTGATAAAAGAGCTACACAGGTAAAAATCAAAGGTAAAAAAGTTATAGGTTAATATTCAACATCAGATGGAACTGATAAAACATGAATGTGGCATAGCGATGATTCGTCTGCTACGTCCGCTCTCATATTATAAGGAGAAATACGGCAGCAGCTTCTATGGTCTGAATAAGCTCTATCTCATCATGGAGAAGGAGCACAACCGCGGCCAGGAGGGTGCCGGTGTGGGATGCGTAAAGCTGGATGCCGAGCCCGGTCAGGAATATATCTTTCGTGAGCGCGCACAGGGTTCTGACGCCATCCGCGACCTCTTCGCATCGATAGGCAACCAGATCAAAGAGGCCCGGACCGAAGGCGCCGACAATTCCGATAATATCCCACTCCCATTCGAGGGGGAAGTCTACATGGGGCATCTGCGCTACAGTACTACCGGACGCTCCGGCATAGGCTATGTGCATCCCTTCATGCGACGCAACAACTGGAGTTCGCGCAATCTTCTGCTTTGCGGCAACTTCAATATGACCAATGTGGATGAGATATTCGATTCGATTGTGGCCACCGGTCAGCATCCCCGCCTTTACGCCGATACATTTCTTCTGCTCGAGCAGCTCGGTCATGCACTCGACCGCGAGAATGAGCGGCTCTTCTCAATCCATCAGGAGGCCGGGCTGCGAGGTCTGGATCTCTCCCGGGCTATAGCACGCGATCTGAATGTGGGCAATCTGTTGCATCGATGTGCCCCGACATGGGATGGCGGATATGTGATATGCGGCATAGTGGGCAATGGCGATATGTGGGCCATGCGCGACCCCAACGGTATCCGCCCGGCCTTCTATTATCGCAACGACGAAGTAATCGTGGTGGCCAGCGAGCGCCCCGTGATACAGACAGCCTTCGACCTTCAGGCCGATGATGTGCATGAACTCATGCCCGGCGAGGCAATCATTGTGGACCGCGACGGAAGTTCCAAGATAGAGCGTGTGCTCCCCGAAGGCCGAAATGAGCGCTGCTCGTTTGAGCGCATATATTTCTCACGAGGCTCCGACAAGGATATCTACAATGAGCGAAAACAACTCGGCAAGAATCTCGTGCCACAGGTGCTCAAGGCCGTCAACAACGACATTGACCGCACCGTGCTCTCATTTATCCCCAACACAGCCGAGGTGGCATTCTTTGGCCTTGTAGAGGGATTTGAAGAACATCTGATTGTGGATAAAATCGAAGAGATCAACCGTCTGGCTTCAATCGGAGCCTTGACCGACCGTAATATCCACGACGTGCTCCGCCATCGCATCCGCAAGGAGAAGGTGGCTATCAAAGATATCAAATTGCGCACATTCATCGCCGAGGGCGACACTCGTAAGGATCTGGCCGCCCACGTGTACGACATCACCTACGGCTCTATCCGTGAGGGAGACTATCTTGTGGCGATCGACGACAGTATCGTGCGCGGCACTACCCTACGCGAGTCGATTCTGCGCATTCTTGACCGTCTGCACCCCGGCAAGCTGGTGATTGTATCCTCTTCACCTCAGGTGCGCTATCCCGATTGCTATGGTATCGATATGAGCCGAATGGATGAATTTATAGCTTTCAAAGCCGCCATGGCGCTGCTGCGCGAGCGCGGCATGAGCTATGTGATCGATACCGTATATCGTAAATGCAAAGAGCAGGAGAATCTTCCCAAAGAGGAAGTGCGCAACTATGTGAAAGATATCTACGCCCCCTTTAGCGATGAGGAGATTTCGGCCAAAATAGCCGAGATGCTTCGTCCTGAAGAGGTCACTACACCCATCGAGATAGTATACCAGACTGTCGAAGCGATGCATCAAGCCATCCCCGGACACCCCGGTGATTGGTACTTCACCGGAGATTATCCCACCCCGGGGGGAACCCGCATCGTCAATAAGGCGTTTATAAATTACTACGAAGGTCGCCGCGATGCGCGTTGAGATCTCTGACTGGAGCAGGATCCCGAGGTGAAGTCGCTGCCGACATTGCTACGCAATTAATAAAATCGACTGTTACGATGTTTGAACTCACATATATCCATCACGATTGCTTCTTACTCCGCACCAAGGAGCTTGGTATAGTATTCGACTATTGGTTTGATCCCACCGACACCGCGGCCGAAATTCCCCCCTTCGTGAGGAATTTCCCTAAGGAGCTGCCGCTCTATGTGCTCGTGAGTCACTTCCATAAAGATCACTTCAACAAGGCAATCTTCCGCTGGGTCGAGGTGCATCCGGATATCCGCTATGTGGTGTCGCGCGATGTGGCCCGGCAGGTGAGATATATGCTCAACCCTCAGTCCACCTATGCGGGCAATAAGATAGACCCCTCGATAGTGACCGTGCTCTCCAAGCTGGAGATATATAGCGATTCGCTGCTCACCATCCAGACTTTCGGGAGCACCGATATCGGTAATTCCTATGCCCTCACGCTCAAGAGTCAGAATCTCAAGGTATTTCATGCCGGCGACCTCAATTGCTGGACATGGCGCGATGAGTCGACTCCTGAAGAGATTGCGGCTGCCGAGAAGGCCTTCCGCTCAGAGTTGCGTCCGATTGCCGATGCTTTCCCGGAGGTTGACATAGCAATGTTCCCGGTGGATTCCCGAATAGGCACGGGTTATAATGAGGGTGCCCGGATATTCACGCGAATGGTCAATGTGAAGCGATTCTTCCCGATGCACTTCACCCTTGCCGAGACTCCTGAGATGCTCGAGCAGCGTCGGCGCGATGCAGTGGCTTTCACCGAATTTGCTCCCGACCGAGGTGAATTTATCGGACTTACGGAACCCTATGACACATACTCCGATGAAGACCGGGCCATAACCCGCTCCAATACTCATAAAGAGGAGACACTGCAGTATTCCCAAAGCTGGTTTCTTTCTGCCGGTGATACGAATGCGGAGCGAGAGATGTCGCTTACTCTTCTTTCCTCAAAACTGATCGATATCGCCACCGCCCATGCCAACAGCATAGGTATCGGCAATCCCTTCATGCCCAATGACCATACCGGATGGGTGCTCTCGCGTCTCACTGTAGAGATGGCCGAATATCCGCTGGTCGACAGTCGATTCCGCATCGATACATGGGTGGAGCGCTGGAACCGTCACTACTCCGAACGCGATTTCTGCATCTGCGACGAGGCCGGCAACCCCTATGGCTATGCGCGAAGCATCTGGATGGTGCTCGACACCGTAACCCATGCCAATGCCGGGCTTGAGTCTCTCCCTTTTCAGGAGGAATATCTCCTGCCACGCGAATGCCCCATCGCCCGCCCGGGGAAGCATCGCCTCATGATGCTCCCCTCCGAATTGAATGGTGATGAGAGCCGGGTGGTGGTGGCTGATCCTGTGCCGGCCACATATACCTTTGCCTATTCCGATCTGGATGCATATCGCCATGTGAATACCGTGCGTTATGTGACTTTGCTCATCAATCAGTTCTCGCTCGAGGAGCATGATGATTACAGAGTGGAGCGCATGGAACTTTCATTTCTCTGTGAAGGTGCCTATGGCATGACAGTCGAAATCCTTCGCACGGCCGTCGATTCCGCTCACGCCGATGTGAAGATTACCGACTTCATGCTCCGCAGCAAAGCCGACCGGCATCCTATCCTTTATGCGCGAATATTCCTGCGCCGGCGAGAGGCTCCGATAGCTTCGCTATGACGAATGCCTCTTCACTGAGATAGAAGAAACTGACTTTATCGACCAAAATGAAACGAAAACCCCTGCTTCCACTGTCGGCAGTGCTGCTCACCCTGCTTGGGGCGTGCAGCACTACGCGCCATGTGCCTGCCGGTGAATTCCTGTTAAATAAGGTAAATATCGATGTCGACTCGACAGTGCGCAATGTCGACGACGAGGAGCTCCTCACCTACCTCCGCCAGCAACCCAACCACCGCATGCTCTGGAGCGCGCGTCTGCGTCTGGGCATCTATAATCTTTCGGGCAATGACACCACCAAATGGTGGAACCGCTGGCTGCGCAAAATGGGCGAACCCCCTGTAATATATGATCCTACCCTCACCAGGGCCGGAGCAAACCAGATGCAACTCGCTCTGGTCAACAAGGGTTATCTCGGTGCTACGGTCGAGCCTGTGGTTAAGGCCGACACTGCTCATAGAAAGATTAATGTGGAATATGATGTGCATCCGGGCAAGGCTCATGTGGTGCGCAATATTGATTATCAGGTGTCGGATTCGGTGATAGCCTCGCTCGTGCTCCCCGACACCGCGCGATGGGGTATGCGCCCCGGTGATCTGCTGGACCGCAATGTGCTTGAAGCTCAGCGCCAGTTTGTCGCATCGCGTCTGCATAACCATGGTTATTATAAGTTTGCCAAGGAGAATGTGGCTTTCGTTGCCGATACTACAGCCGGATCCTATGATGTGGATCTCACGATGCAGATCGACACTTCATCGGCCGAGGCCGAAGCACGTAATCATACGATTGGGGCTCAGAAATATATTGTGCGCCGAGTGATATGTGTGACAGATTACCGTGCCGGTGCCGGTGCTGATTTCTATTCGCTTCAGGTGGCCGATACGGTCAATTATCGCAATATGACGATTCTCTACGGCAAGTCGCACTATCTGCGTCCGGCTGTGATATATGAAAATAATTATATCCGCCCCGGTTATGATTATTCCGAACATGAAATCGACCGCACCTATAAGGCTTTCTCACGATTAGAGATACTGAAATTCGTCAATATCCGTTTCGAGCCTGTCGGTGAGATAGGTGGAGTAGGTATGCTCGATGCCTATATTCTGCTCACACCAAGCCGTAGCCAGTCGATGAGCGCTGAGCTTGAGGGCACAAATTCAGAGGGCGACCTCGGTGTGGCCGTGGCTCTGAGTTATGCGCATCGCAATATCGGTCGCGGATCGGAAACGTTTACGGCAAAGATTCGCGGTGCCTACGAATCAATCAGCGGCAATCTCGAAGGATTGCTCCATAACCGCTATATGGAGTACTCGGCCGATTTTGGATTGCAGTTCCCTAAGTTCAAGGCGCCCTTCCTCAAGGAGAGTTTCAAGAGGCGCATCAATGCTTCGACCCAGGTGCATGTGTCGATGAATTACCAGGAGCGGCCGGAATACACGCGTATCATATCCACCGCCGGATGGAGCTACAAGTGGAGCGAAGCGAGCACACGCAATCGCCACACTTTCACTCCGCTGGATATCAACTATGTGTATCTCCCCGAGTCGACCAATGATTTCATCAATCAGATAGCCCCCGACAATCCGCTGCTGCGCTATAGTTATGAAGATCACTTTATTATGCGCATGGGCTATAGCTTCTACCACACCAACAAGCGCCCCGATGCGCCATGGCAGCGCTATCTGCAACACAATATCTACAATGTGCGCGTCAATGCCGAGGTAGCCGGCAATCTCCTCTTCGCCATAAGCAGTATCTTCGCCCATAGGTCAGATTTCCACACCAATCCCTATAAGGTGTTTGGAATCCACTACTCCCAATATTTCAAGGTGGATTCCGACTTTTCGCTCACCCATCGATTCGATGACCGGCAGTCGGTGGCTACTCGCGTGGGATTTGGCATCGGCATACCTTATGGCAACTCAGCCATCCTCCCATTCGAGAAGCGATTCTACGGCGGTGGTGCCAATGGAGTGCGCGGATGGGCTGTGCGCACTCTGGGACCCGGATGTTTCCGGAGCGAAAACAGTGTGAGCGATTTCATGGACCAATGCGGCGATATCCGCTTCATAATGAGTGCCGAATATCGTGCGCGCCTTTTCTGGATTGTCGAACTCGGAGCCTTCATCGATGTCGGCAACATATGGACCATCCGTGATTATGCCAATCAGCCGGGTGGAGTATTCAAGTTCGGAAGCTTCTACAAGCAGTTGGCCGCGGCCTATGGTCTTGGTGTGCGCCTGGACTTCGACTACTTCCTTCTGCGCTTCGACCTTGGCATGAAAGCTCATAATCCGGCTTTAGGTGCAGAGCCCTGGCCGCTCATTCATCCCCGCTGGGGGCGCGACCGGGCGTTTCACTTCTCAATCGGCTATCCATTCTAATCCGGATAGTCATAGACAAAATCTTTTTTACATCTTTGCAATAATGAAATCACTTGTAATCTTCGACCTTGACGGCACATTGCTCAATACTATCGCCGATCTCGGCACCGCTTGCAATTATGCTCTCGAAAAACTCGGTTATCCCCCGCATCCCATATCCGCCTATAATTTCATGGTTGGCAATGGAGTGCGCAAACTTCTGGAGCGGGCGCAGCCAGATGCAGATTCTGAGACAATTGACCGTCTGCTCGTGCACTTCCGTCAATACTATGATGCCCATTGCACCGACCACACTGTGCCCTATCCCGGCATCCCCGAACTTCTGCGCGATCTCGTGGCCAAAGGCATAAAGGTAGCAGTGGCTACCAATAAATATCAGGCAGCCGCCTCACAGATTATCAACCATTACTTTCCCGACATACCTTTCGCAGCTGTCGAAGGTCAGGTGGAGGATCGTCCCGTGAAGCCCGACCCATCGGTAGTGTTCGCAGTGCTCAATGCCTCCCCCACTCCTAAGGCGGAAGTTCTCTTTGTGGGCGATAGCGGTGTGGATATCGAAACGGCACGCCGGGCATGTGTGGATTCCATTGGAGTGACATGGGGCTTCCGCCCGGTGAGCGAATTGCGCCGCGCCTATGCCGACAATATTGTCAACACACCCGCCGATATTTTCCGACTCGCCACGGCTCCATTCTGCGTGAGCTAATCTACCGGCAGTCAAATCTACTGCTACGGAACGGCACGTAGCGGCAGAAGTTGAATTCGTGAAAATAAGTTAATCTATTAGACTATATATCGCTAATAGTTAAATAATATTAAATTAACCCCTATTCATGCAACTTTTTGGCTTTTAAAGCGTCTTACATATATAGAGAACGTTGTCGTAGACATGTTCGTAAGGCATACCGG
>JAIDKG010000104.1:10828-23933 GCA_029051525.1 Muribaculaceae bacterium
ACGGCAGGCCAATAATAAAACAAGCTATCTTACGACAAAAACGGAGTCTGGATGCGTCCCGGCTCCGTTTTTCTTTTTCTCTCACGCTATGAGATATATTTATCAATATCTGTTAACATAATAGGAGGTTTTATGCAAATAGTTAAAAGGTGTTAAATTACACTCTATGCATGCAACTTTTTGGCTTTTAAAGCGTCTTACATATATAGAGAACGTTGTCGTAGACATGTTCGTAAGGCATACCGGAGACGGCAGGCCAATAATAAAACAAGCTATCTTACGACAAAAACGGAGTCTGGATGCGTCCCGGCTCCGTTTTTCTTTTCCTCTCGCTCTATGAGTTTAAACTGACCATCGGTAAGAAAATTGAGAAATCCAAGTTGACATCGATTATTGCGCTGCTTTTACTTATTCGCCCTACCCTAATTCTATTGGTTATGGTATAAAGTAGCCCCGCCAGATTGCAATATTTCGTGCAGTCTGTGGCGGGGTTATAGAATATTGGATTCTCAGCGGCTTTAAATCTGGTGTACTGAGTGTAGGCCGATGAGATAGATTCGGTTTAAGAGGTCACTCGATCCCGAGAGAGTTGCTGATACAGAGAAATTTAGTGATTATCAATTCTCGGTATCGGGAGTAGTAATATAGTAGATAGACTTAGTGATTCACATCGTAACCTTGCGCTTTCAGATAGTCAAGGATACGATAGTGGGTGGCATGGTCATAGTAATCGAGAATATGAGCTACCCAGTCGTTGGTCGAGGTGCCTCCGGAGCGGGTGGCGTTATAATGCTTCACCACTTCGTCGTATTGCTCGAGTTCATCGACCATCTTCTCAGTGTCTTGACGATAGTGATTGCTATGGAACATGAGCGATGCCGGCTGCTTCGGTTTGAGGTCGGGATGTTCGCGCGGCACACCGAGTGCCAGACCGCACACCACGAATACCCCCTTCGGGAGTTTAAGCAGTTCAGCCACAGCCGCAGGATCCACAGTGCGCAGATATCCCACGCAATTTGAACCCAGGCCGGCCGCCTGTGCTGCCACCACCGCACTCATCATCGCGAGCGATGCATCGATAATTCCGAGCATCACGCCATCCATACAATCTGTGATAGCGGGCATCTCCAGTCCCTTGCGATCAGCGAGTTGGGCGATTTTATTGTAGTCAGAGAGGAAGATGAGAAGACGGTTGCAGGTTTTAAGCTGCTTTTGGTTGGTCATCTCATAGAGTTTCTCCTTGATTGTCTGGTCGTCGATATCAATTACAGAGAATTGCTGGCCATTATAGGAAGTAGGAGTATTCTCTACTGCGCGATAGATGAAATCCATAGTTTCCTGCGGAATGGCCTCACGCTCATAGCGGCGCACACTGGTGCGGTTTAGCAACGAATCTTTTACGCTTTCCATGATTTTAAATAAAAAGAAGGGGGCGGATTGGATAGTGACTCCGATCCGCCCCGGTTATAAGACCACATCAAAGGCTTTTGTGATGAAACTCCGAACGACAGGTTTTGAGTGCCGCTTATTCTTTGTAATCCGCCTTGTGCCATATCAACAGCAGCATTTCCGAAGAAATGTGGGGCCCGCCATCAAATAAGCCGCTTGTCTCGGTATTTCGATTTATTTGATGAGTTTCCCAAATTGCTTTGATGTGGGAATTTTTCTATTTTCTATTCTTATAACGTATAGAGGTGATGTTTTGTTGTATCGCGATAATGAGAAATTTCATTCGCATGCGATAGTTGATTTATTTCACCTTGTCGCAGATAGCCTTGAAAGCTGCGGGGTTGTTCATGGCGAGGTCGGCGAGCACCTTACGGTTGATCTCGATACCAGCCTTGTGAATCAGGCCCATGAGCTTCGAGTAAGAGAGATCCTCCTGACGAGCAGCTGCGTTGATACGCTGGATCCAGAGTGCGCGGAAGTTGCGCTTTTTCTGCTTGCGGTCGCGGTAGGCATATGTCAGACCCTTCTCCCATGTGTTTTTGGCCACGGTCCACACATTGCGGCGGCTTCCGTAGTAACCACGGGTGAGTTTGAGGATTTTCTTTCTTTTGGCGCGTGATGCGACGTGATTGACTGATCTAGGCATTTTTTTTAAATTTTGAATGTGAGCGGCTTTACGGCTCTTGTGGAGCTCTACACTCGGTTATTGAAAAATGTTACGTTTCGAGGGGAGTGGTGATTTGGGGTCGAGGAGTTGCGTCGGTATGCCGCGAGGCTTAGCGCATGTTGAGGAGTGAACGCACCTGCTTGATGTTGGCTGTATCCACGAGAGCAGTGTGGTCGAGGTTGCGTTTGCGCTTCTTCGACTTCTTGGTCAGGATGTGGCTGTGATAAGCATGTTTTCTTTTCACTTTTCCGGTGCCGGTGAGCGCGAAGCGCTTCTTTGACGCGGCATTGGTCTTTACCTTAGGCATTGGTTGAAAAATTTAGATTGTTTGAATTTACCTCGGCACGTGGTGCCTACGGTCTCTATTATTTATTCCTGTGTCGGTGTCTCGGCCGGAGCCTCGGCATCGGGATTTTCTTTGGGGGCCTCACCCTTGGAAGATTCCTTCTTGGGGGCATCTTTCTTGGGTTGGCTCTTAAGCGGCGAAATCATGATGATCATGCGCTTGCCTTCAAGCACCGGCATCTGCTCCACCTTGCCAAGGTCTTCCAGATCATTGGCAAATCTGAGCAGAAGCACCTCGCCCTGCTCCTTGAAGAGGATGGAGCGGCCACGGAAGAATACGTAGGCCTTTACCTTCGAGCCCTCTTTCAGGAAGCCCTGAGCATGCTTGAGCTTGAAGTTGTAGTCATGATCGTCGGTCTGCGGACCGAAGCGAATCTCCTTGACCACCACTTTAGTGGCTTTGGCTTTCTGCTCCTTCTGACGCTTTTTCTGCTGATATAGAAATTTCTGATAATCGAGAATACGGCAAACGGGCGGTTCGGCTGTGGGTGAAATCTCGATCAGATCGAGCTCCATGTCGCGGGCTATGCGGCGTGCCTTCTCGATGGGGTACACACCCTGCTCCACATTGTCGCCTACCAGGCGCACCTCTTTGGCGCGAATCTGCTCATTTGTGGCGTACGGGTCCTTGTCGCTTCTCACGCCGCGCTGTCCCGGGCGCTGTCCCGGACGGGGACGCGGTCCTTGCGGCCGACGGGGACCTGAAAAATTTGGTTTTTTCTCCATTAAATCTTTTTGTATCCGCTGGTCGATTCCCTACTTGGGGTTTACTCGGCAGCGGATTGGTTTGTCATTTTTTCTACTTCGGCATTCAATGCGTCTGCAAAGTTAATGATTTTCATCATACCTTTGTCGCCTTCGCCATGTTTTCTTACGGAAACTTCCCCATTTTCTGCCTCTTTTTCACCTACAATAAGAAGGTAGGGCACTTTTTTGAGTTCGTTGTCGCGTATTTTCTTTCCGATCTTCTCGTTGCGGTCGTCGACTATGGCGCGCACTCCCTGCTTGTCGAGCTCCTTGGCCACGTTGTAGGCGTAGTCGTTGAATTTCTCGCTGATCGGCAGGATCACTGCCTGTTCGGGCACCAGCCAGAGCGGCAGGCGTCCGGCAGTGTGCTCAAGCAGTACAGCCACAAAACGCTCCATCGAACCGAAGGGAGCACGGTGTATCATCACCGGGCGGTGCTTCTGATTGTCGGCGCCGGTATATTCCAGACCGAAGCGCTCCGGGAGGTTGTAGTCCACCTGAATGGTGCCGAGCTGCCAGCGGCGGCCGATGGCATCCTTTACCATAAAGTCGAGCTTCGGACCATAGAAGGCAGCTTCACCTTCCACCTGACGGGCTTTCAGACCCTTCTCGGCGCAGGCCTCGATGATGGCGCTCTCGGCGAGATGCCAGTTTTCGTCGCTACCTATATATTTCTCTTTATTCTTCGGGTCGCGAAGTGAAATCTGGGCCTCGAAGTTTTTAAAGTCAAGAGCTTTGAAGATATAGAGGATGATATCCATTACTTTCAGGAATTCATCCTTGATCTGCTCAGGGGCGCAGAAGATATGGGCATCGTCCTGAGTAAATCCGCGCACACGGGTCAGACCATGCAGCTCGCCGCTCTGCTCATAGCGATACACGGTGCCAAACTCTGCCAGACGCAGAGGCAGGTCGCGATAGCTGCGCGGGAATGCCTTATAGATCTCGCAGTGGTGAGGACAGTTCATCGGTTTGAGCAGATATTCCTCTCCCTCTTCAGGAGTATGGATAGGCTGAAACGAATCCTTGCCATATTTTGCCCAGTGGCCCGAAGTCACGTAGAGCAGCTTATTGCCGATATGCGGAGTGATTACCTGCAGATAGCCATACTGCTTCTGAATTTTGCGCAGGAATTGCTCCAGACGGTCGCGCAGTGCCGCACCCTTCGGGAGCCAAAGCGGCAGGCCCTTACCTACTGTCTCGGAGAATGCGAAGAGTTCCATCTCCTTGCCCAGCTTGCGGTGGTCGCGCTTTTTGGACTCCTCGAGAAGGGCGAGATACTCATCGAGCATCTTCTTCTTCGGGAATGTGATGCCATATACGCGCACCAGCTGATTACGCTTCTCATCACCGCGCCAGTAAGCGCCGGCCAATGAGAGCACCTTTACAGCTTTGATGCCCGAGGTAGAGGGAAGGTGCGGACCGCGGCAGAGGTCGGTAAAGGCTCCCTGTGTATAGGTAGTGATGTGGCCATCCTCAAGTTCAGAGATAAGCTCGCACTTATAGGTCTCGCCTCGATCTCCAAACATGCGGAGTGCATCCTCTTTCGAGATGTCGGCGCGCACGATAGCCTCCTTCTTGGCCACCAGTTCCTGCATCTTCTTCTCGATCTTCGGGAAGTCCTCGGCGGTAATCTTGTGTTCACCGGGGTCGATGTCGTAATAGAATCCGTTTTCGATTGCCGGACCGATACCGAATTTCACGCCGGGATAGAGCTCTTGAAGAGCCTCGGCGAGAAGGTGAGCCGACGAATGCCAGAAAGCATGTTTGCCCTCCGGATCATCCCATTTGAACAACTGAATTTCTGCGTCAGCGGCGATGGGGCGTGAGATGTCCCATTCTTCGCCATTCACTTTTGCTGCAAGCACATCGGCCGCAAAGCGCGGGCTGATGCTCTCGGCTACCTGAAGTGGAGTCACACCTGACTCATACTGGCGCACACTGCCGTCGGGGAACTTTATATCGATCATTGCTGTCAATTGGCTGTAAATAAGATATTTATACGTATATCGAATGTCGCTTCATGCTTTTTCGGCACGCAGGGCGGTGACGCTCAGCGCGATTATTGGCGCGAAACAACACACAAAGTTAATGATTTTTAGCGTTATGGCCAAAAATTTAATGCTAAAATTCTTCAATTATACTTGCCGGAGGCTCTGCCCTGCTCCTTGCGCAGGCTACTTCATGCGCTTGAGCAGATTGTAGGATGGCAGAACTCCGAGTTCGCCTGCTTTCGATAGGTCGGCAAAGGCTTGCTGGCGGTTGCCCTGCTGCAGCCCGGCGAGGCCGCGGTTGTAATAGGCTTCGCCAAAATCCGGGTCGATCTTCAATGCTTCGCTGAAGCACTGCATGGCCGATGTATAGTCGGTGAGGCGATAGTATATGAGTCCCTTGTTGAACCACGCATATACCATCCGCGGATTAATCTTCAAGAGTGCATCGAGATCGGCCATCGCCATGTGCAGGTCTATGTCGGTTGTGGAGAGTGATTCGTGATCACTGTCGCTTCTCGGCGATGTGGCTCGCGCGTAGTATGCGCAGCTGCGGGCGAAGAGTGCAGCTGCGAAATCATCGGTATTTTCGATGGCTCGGGTGATATCGTCGATGGCGCCATTATAGTCGCGCAACATGGTGCGAGCCAATCCGCGTGCCAGGTAATCGATCGGTCGAGCCGACTCTCCTGCCGATGTGATGGCAGAATCAAACTCCCCTTCCAGACGGAAGGCCTCGTTGATACGGTCTTCATCCGCGAGCGGTGCCATGCCGGGGCGCAGATAGATCTTCCGATCTATGTATCTGCGCTGGTTGAGATTCTCAAGATCGCGGAAGTAATTGGCCGAATTGCGCAGTGTTACGTCGGGCGCTATGAAGGAGAGTGCGTAGGCGGGTTCGGGTTCTACATTGATGTTGCGGTCCTGCACGCGCCCTTTGATCCGGTCGTTGAACGACAACTGTTGCTCCTTAACTTCCGAACTTGTGACGAGCTGATTGAATCTGGCCATGAATTCCTCATCTGTTTCGGGAGCGCCGTTGCGGTTGTTGGTCTTGCCAGGAGCGATAGTGGGGCGGTCGAGAGGATTGCGCGAGGGATTGGCCACATAATCGCTCACCAGTCGGTCGCCCTTCTTGATATTGTCGGCCATCTCCTGCAGGTTTCCGCTCTGCCGATAGCATTCGGCCATAGCATAATAAGCCGGATGGAATTTGGGATATCTGCGCGATATTTCGCGGAAGTCGGCCAGTGCCTCACGACTGTGGCCTAATTCGAGGCGCACCAGACCGCGATTATATAGCGCATGGAAATTATCCGGCTCCATCTGAAGCACGGTGCTGAAATCCTGCTCGGCATTTTCGAGTTCTTTTACCTCAGTGCGAAGCAGCGCGCGGTTGAATATCGCAGCTATATTCTGCGGATTAAGCTGTAGTGCATAATTATAGTCGCTCATCGCACCGAAGAAATCCTCATTATTATATCGCAGATAAGCACGATTCACATAGAAATCAGCCTCCTCCGGACGCAGACGTATCGCTTCATCCATCACATCGAGAGCCTCCTTCCATTCTCCACGTGAAGCTGCGATATCTGCCTTCATCAGATAGGCGTTGAGTTGCGACTTGGATACTTTCAGCGCTCGGTCGAAATCCTCAATAGCCCTCACCGTATCGCCTCGAAGCACATTCAGGCGTCCGCGAGCCACAATCGCATCATCAAATCGCGGATGCAGTCGCAGCAGAGTGACAAGAGTGCTGTCGGCTGCCTCGTAGCGCTTGAGTTCGATCTCAGCCACACCTTTATAATATAGGAAGTACTTATCGGTCGGGTTGTAGTCCAATCCACGCCGGTAATCCTCTACGGCCAGCGAATCCTTATTTAGATTCATCAGTGCGAATCCGCGCACCTTGTAGGCTTCCGATTTATACTTATTACGTTCCAGCGCAAGCGTGCAGTCGGCCACAGCACCTTCATAATCATCAAGACTCAATTTTGCAAGGCCTCGCAGAAAATAGGCATCGGCAAGGTATGGTTTCGACTTGATGGCAAGATTGAAATACTGAATAGCCAACAGATAATCCTCCATCGAGAGCACATTGCGACCGATGGTGAGCACCTGCTCGGCATTTACCTGGGCTGCTGCTTCGGCCGGCGCAAGGAGCGCCCCGGCGGTAAGCGCGACCGCAGCTGCCCCGGCGGCTACGCGGCGCGTGAAGTTGATGTGGATATATGGTAAAACTTTATGCACTTCTATAACTCGGAAAAGCGATAATACTTCCAAATAAAAACGCCTTTTCAGCGTTTTTATTTGAAAAACCGACCCAATCTTATAGAATATAAAGATATTGCCGCCATGAATTCCGATAATCACGCCTCTCCCCTCCCTACATCCTCGGCCTGGGCACCGCTCAGCAAGACCAGGGCGCGCCTTATCGCCTCACTCTCGCAGACGAAACGCAGGCGTAAAGAGGGGCTATTTACCGCCGAGGGACATAAGAGTGTGGCCGACCTCCTGCGTCCCGGGAGTGCCTACTCATTATACTGCCTGGTGGCCACACCCGAATATCTTGAGCGGCATGCCGCCTCTCTCCCGGCGGCATTGAGTCCGGCTCAGTGCGCATTGGCCACTGAGGCCCAGATGCGTGAAATCTCGGCACTTGCCACACCTTCAGATGTGATGGCGGTGATGCATATGCCGGAGGCTCCGAATCAGTGTGATGCACTTGCCGAGCCGCTCTCCCCGGCGCTTTACCTGCTGCTCGACGGAGTGCAGGACCCCGGCAATCTCGGCACTATCATACGCACATGTCATTGGTTCGGAATCGACAGAATCTTCGCCTCGCGTGATACGGTGGATATCTACAATCCCAAGACGGTGCAGAGCACCATGGGGTCGCTGGGTGCGGTGCGCGTGGAATATGTCGACCTCCCCCCACTTGCCGACCGAAATCAGCATCTTCCTCTGGTAGGACTACAGCTCGAAGGTAACAATCTTTTCACCACTCCCCTCCCGCAGTCGGCGATGATCTGCATGGGCTCTGAGGGCAACGGGCTCTCCCCGGAGATGCAGCATCGACTCACTCTCTCGCTTACCATTCCCCCGGCTTCGGCCGCCGATCATCCCGAATCGCTCAATGTGGCAATCGCCACGGCCATCACTGTGGCTCAATTCAAACATTAATCTGCAACGCGCTAATAATCCTATGGCACTCAAGATAAAGACTGTATTTTTCTGTTCTTCGTGCGGACATGAATCAGCCAAGTGGCTCGGACGTTGTCCGGGCTGTGGCGAGTGGAATACATTCGTAGAGGAAAAGGTTCAGACCGGCTCCAAAGGAAGTGTAAAGAAACGCGGACTCGTGGAGAGCTCCCGGCCAATTCCCCTGTCGAAAATCGAAAGCATCGACGAACCCCGCATACCTCTCCCCTCCAAGGAACTCAATCGTGTGCTCGGTGGCGGCCTCGTGGCCGGCAGTCTTACCCTGATAGGTGGCGAACCCGGCATTGGCAAGTCTACACTTCTGCTTCAGAATATCCTCTCCATCCGCAATCGCACGATTCTCTACGTGTCGGGCGAGGAGAGTGCCACGCAGCTCAAGCTGCGTGCCGACCGCATCGGGAAAGTATCGGACAATACCTTCATTCTATGTGAGACTTCTCTTGAATCGATTTTTACACAGATCGAGAATGTAAAGCCACAACTCCTTGTGATTGACTCCATTCAGACCATAGCATCATCAGAGATTGAATCGGCTGCAGGCAGTGTGAGTCAGGTGCGCGAATGTGCTGCATCGCTTCTGCGCTATGCCAAACAGAGCGGGGTGCCGGTGATTCTTGTGGGACATATCAACAAGGATGGTGCCATCGCCGGACCTAAAGTGCTGGAACATATCGTAGATACAGTGCTGCAATTTGAAGGCGACCGCCAATACCTGTATCGAATAATACGCGCTATAAAAAACCGCTTCGGAAGTACCAACGAAATCGGCATCTACGAGATGGTGGAGCGCGGACTGCGCGAAGTCACCAATCCATCCGAGATGCTCCTCTCGGAGAATCGCGATGAGGAGATGAGTGGCATCACTATCGGAGTCACCACCGAAGGGGCTCGGCCGTTTCTCGTAGAAATTCAGGCTTTGGTGTCGAGTGCAGCCTATGGCACTCCGCAACGCAGTGTGACCGGATTTGATCAGCGCCGCCTCAATATGCTTTTGGCCGTGCTCGAGAAACGAGCCCGGTTTCGGTTGGCGCAGAAGGATGTGTTTCTCAATGTGGCAGGTGGTCTGAAAATCGTAGACCCTGCAATGGATCTTGCGGTGGTGTCGGCAATTATGTCGAGCAATTTCGATGTGTCGATACCCCGCGCCACAGCCTTTATCGGTGAGGTGGGTCTATCGGGCGAGATACGCACAGTGACCCGCATTGATCAGCGTGTGGCCGAAGCCGAGAAGCTCGGTTTCAAGCGAGTTATGGTGCCAAAAGGTAATCTGAAAGGTGTGAAAGGCACATTCAAAATCGAAATCGTGGAGGTAGGCAAGGTCGAGGAGTGTTTCAGGAGTCTTTTTGAGTAAGACCCCTCCCCTGCGTGCGGGGTGCGCCCCGGGAGGGGTGAAGTTTTATCAATAAGGATATAATTCACTCCTACTCTCTTGTGCTGATTCATTGCTCATTTGCGAAAATTTCGCTAACTTTGCGGTTGACTATGTGTCGTATCGCTATCCATGCTGTGAGTCGGCTTATCGGCGAAGCCTCACCAATAGTCAACCCATATGCTCCGGTCGGAGACAGAAAGAGAGGCTCACCCCCCCCTAAGTCCGCTCATCGGCTATTCACGGAGCAGAAAAACACGTTCTTACATGAAGTATATAGGCGCACACGTAAGTATCTCAGGGGGAGTGGCTAATGCCCCACTCAACGCCCATGAAATTGGAGCCAAAGCATTCGCACTTTTTACCGGCAGCTCATCGCGCTGGGTGTCGAAAGCTATCTCCGATCAGGATGCCGCACTCTTCAAAGAGAGATGCGAGCTCTATGGCTATACTCCGGATGTGATACTTCCGCATGATAATTTTCTGATAAATCTCGGCAGCCCCGACAGCAAGAAGCTCATGCTGTCGCGCAAGTCATTTCTTGATGAGATGCAGCGATGCGAGCAGCTCGGGCTCACGATGCTGAATTTCCATCCCGGAAGTCATCTGAATGAATGTAGCCCGGAGGAATGTCTTGACAGAATTGCAGAATCGATTAATATCACGCTCGACAAGACGTCCGGCGTCACAGCCGTGATCGAAACCACTGCGGGTCAGGGTAGCAATCTTGGCCATGATTTCGCGCAGATCGCTCATATCATCGACCGTGTGGAGGATAAAAGCCGTATCGGAGTGTGTCTCGACACATGCCATAGTTATTCGGCCGGATATGATCTCCGCACACCTGATGGATATGCCGAGACTTGGAGCTGCTTCGACGAGATAATCGGCGCCGAATATCTGCGTGCGCTTCATCTCAACGATGATAAGCGCGAGCTCGGCTCGCGCATCGACCGTCACGCCTCGATCGGTGAGGGCACGCTTGGTGAGGAATTCTTCATCCGTCTGGTCAATGACCCGCGTTTCGATGATATGCCTCTCATTCTCGAGACCCCCGATGATATGATCTGGGCGCGCGAGATAGCCTGGCTTTACTCTCAGATTGGCAATTCCTGAGTATGCAAGTGCGGCAGTCAATCCACTCCCGGTAATCCTGACGTGCCTCCATCGGCAGCCGCCGTTGGAAGTCACCGACGGAGCCTTATCAATTCCACTTTCAGATCATAGGCAAGAGTCGCTCTCTTGAAAATTCTTACTGCTTCAAGATTACTCAGCATGTAGTTAACCCGAAAAATCTAAACAATCAATTATACCCCTACACATGAAAACTAAACCGGATCTAAGCTTCTGGAAGCTATGGAATCTCAGCTTCGGATTCTTTGGCGTACAGATTGCTTACGCGTTGCAGAGTGCCAACGTGTCGCGAATCTTCACCACAATCGGTGCCGATCCGCATGACCTCTCCTATTTCTGGATTCTCCCACCGCTGATGGGCCTTATCGTGCAGCCGCTGGTGGGTATGTTCTCCGATCGCACATGGAATCGTTTCGGTCGCCGACTCCCTTATCTGATCTTCGGTGCCACCATCGCGGTGATTGTGATGTGTCTGCTCCCGAATGCCGGCAGCTTCCAGTTTACTGTCTCGGCCGCAATCCTCTTCGGTCTGGTAGCGCTTATGCTGCTCGACACTTCGATCAATATGGCCATGCAGCCCTTCAAGATGCTTGTGGGCGATATGGTGAATGAGAAGCAGAAGGGTCTGGCCTACAGTATTCAGTCGTTTCTCTGCAATGCAGGTTCGGTGGTGGGCTATATCTTCCCCCTCCTGCTCGGTTGGATCGGTCTGCGCAACACTGCCCCGTCGGGCGTAGTGCCGCAGACGGTAATCTGGTCATTCTATATCGGTGCGGCGATTCTGATGATATGCGTGATCTATTCGCTGATTAAAATCAAGGAGTGGCCGCCGAAGCAATATGCCGAATATAATGGCATCGATCCCGAGGCCGACAAGCAGAAGAAGGGAAATGCCAATCTTGCTAAACTCCTCGTCAACGCTCCATCCACATTCTGGACCGTCGGTATCGTGCAGTTCTTCTGCTGGTTTGCATTCCTTTTCCTTTGGACTTATGCCACCAATACAGTGGCCCTCAAGGCCTTCCAGACTCCCACAATGGAGAGTGTGACCGGTATCACCGATGGCTCGCAGAAATTCGAAGGCAAAAATATCTTCATCACCTGTGGTGATATGAAGGATGTGCAGATCGTGAATCATGGTGCAGCCACAGCCGCCGGTGTGATTGCCGATGGCTCATATTTCCCTGCTTCGACTGTAGTGGTCAATGCCAACGACACCGTGGTGGCGTCCAATCTGATATGCCTCAACTCTGAGGGTGAAGCTAAGGCTCGCTTCGGCCAGACTCTTGCCGATGTGTCAAGCCTCACCGTAGATGGCAAGACTGTTGAAAATCCGAAGGACGTGAAGGTAGTTGATTTCCTGTCGCGCGTGCAGGGCAACGCCTCTATCACCGTGGCCGGAATTGTGAAACATAATGCCGATGGCACAATCGAGATGGATGAGGTTACTACCCATTTAATCGACGATGCCGCCACTCTCGGCTATGCCCGCCGCGTGGTGCTTAATGCCGCATCTCCCCGCTATAATGATGCCGGCAACTGGGTAGGTCTGCTCTACGCTGTGCAGGCGCTCGGCTCGGTGGCATGGGCCGTAGTGCTCCCCCGTTTCCGCAGCCGCAAATTCTCTTATGCTCTCTCGCTGCTGCTCGGCGCTGCGGGCTTCATCACGCTCGGCATCTTCACCAATCAGTATATGCTCTTCATCAGTTTCATTCTGATCGGTTGCGCATGGGCCGCTATGTTGGCTTGGCCGTTTACCATCCTTACCAACTCGCTCAAGGGTGGCAATATCGGTGCCTATCTGGGTCTGTTCAACTGCACCATCTGCATCCCGCAGATTGTGGCAGCTCTGGCCGGTGGCTGGATTCTCAGCTTCTTCTCTATTCCCGGCGAGGTGGCTCCGGAGTATCTGATGATGATAGTGGCCGGTGTGGCCATAGGTATTGGTGCTCTCTGTGTGGCTCTTATCAAGGAGGGTCGCTCTGAGGCCGATGATATGAAACCTGTGGAGACTCCGGAGATTTCCGAGACTCTCTAATCCCTAATATGTGAGTCGGGGTGCCGTGGTGCCCCGACCACAAAATATAATATACGATATAACTGAAAAAAATACCGGCCGCCTTCACAGGTGGCCGGTATTGCTTTTCCATAATACTTTTTTCGAACTAACCTAACATCATG
>JAIDKG010000105.1 GCA_029051525.1 Muribaculaceae bacterium
CCCATCGACTCGGAGAAGTAGGGACATAAAAAAAGCAGACCACTTTCACAAGAAGTCTGCCGCAGTGCGAATCAAATTTATTTCTACAAACCTAACATAAACGATTTAGTCGTCAATACTAATTTTTTACACCTTTACTAACCTTGTAATCTTTTTCTGCCTTATGAGAATTTACTTAATCAAGAGAAAGAGTATGGATGAAAAGAATCTCTTTTTCACACTGCAAAGTTAGCATGAAAAATCGCGGCAGCAAAACATTATTCTGACCATACAACCTCAAATATAAGGTATAGAAAGCTTACTCGTCTGTTTTTCAGCATATTATAAAACAGCAATATAAACCCATATCCAGCTCTTATATAAGTCTTGCCGACCCATCTTAGCGCCTCATACCCCCTCCGGATCTGCTTTCAGAGCCTCGCAGAAACGAAATTTTACTCTGCCACAGCTATCTCCGAAGCCACTCTCCCGGCGGCGCGCTCTTACTCATCATGATCGGTCGGGTTCTTACCGATCTGCATCACATCACGGTCGAAGTTCTCACGATCTTTGGCACGATTGCGCATTCGGTTGCGATAAGCATAGACGGTGCTCACACTGTAATTGAGCATCTGTGCTATGCGGGTGGATTCATCCACTCCGAGGCGTACGAAGGCATAGATGCGGAGCTCCGGAGAGAGTTCGCGCTCCTTCTTCAGCTCGAGCGCCTCCTCCGGACGGAGCAGAGTGTTCATATGCTCTATGAAGTCGGGATAGATATCAAGGAAGGCATTGTCGAATATCTTATAGAATTCCTCATTCTGATCCTCGCCAAATTTACCACTCTTTATGAGCTTCTGCAATTCATCGGCCTGACCGGATGCAAGCTTGCGCACCACCAGTTTCTGGAGCGAATGCAAGCGATTGGCATAGGTGGAGCAGAGCCCTATGAAATGGCCTATATAAGATTCCTGAAGCTCGGAGGTGCGAGCTATCTTGCGGGCATTGGCTCGCGCACGCTTGTTGAGGCGCATGAGCACAAACACCAGTCCCCCGGAGAGTATGAGCAGGAAGGTCACCAGAAGGAAGTATACCATAAGTTCGTCGCGCGAGGCATTGATTTTCTCGCGGTAGGCCTCGTCGATTACCGGCAGCATGGAGGCTATAGTCACGGTGCGCATTCTCACATTTCCCTCCATTGCATCCTCAAGGGCATAGTTGATATATTGGAAGGCAAGATTCAGCTCCCCTTCGCGGTATAGCCATTCTGCAAGAGTAGGTAGCGCCAGACCATCTTTCACACACCCCTTGATATCCGATATAGCGGCCTTGGCAAGATAGGAGGCATAAATCCGGGGCTGATTTTCACTTTTGGCCACAAGTGCCAGCTGGAAATTGGCCATGCCATAAAGATTGGCCTCCTGAGGAAGTGTGCGGGTCAGGTCATCGAGAAGGCGGCGGGCATCTTTGGTGTTGCCTTGGCTCACGAGGCGCTCGGCAAGGTAGAATTTACGGTTAGGATCGCTCTCAGGAAGAATACGAAGCAATGAGTCATCGTATTGGAAGTAGAGATCGGTATAGTATTGATAGAATTCCTGCTCTCCTGCTACGTATAAGCGCATATATCCGTAGAGTTTGCGAGCCGCCATCCAGTAGGGCACTTTCAGATCGGCCGGCACTGTAGCGGCATTGATAGCGAGAAATTCCGACAGTGCCCTGGTGAATATTCCACAGGTGCTGAGGGCATTGACCCGCATCACCTCACTTTGCAGCTCTTGGCGGTGATCTTTGCGTTGCCGCGCTATTTCAAGGGCGACCTGCGAATATTTCAGCGCCGAGTCGGCGCGCATGGGGAGGTAGTTTTCAGCCAGATTCATAGCCGACTGCCAGCGGGCCGACTCATCGGCGGAGGGCAATGCGCGGAAGGCCGCTGTCATGGAGTCGAGACGCGCGGTCTTGTCGTGCATATACATCCCGGCAGCTTTGATTGCCTTGTTGAGACGCTTGAGTTCTTCAGTGGGAAGAGAGGCCGGGTCGGCATGGCTGTGGGCTGCAAGCAACGGCCGGGCTGACCCTCCTGCCACTACGATAATGAGCAGCATGGCGACTCTGCGGAGTATGGTATTCATGATGTAGAGTAATATGAATGTCGCTTTTTACTGCAAATTTAACAATTTATTTGCTTAGATTTGCGGTTTGAAGTAATTTTGCAGTAAATTTCGCCACACATCCCCCGGCGCCACCGGGCCGGCAACCGCCGACTCTTTCCGGGGAGTATGCACGGCCGCAATTGAGCCTGCCGATGGCCGACAGGATCTATATGTATATTTAAGATCTATCTTTAGGTAAATATAAGATTATGTGTTTCTCTCTTGCTCCACGGCGCCTGATGATTGTGATAAATCCCAAAGCGGGAGTGGTAGCCAATAAAGGAGCCGACTCACTGATTCTGGCCGAGGCCGGCAAACTGACCTACAGTCGGCCCGATATCCCCGGCGCTTCGGATGCCTACGCGCTGGATGTGCGCTATACCCACCGACCCGGTCATGCCACCGAGCTGGCGCGCGAAGCAGCCGCCGAAGGTTATTACGGTGTGCTGGCTTGCGGCGGCGACGGCACGGTCAATGAGGTGGCCCGCGGCTTATGTGGATCGCAGGTGGCTATGGGGGTGATTCCCCTCGGTTCGGGCAACGGTCTGGCCCGACATCTCGGTGTGCCGATGACTATACCGGGAGCTATGAAGGTGATCGGTGAGGATCGTGTGCTGAAGGCGGATTACGCCACAGCCAACGGCCGCCCGTTCTTCTGCACTTTCGGAGTGGGATTCGATGCCGAGGTGACCGAGAAATTCAATACCCGACCGGGACGCGGATTCAATAATTATATCCGCACCGTGATGGAGGAGTATTTCAAATATAAGGCTGAGACTTATACCATCATTGCCGATGGGCATAATATCACGGAGCGGGCGCTGCTGGTGGCAGTATGCAATGCATCCCAATATGGCAATAATGCATATATCGCCCCGCATGCCTCGATCAAGGATGGATTGCTGGATGTCACCGTGATGCATCACGGTAATTTCCTGGAGGATGCCCGCGCGGCAATCGAAGTGCTGTGGGGACTCACGGAACTTTCGCGAAGCTGCACCACTTTCCGCGCCTCGCAACTCAAGATTATACGCAATGCCGACGGACCGGTGCACTTCGATGGCGAACCGGCATCACTGTCGCGCGAAATATCGGTGACCTGCCATCCCGGCGGCCTGCGCCTCTTCTCCACTTCGCGCAAGAGCCGGATGCGAGCCCTGATGGCACCGGAGATTCCTCTTATCTCCCCCATAGCAATCACCATGCGCGACCTGCGCCATAAGCTATATAATTTCTTCCAACCCATCTCTGGAGCCGGTGGCATCAACGACGATGGCGCCAGAGAATGATGCCATCCACTACCTTTATGGCCAGAGGGTCGAAGCGCGTGACGCGATACACGAAGTAGCGCTGCAGCAGGAAATTCCAGGCCCACGACACTATAAGCGCCACAAAAAGCCGGGCGGCTGCAAAATAACCGTCGCGGCGGAAGCCTATCTCCTCAAGCCAGTCCCAGTCCTGAATCAAGTGGTAGAGCGCCTGAGTGCCGAATGAGTTGAGCAGGAAGCTGCCGAGCCAGACAAGGCCGAATTTCAGCGCCACAGCGCGCCAGTCGACCCCCTCGGCATGAAATGTGAAGCGATAGTTCAGCACACAGTTCACCACTCCGCCCGCCACGGCTCCAAGAGCCGTAGAAAGCCATGCGGTGCAATGCACCCAGGCAAAAAAGACGAAGCTGACCGCAAAGTCGGTCCAGCCGGATGTCTGGGATGAGACACCCGACCTGATAAATGTGTATATCAGATTGTCATTATGGAGGAGCTGGTGGGTTACCTTCTTGAGTTTCATGAGCAGGGTAAGCCGGCATCTCTCTACCCCTTTGCCGCCTCATGGCATATTACAATAGGGTAAGCCGGGTCTTTTACATTGCAAATTTAGTGATTTTTCAAACATCTGCGCCAATCTTAAGCCGTGATTTGACAGTTAATTGTTAAATTTGCAGTAGATTTCTCTATCTTTCACTCCGCGGGCTGAGGCCAAAGTGCATCCTTCTGCATGGAAGAAATGAGATCTAAGAGCACGTTTCTTTTTTACGCAGGCTCTAAAAATGACCGACTGTTATCTTTTACATATGAGTCAATCCGCACATAATCCCGCCCTGCTCGTGGCCACCCTCTCCAACGGGATGAGGGTCGTGGCCCGGCGCAGTTCCGGATTAGTTTCTTATATCGGCGTGGCCGTAGGGGCCGGTAGCCGCGATGAGGAGCCCGACCTCTATGGTCTGGCCCATTTCGTGGAGCATACAATCTTCAAGGGCACTTCATCACGCCGCTCTTGGCATATATCCAACCGCATGGAGAGCATCGGCGGCGAACTTAACGCCTATACCTCCAAGGAGGAAACACTCGTATATACCAATGCTCCGGCCGGATACGCCGAGAGGGCCGTGCAACTGCTGGCCGACATCATCGCCGACTCGCAATTCCCTCTGCGCGAAATCGAACGCGAACGCGAGGTGGTGATCGAGGAAATAAATTCCTATCTCGACTCTCCGGCCGATTCGGTCTATGATGAATTTGAGGAGCGGGCCTTCAAGGGGTCGGCGCTGGCTCACAATATCCTGGGGTCGCCCGAAAGTGTACGGGCGCTGTCGCCTGCCGACTGCCGACGCTTTCTCGACCGCTTCTACACCCCCGACAATATGGTGGCCTATATCGTCGATGCAGCCGACCCGCAGAAGAGCATCCGCTTGATGGAGAAGTATTTCGGATGCCTGCATTTCCCAAAGGCCGAAAAGCTCCGCACTCCACCACCGGCCACTCCGGGATTCGACGACCGCATCTCGCGCAACGGCCATCAGGCCCATAATATCATGGGATTCCCCCTCTTCGGACGCCGCGACCCGCGACGTTTCCCTCTCTTCCTGCTCAATAATTATCTGGGAGGCCCCTGCATGAACTCCCGCCTGAATCAGGAATTGCGCGAGAAACGGGGATTGGTATATACCGTCGACAGCTCTATCGCCCTGCTGAGCGACTGCGGATTGATGCAAATCTATTTCGGATGCGACCCGCAGGCCGTAGGCCGTTGCCGCCGACTGATACACCGCGAGATCGAACGCCTCGCCTCCGACACTCTGCCGCAACGCACATTCCAAGGCATAGTCGACCAATATTGCGGCCAACTCCTCGTAAGCTCCGACAATCGCGAGAACCGAGCCATGTCGCTGGCAAAAAGCCTGATGTATTTCGATGAAATAATCGACATCCCCTCCACCACCTCCCGTCTGAGAGAAGTGACTCCGGCCCAACTGCGCGACATGGCGGAAAGCCTCCTCCAAAACCCGCAATGCTGCCTCACAATATGCTGACAGTCATTGAGTAAACCCACCCCAACCCACAATAAGCCTATCCTCATGAATATCGACAATATACAACTCGGCCACCGCCCGGTGATGCTCGCTCCGATGGAGGATGTCACCGATGAGTCATTCCGCCTTATCTGCCGCGAGCAGGGCGCCGCTATGGTCTATACTGAATTCGTATCGGCCGAAGCCCTGATACGCGACATCAAATCCACCACCCGCAAACTCTTCGTCAGAGATGCAGAGCGACCGGTGGCCATCCAGATCTATGGCCGCGATGCGGATGCAATGGTCGAAGCCGCTAAAATAGTGGAGCAAGCCGGACCCGACCTGCTCGACATCAATTTCGGGTGCCCCGTGAAGAAGGTGGCCCATAAAGGAGCCGGCGCCGGAATGCTGCGCGACATCCCGAAAATGCTCCACATCACCCGCGAAGTGGTGAAAGCTGTGTCAATCCCCGTGACCGTCAAGACCCGCCTGGGATGGGATGCCGAATCTCGCATAATCACCGACCTCGGCCCAATGCTACAGGATTGCGGGATAAAAGCCCTCACCGTGCATGGCCGCACACGCGCTCAGATGTACAACGGCGAGGCCGACTGGTCGCTCATCGGCACACTGAAAGCCGACCCGCGTATGGAGATTCCAATTATCGGAAACGGCGACATCACAACCCCGGAGCAGGCCGAAGCCGCCTTCCGCACATATGGAGTAGACGGCATCATGATAGGCCGCGCCGCCTTCGGACAGCCCTGGCTCTTCCGCGAAGTGCGTCAATACCTCGACACCGGCACCTATACCCCGGTGCCTATCGAAGAGAAACTCGCCCTGCTGCGCCGACAGATCACAGAGAGCGTGGACCGCATCGACGAATACCGCGGCATACTCCACATCCGCCGCCACCTCGCATCAACACCTCTCTTCAAGGGACTCCCGAATTTCCGCGAGACACGCATCAAGATGCTCCGCGTCACCAAACTCGACGAACTCCTCGACCTCATCGACCATATCCGCGACACATTCCTCTCCACCCCTCAGTCATAAACACTTTCATCGCTTCATCCTATGCAAAAAATTTGTTACGCCTCGCTTCTGGCATCCCTGATGCTTATATTGCTCACCATCCCCTCCACGGCCAAAGCCCAAGAGATGGAAGACTACAACTTCACCGTTGAGCAATTCTCCATATTGAAGATTCAAGACAATGTAAATGTAGTCTACCACTGCTCACAGGATTCAGTGGCCCACGTATCATATCATTCCGACCCCGACTTTGAAAACGCATTCATCTTCACCAATTCAGGCGAAACACTGAAAATACAGGTCACTACCGAAGACGTCGGCAAACCGGGACTCCCCACCATACACGTCTACTCCCGCTTCCTCTCCAAAGTCGAAAATTACTCCGACTTCAACGTGCAGGTAATCGACCCGGCCCCCGCTCCCCAATTCTCGGCATCACTCATCGGCAATGGATCCATCTCCGTCAGCGGAATCAATTCCACAAAAGTCACCGCACGCATCACAGCCGGAATGGGCACAATAATCCTCTCGGGGAAATGCACCGATGCCGAATACCGCATGATGGGCACCGGCAACATCGACGCCGACACTCTACAGGCCGACAACGTAGTATGCAAAATCCTCGGCGGCGGCTCCATCAGCTGCGCACCCATACAATATCTTAAAGTGCACGGAATCGGATCAACACGAGTATTCTACACCGGCTCACCCACAATCAAACACTCCGGCGGAGGCAAACTCATAAAAGCCGACTGATCAAAACACACCGACTACCGTGGCAGACCTGAAACTTCTCACCGCACGCACCCTCAAATGGAATGCAATCGACCGCGTGGCATCACAAGTGCTCTACGCCGTCGTAGGTATCGTATTGGCCAACATCCTCACCAAAGAGGAATTCGGACTCATCGGAGCCCTCGCCATATTTCAGGCATTCGCCACGATATTCGTCGACTCCGGATTCGGAGCCGCACTGCTACGCGAAAAAGCACCCACGCAGCGCGACTACTCCACCGTATTCTGGTTCAACGCCATAGTCAGCATCGCCATCTACCTCATCCTCTTCCTCAGCGCTCCACTCATAGCCCGGCTATTCGACAACAACCGAGCGCTCATCCCGATGTCGAAAGTAATCTTCCTCTCATTCGTCATCAACGGACTGGCCATCGTGCAGACCAACCGACTCATGAAACAGATGAACGTCCGCATGATAGCCATCGCCAACTCCTCCGCACTAATCATCTCCGGAGCCATCGGCGTAACACTCGCATGCCTCGGCGCCGGAGCATGGGCAATGGTATGGTACACCGTAAGCCAAGCCACCGTAAAGACCCTCATCCTATGGCTCACCGGCGGATGGCTCCCCTCACTATGCTTCAGCACCGACACAATGCGCCGCATCCACCGCGTAGGCCTCAGCGTATTCCTCTCCGCCCTGCTCAACACCATATCCCTCAACATCTACAACTTCGTAATAGGCGTCTGGTACAGCCTCCGCTCACTCGGCATCTACACCCAAGCCGACAAATGGAGCAAAATGGGATCAGCCTCCATCTCACAGATACTCACATCATCATTCGTACCCCTCCTCTCCAAAGTCCAAGACTCACTCCCCGACTTCCACCGCTACACCGACCGTGCCGGACGCTTCACAGCCTTCATCCTCCTCCCCGCCATGACACTGCTCGCCATCATGGCCGCCCCCCTGTTCCACCTCCTCTTCGCCTGGAAATGGGACGCAGCCATTCCCCTCTTCCAGCTCCTCGCGCTCCGCGGCATATTCATAGTGCTCATCTCCCTCTACTCCAACTACCTACTTGCCCTCGGCCGCGCCCGCAACCTCTTCATCTCCGAAGCCGTCAAAGACGGCCTCATCCTCCTCGCCATCCTCCTCACCGTAAGCACCCGCGACATCAACCTCCTCATCGCCGGCCAATGCGCCGCCTCCCTCCTCACCTGGCTCATCCTCCTCCCCCTCACAGCCCACAGCATCCACC
>JAIDKG010000106.1 GCA_029051525.1 Muribaculaceae bacterium
TCCTTCTTCGACTCGCAAAATCCACTCAAAAATCGCCGCCCCTACGACCCCGAAATTTTAAGGAACGCGCTCTAAGGCGGAAATGATTGTTTCACACATTGCGAATTTACTGATTTTACCCCTTTTTACCCCAATTTTGGAAATATTACACACTTTTCATCCCCAAATCCAATCACCATCGGCTGCAATATTGCAGCCCTGGGAAGCCGACTCTCAGTGCCACGGGATCGGCAAAATATGTTGTTGAACATTTCACTTCCAAAAATGCAATTTTTTTAGTAAATTCGCAGATTATTAAAATTTATTACAGAGTAAAATGTCAAATTTGAAATTCAAAGCCAAGGTGGTGCGCAGCACCAGCGGCAATCCTCAGTTTGAGATCCATTATCAGGATCAGCCGTATAGGGTAAAACTTTTTAAATTTCAGGAAAATTACCCGGATGATTCCGAGATAAAGTGTATCATGACCCGTCAGGCCAATGGCGCACTTTTTTTTCGTCAGGATATACAAGCTCTTATTCGTGAAAATTTTGAAGTCGGCGAGACCTACGAATTTACTGTCAAACATGATTTTACCCATAATGGCTACTACGAATTACTCGATGAGCGAGGCATTCCTTTCCGTCTGACTGTCCCTAAGGGGATGAGTCTGCTCACAGGATCGTCGGTGAGATGCCGACTGGTGGATGTGGCCTCTTCAGGAGGTGTGCTGAAACTTGAAGACACCGATGCCCTTCTTACCGAGGATGCCTACACAGGCTCCCTCACAACCTCTGCAAGTGCAAAAAACCGTCAGCGCCGCGAACTCGATGCCAAAGCCATCGCCAACCGCGTATTTGCCGACCTTTATCCGGAAGTTGACCCAGAGTGGGATCCTGATGTACTTTTTGACCTCCTCTTCCTCAATGACGATTATTACGATCAGGCTGTAAGCAACGGCATACACTCCTTTATCCGCTCCTGGCGTGCCGAAGATCTCGACTGGGCCTCAATCGATGAGCGACTCCTCGACATGCGCCGCGCTATTATGTATGTGCTCGAAGGCTCCGATACTCTCCTTGAGGTGGAGCCGCTGCGACGCAAGTCGCTGCAGCAGCGACTGTCGGTACTGGCCAACAATGTGTCGGGATTCCACCGGGCGGCCCATTATCTCGCCGAGCAGCGACAGACCGAGAAGGTGGAGCGTGTGCTCCGAAGTCTCAGCACCTCCGGTTTTATATATGAGGCTGAGCGGCAACTGGATATGATGATGCGCATCTTCACCCTCGCCTCAGATGTGATGGTGGAGAATATGAGCCAGATCTTCCACATCATGCATGCCCGACCGGAGGATTTCTGGCGCGACGAGCCCTTCCGCAAGGCTTTCCTGCGACTGCTCCAGATGTATGTGGAGACTTCGCAGAAGAATATCGATTCGGCATCGGCCGATAATGAAACCACCATCCGCAATCTGATCGAGGCAATCTCTATCCAGCTCCTTCTGGCCGACCGCGAGGGGGATGCCGATATCTTCGATTACAACCTTAACATGGCCAGCCTCTACCGCTACGCCTCAATGCTGCGCACTTCGGTGCCCTCCAATGCACTGCGCAATGCCTTCCTTGCGCTTATGGATATCACGCGGCGCCCGTCGTCGGTGTATCGCTGGAGCGAAACCGGTGCCCACGACCTGATGGCCTCCAAACTTACCGCATCGCCTGTAGGGCTGGAGGGTGACTTCGAGCGCTGGTATACCAATCGCCAGGTGGTGCTATCGATCGATTCCGACAATATCTCTATCTCCCGATCGGATGTAAAGACCGATTCGCTTCGCCCATTCGAGCTGAAAGAGGTCGGGGTGTGGCGAAATCTCCAGATTCTCACCACTCAGCGCATCGCGCTCCCCACCACTCAGGACCTCAAGCGGGTCAAGGATATGTGGAATGCCATCGAGACCTCTCTTTTCTCTGAAGATATCGACATCAAGCGCCCACTGTCGAAAAAGCTCCGCACCCCGGGCCGCGATGATGAATGCGACATCTATGTCACTCATCAGATTTCCGACGGCGTATTCGGTGTGGAGATTATCGATGATTACTATGAGGGGCGAGGCACTCTGGCAATTGAGGATATCGTGAAATACCGTGTGCCGAATCTACGCCTGGAGCATTTCCTCAATGAGGGGGGATATCCATATATCCTGCCGGCCAAGGTGAAGAAGGTGGAGGATGGCAAACTCATATTTACATTATCCGATTTCATCACCCGATTCTCACATGAATCGGTTGAACATGAAAATGAACTCCGCTGCGTGATCAAGAGCTCGAATCAGTATGGCATTGTGGGTATAAGCGAACTCGGTGATGCCGTGCGCTTCAAGCGATTGGGAGAGTTTGGCAATTGCCGTGTGGGCGAAGTGGTCAAGGCCTCCTATTGGCAGCAGCCGGAGAATCCTACCGTGCCATATATCGACGGCACTATCATCGAAGTGATGGAGGGTGATACAATCAGCACCGAAGAGGCATTCAAGACTCTGATAGCCGATTACGCCAACAAGGAATGCCACAGCGAACCAATCCTATCCACCACCGCCGCCCCATCCACATCCGACAGTGCCTCAAGCGAAGAGATGCTCTCCGACCTGCGCCTCCGCGAACTGATGGCCCTCGTGGAGCGACAGGCCGCTCTGGAGTCAGACTATATGAAGGCCTACAATCATATCGGATTCGCCCGATTGCTGGCCCGGATCGGCCGTTGCGAACAGAAAAGAGAATTCTACGAGGCCTGGATGCGACTCATCTCAATCCTGCATTATTTCGCAATCAATGGCAAAATCGACAATGAGCAGCTTGAAGAGTTTGAAGCCAACGACCGTTCCCGTTTCGACAACCGCTCCGAACTCTACCGCCGATATCTGCAGCTGAAGATTGTATCCTACAAGGGTCAGCCCCAGATGCGCGGCGAAATATGGCGTCATATGGCCGATGAAGATGAGGATATTCGAAATCTCGCCACCAATGTGATGGCCTATAATCTCATAGTGGGCGATGCCTCGGCCTCGGCCCTGGGTGAGATTGAAGACCGCATCAATAATATCCTGCACGTCAACTCGCGCAAATCCACCCTGCATTCCTTCGGCTCGGAAAACAAAACCACCGAATTCAAATCATCACTCATCTACCCGCCCAACAACCACATGCGTGCCAACCCCGAAGCGCAGACCATCGAGATCATGAAGGAGCTTTGCGCTCTGCTCAATGCCGATGGTGGCACTCTCTATCTGGGCGTCAACGACTTCGGCATGGGTGTCGGCATAGAGAACGATCTCGCCTACCGCGACTTCGGCGGCAGCGAGGATAAGTATGATCTCTATTTCCGACATGCCGTATGCCGCGTGCTGGGGCGTGATGTCGACGCCTATGTGGATGGTAAGTTTGAGACCTTCGGCGGCAAGCGTATCTATATCGTGAGCGTAAAACCCTATTACACCGTGCCTGTGCGCGTGGAGGGTGTGATCTATGAGCGCCACGGCTCATCGAAACTCCCCTTCTACGATGCTGAGGATATACGCCGATTCTCCGAGCGACGCACCGCCGAGCGCGAGCGAATCCGCGCCGCCGAGGCAGCACGCCAACTCGCCGCGTTGCCAACCCCTGAACCCACGGCTCCCGCTCCGGAATCCAATGAAGCCGCCGATACCAAGAGCTCCGATAAGAGCGCCAAAAGCAGCAAGACCCGCAAAGCCGACGCAAATAAGGCGGCTGACAATACCCCGCAGGTGAATCCGGAGCGTATCACAACCGGCGTAAGGCGTCCCGTATGCCCGGCCAGCTACGACCCCAACCATGATGTGGCAACCGTGAGATATCTTCAGATTTTCAAGGAGGAATTCCAGCTGATTCCGGAATTCTACGGATATTCCGACGACGAACCAGATCTGCTCCTCACCCTCCCCATCCGTGAGGAGGACAATCGCCGATGGCTCGTGCTCGGTTACGCCGACGGCACCGTGGCCCGGGTGCCGATGCGTGTCATCATCGATAAGCAGGATTACGCTCCGGGGGTGCGCTACACCGACACCGAACTCATATTTGCCGATATCCTCGGTGAGGAGGATGCTCTGCTCACCCTCTCGCTCAATCCGAGCGGCAACTGGAATGCCCGCGCCGACCGCATCGATCAGCTCCCGGAAGTGGCCGGCATGCTCAAATCAGGCGAACGCCTCTTCAATACCGTCAAGGAGAAATACCTCTTCAATGTGATATCCAATGCCGCTTGGCTCAACTATCAGGACCTCTTCGACCGCACCAACAAGGATGCCGGCAAGAATTTCTCGGCTCTCCGCCAGGACCGCCTCGGCCAGCAGCTCAACCGCGATGGATATATCGAGTTCTGACGCTCCTTAGCCCCCTCCCCATAAAAAAGGCTTTATGGGAAGGGGGCTTACCCCGCGCCATCCGGCTACACTCACATCACAGCCCGGCTTCATAGCCTGCATCGCAGGCTTATCAAGCCGGGCTGTGATGTGAGTGATAGTTAGAGCGCTATCTATCCCTGTATGCGCAGTGGAGATATTGTCATACCCCAAAAGTCTGATGATTGATATCACCTGCCATAGGTACGCAAAAAAAAAGACGAAATGTGTGTAACTTAGAATGGTCGGCACCGCTCGAGTCACTCTCCGAGAGGGTGCCATGTCTGTGCCTTTCGATGTTATAACACTTCATCTGTAAAAGAGTTAACCGATATGATGTGGTTCATTGTATTTTAACATTTGCACCCCATTATCGGCACTTTCTGACACCACCTCCTCGGAGTCGGTTTGCACATTTGCTGGGAATTGACTAATTTTGCAGAGTTTTTTCAACCCCGCAGCCTCCTCCCTCCCCCCTCACATCTTCTCTCATATCACACGCCTCTTCAGGCAAACCAACCACTCTCTATGATGGTTATATTTTGAAGGGAGAGGATGCTCAGCTGCGCTTCCACCCGATTCACATCATTGCTTCCCATGCCCGTGCCGGGCAGCGGAGGAATATCTATTTATATAAAGGTAAAAATACTTATAGGTCATCAGTCGATATGAAGAAATTCACTAAGATCGTAGCCACAGTCTCCGACAAGCGCTGTGACGTGGAGTTTATCAAGGCACTCGCCGAGGCGGGCGTCAATGTGGTGCGCATGAACTCGGCCCACCTCGATTATGAGGGATTCAGCAAAATCGTGGCCAATACCCGCGAGGCCGACCCTTCGCTGGGAATCATGATGGACACCAAGGGTCCCGAAATCCGTACCACCGTAACCGCCACCGGTGCCCCAATTGAGTTTCATACCGGCGATATGGTGGCCTTCAGCGGCCGCCACGACCAACCCTCTTCCGCGACTGAAATCTGCCTCTCTTACCCCGGTATCGCAAATGTGCTCCGTCCGGCCGACCGCATCCTTATTGATGATGGCGAGATGGGATTCACCGTCACTGCCGTGGAGAATGGCAAGGTGATGGCTCGCGCCGAGAATGATGGTTCAATCGGCTCGCGCAAAAGTGTCAACCTACCAGGAGTATCGGTCGACCTCCCCGCAGTGACCGAACGCGACCGCCACAACATAGCCATCGGTGTGGAACTCGGTGTGGATTTCATAGCCCATTCATTCGTGCGCTCAGCCGCCGATGTAAAGGAGGTACAGGATATCCTCGACTCCCTCGGTGCAGAAACCAAAATTATCTCCAAGATTGAGAATCAGGAGGGTGTCGACAATTTCGATGAAATTCTGGGCGAATCCTATGGCATTATGGTGGCCCGAGGCGACTTGGGCATCGAGGTAGCCGTAGAACGCATCCCCGGCATACAGGCCATGATGATCAATAAGTGTATCACAGCCCATAAACCGGTAATCGTAGCCACCCAGATGCTCCACACCATGATCGAGCATCCGCGCCCCACACGCGCCGAAATCACCGATGTGGCCAATGCCGTCTACCAGCGTGCCGATGCCATGATGCTTTCGGGCGAGACCGCCTATGGCCGCTATCCTCTCGAGGCGGTGCGCATCATGATGAATGTGGCCCGCGAGGTGGAGGCCTCACAGCGCAACACTATGGATGTGCCCCCGCTTTCAGATGCCGAAATCACATCATTCATAGCCCGCGAGGCAGTGATGTCAGAGCAGAAAGTGGGCACCCGCGCCATCTTCACCGATGCCTACCGCGGTGTGTCGGCCCGCTTCATAGCCTCTTTCCGGGGCAACAACCCCACTTTCGCCATCTGCCACAATCGCAACGTGCAGCGCTGGCTCTCCCTCAGCTATGGTGTGAGCGCCTACTTCGATCCGATTCCCGAAAATGCACTCCCGCGCCACTCAGTAAAGGCCCTGCGCGAAATCGTGGCCGATGATCACATCCGTGCCACCGACCGCATAGCCTACCTCACAGGCACCCGCGCCGGAGCCCGCGCCCTCGAGATCCTCACCCCCCAGGACCTCTTCAACGAAGAAAACGAAAGCCGGGTGCAGTGCTGACCGCACGCACCCGGCCTCTCTCCCTCCTCCTTCCCCTCCTCCTCTCCCAGCTCCCCTCCGTCCCGCGCCTCCCCCCGCGACTCGCCCAGTCGCTTATACCCATCTTCCGCGGCCGACCATCTGACGCGGGTATCTCTCG
>JAIDKG010000107.1 GCA_029051525.1 Muribaculaceae bacterium
TCCTTCTTCGACTCGCAAAATCCACTCAAAAATCGCCGCCCCTACGACCCCGAAATTTTAAGGAACGCGCTCTAATAACAACCTCATGGCGGTGTCGGCTCACATAGTGCAAGATATTGTGATGCATCGCCACAGCGGTGGTTGAAAATTATAATAACAAATCTTGCGCCAACTTCTCATGTGGATAGCAAAAATATGGCTTTGCACTGAGCAAAAGAGAGTGCCGGACGAAGAATTGAGATTGAGAGACAAAATGTAAGGTATAAAACAACGAAATGCGGAGAAAAATTTGTAAATTTGCACTTCGTAAGAATCTGCTCCCCGCCTGGTGCCACCTCAAAATGCAGAAATTTAGTCGTGACAGCTGCGGGATAGGATATTACTCTAAATATGATTTAAGTAACTCTTGCAACCAAGAATTTCTTAGAGCGCGTCGTTGCTTAAAGATATCTACACAGAATCCTAATATCTATATATATACGTATGGTAATCCAAAGATGGCAATCGGTGCTGCTGCTTGTGGCAGTGGTGATGATGGGGCTTTTCTCCTTCCTCTCGCTGGGTCAGGTGCAGACTGCCGATTACTCCTACAATTTCACTGCTCTCGGGCTCTGCCCGGAGGGTGAGCTCACTTCGGCCGAAAATCCGGGGTGCATCTCCACATGGTATCTCTTTGCCGTGTCGCTGCTCTCGGCGCTGCTGTCGCTGATTGCAATCTTCACTTTCCGCCAGTTCCGGCTGCAGAAGCGTCTGTGCATGATTACTATGCTTCTGCTGGTGTGTGTAATCTGCGTGTGTGCTCTGGTGGCGTATAATAGCTTCGATGGCAGCGATGTGAGCTGGTCGTCGATGATCTGTGCTCCTTTTGTGGCACTGATTGCGGTGATTATGGCCTATCAGCGCATCAAGGCCGACCATCGTCTGCTTCGCGCGGCCGACACTCTGCGCTGATAACACTCAGTGCAAGCGTGGCGCCCGGATGGCGCTTCCTCTCCAACCTCCCTTCCTCATCTCCTCATCTGGAAATGACATTGAAATAATTATGGCAAAAGAACTTAAGAATCTTACCAAGCGTTCTGACAACTATTCACAGTGGTACAACGAACTCGTAGTCAAGGCCGACCTCGCAGAGCAGTCGGCTGTGCGCGGCTGCATGGTGATCAAACCCTATGGCTATGCCATCTGGGAGAAGATGCAGCAGACGCTCGACCGCATGTTCAAGGCCACCGGCGTGCAGAATGCCTATTTCCCCCTGCTTATCCCGAAATCCTTCCTCTGCCGCGAGGCCGAGCATGTGGAGGGTTTCGCCAAGGAATGTGCCGTGGTGACACACTATCGCCTCAAGAATGACCCCGATGGAAAGGGAGTGGTGGTGGATCCCGCTGCCAAACTGGAAGAGGAACTCATAGTGCGCCCCACATCCGAGACCATCATCTGGGGTACATATAAGAACTGGATTCATTCATGGCGCGACCTGCCGGTGCTCTGCAACCAGTGGGCCAACGTGATGCGCTGGGAGATGCGCACCCGCATGTTCCTGCGCACAGCCGAATTCCTCTGGCAGGAGGGCCACTGCGCCCATGCCACAGCCGAGGAGTCGGAGGCACGCACAGTGCAGATGATCAATCTCTATGCCGAATTTGCCGAGAAATATATGGCTATGCCGGTGATCCAGGGTGTGAAGTCGGAGTCGGAGCGTTTCGCCGGCGCCCTCAACACCTACACTATCGAGGCTATGATGCAGGATGGCAAGGCACTGCAGAGCGGCACATCCCATAATCTTGGCCAGAACTTCGCCAAGGCATTTGATGTGACCTTTGTGAATAAAGAGAATAAGCCGGAGCTCGTATGGGCCAACTCTTGGGGTGTGTCGACACGTCTGATGGGTGCGCTCATCATGACCCACTCCGACGACAACGGTCTGGTGCTTCCCCCGCACCTTGCCCCCATCCAGGTGGTGATTGTGCCGATCTATAAAGACAACGATGGTCTGAAAGCCATCTCCGAGAAGGTGCTTCCCCTCGTCAAAGAACTCGAGGCCAAGGGTATCAGTGTGAAATACGACGATGCCGACAACAAGCGTCCCGGCTTTAAATTCGCCGACTATGAACTCAAGGGTGTGCCGGTGCGTCTGGCCCTCGGACAGCGCGACCTGGAGAATGGCACCGTAGAACTGATGCGTCGCGACACACTCGAGAAAGAGACAGTCAACTTCGAGGGTATCGCCGATCATATCGCCACACTGCTTGAGGATATCCAGAGCAATCTCTATACAAAAGCCCGCAATTTCCGCGACAGCATGATCTTTAAGGTGGATACCTACGAAGACTTCAAGGCGCAGATCGAGAAGGGTGGCTTTATTCTGGCTCACTGGGACGGTACACCCGAGACCGAGGAGCGCATCAAAGCCGAGACCAAGGCCACAATCCGCTGCATACCTCTGGAGGGTGGCGATGAGACTCCGGGTGTCGACATGATTACCGGCAAGCCTTCGCCCCGCCGCGTGATATTTGCTCGCTCTTATTGATTTTTATAATCGAGATAAGTCAAGATTGGTTGAGATTGGGAATCGAGACTGATCTTGACTAATCGAGAATAATCAAGAATAATCAAGATTAATCGAGAGGATTGAGAATAATCGAGAAAAACGAGATTATTCGAGCGAATCGAGATTAATCGAGAAATGAAAATATATAAATCCGTTTTCTTCCGACCGTGAGGCCGGAAGAAAACTTTTTAACCATTAAAACACCATGAAATCGCACAGAATCTTCTGTCTTGCCGCATCGGCGGCACTCGCCGGCACAGCAGTGGCCATGGCGGCTCCTCTCACCATCGATGATTATTGCGATGTGAAGACCGCCGCGCCCCACAGTGTGAAAGAGATGAAACCTCTGGCTGACGGCCAGACCTATTCATGTATCTCCGACGATGAAAAATCGATCGACGTCTATAGCTATCGCACCGGCAAAAAGGTGTCGACACTCTTCAGTGTCGACAATATAGCCGGTTCGCTCAAGATTTCTGAATTCGACGGTTACGAACTCTCAGCCAATGAGAAAAAGATTCTTCTTTGGAATGAGTCGGAGCAGATATATCGCCACACATTCCGCGCCGAATACTATGTCTATGATGTGGCGCGCCGCACCTTGACCCGTGTCTCCGAGGCCGGTGCACAGCAAGGGGCAATCCTGAGCCATGATGGCCGGATGGTGGCCTATCAGCGTGGCAACAATATTTATATTGCCAATCTCGACTACGGCACCGATGTGGCAGTGACCACCGATGGTGAAATCAACCATATCATCAACGGCACCCCCGACTGGGGATATGAGGAGGAGTTCGGAGTAATCAACACCATGCGCTGGAGCCCCGACGACCGTCGACTCGCCTTCATACGTTTTGACGAATCGGAAGTGCCGGCCTATAGTTTCGACAATTACCGCTCCTACTGTCAGGAGGATCCATTGGGCGATCTCTATCCCGAGGCCTACACCTACAAATATCCGCTGGCCGGTTATCCCAATTCGGTGGTGAGTGTGCTCAGCTATGATATTGACAGCCGCATCACCAAGAAGATGGATCTGCCGATCGGGGAGACCGACTATGTGCCCTCGATGGAATTTGACGGCAAGGGTGATAACCTCATGGTGATGGTGCTAAACCGCGACCAGAATCACCTCGACCTCTACAAGGTGAATCCCGGCAGCACAGTGTCGCAGCTCATCCTTACCCAAACCTCGAAGGCATGGCTCGCACCCGATTCATATCAGATGGTGGACTATGGCGAGAATGATTTCGTGATAGGCAGCGATGAGTCGGGCTACCGTCATCTGTATCAATACAACTACAACGGTGTGCTGCAGCGCCAGATCACCAATGGCGATTTCAATGTGACCAATTACTATGGGCGAGACTCTCGCAAGGGTGTGCACTATGTGCAGACCACCTCGCTCGGAGCGATCAACCGCACCGTGGCCAGCGTCGACGGCAAGGGTAATGTGAAGCTGCTGCATGGCGAGGAGGGCACGGAGAATGCATGGTTCAGCCGCGACTTCTCCTACTATCTGCGCAGCTATTCCAGCGCCACCACACCCACGCAGTATGCCATCTACACCATCGGTGGCAAGCAGGTGCAGCTCGTGGAGAGCAATGCCGACTATGCGGCAAAATATGCCTCGGCTCCGAAGATGGAATTTCTCAAAGTGAAGAATGCCGACGGTCAGGAGATGAACGCCTATATCATCAAGCCGGCCGACTTCGATCCGAATCGTAAATACCCGCTGATGATGTACCAGTACAATGGTCCCGACTCGCAGGAGGTGCTCAACCGCTGGCGCATGGAGGGTATCTTCTATGTGGCCTCACAGGGTTATATCGTGGCCGCTGTCGATGGCCGTGGCACCGGCAACCGAAACCGTGCCTGGGCACATGCCGTATACTGTCGTCTCGGACAGGATGAGACTGCCGACCAGCTCGCCGGCGCCGCCTACTTTGCATCACTCCCCTATGTGGATGCCGAGCGCACATCATGTTTCGGCTGGAGCTATGGCGGCTATATGACACTTATGGAACTCAGCGATCCCAGCTGCCGTTTCAAATGCGGCGTGTCGATGGCTCCCGTCACCGACTGGCGCCTCTACGACTCGATTTATACCGAGCGCTACATGCGCACACCGCAGCAGAACAAGGCCGGCTACGACGCCGCCTCCGCTCTGGAGCGCACACAGCAGATGAAGAGCCGACTGCTCATTATGTCGGGCACAAGCGATGATAATGTGCACTATTACAACACATTGAAATATGCCTCCAAGCTCAACTACGAGGGCACCGTATTCGATATGATGAGCTATGCCGGCTTCGAGCACAGTCTGCGTATGTGCAACGCTCGCGCCCGTCTTTTCGACAAGTTGGTCGACTTCCTTGATAGCAATCTGAAGTAATCCTTCGCATCAGCCGACTTCGGGAATATCTCCAGCCCTTTGATGGCCGTCGGCCAGTCGCGGAGCGACTGCACTGTATATAAACCGTGGACAGCTCGGGCGATAGCACGAGCTGTCTACGGTTTATATGCACACCCACCGTCGTCAGTCGCGGAGCGACTGCACTATATGTACTGTCATGGCGTGACGACTGAAGTCGGTATGCTGGTGGGTCGGAGACCCACCAGGATTGGATCCGCACAGTGGCGGCGATTATGCTGTTTGAATCGCCGGATAGTTGATAAGAATCGGCCAAATGTTAAATTCAAAATTTCTACAAAATTTCCTGCTCAAAAACTTTGTCACTTCAATGGAATAAGTTAATTTTGCAACATAGTTAGGAGGTCGGCGGAGTATATGACCCGGAGCCCCTCTTCTCAATATTCCTCATTGGCAGCGGAGTAATCGGCTTGTCAACCCGGCCTCAATATATGATTCTGACTCACAGCGGGTTGCTGCCCTATGTGGGTGTAGATACAACTCTTTGGCTCATATGGAGTAGCCTTTATAGGCATTCGCCGATTTCCAATTGGCTCATATGGAGTTAATTTTATAGGCATTCGCCGATTTTCAATTGGCTCATATGGAGTTAATTTTATAGGCATTCGCCGATTTTCAATTGGCTCATATGGAGTTGATTTTATAGGCATTCGCCGATTTTTAATTGGCTCAATCTTCATAAGGTGTCATAGAGATAAACCACCTGCTGATGGACGATTTAACGAGAGTAAATAGTGTTCAATTGTATTCCTTCTGGAAGAACCTGTCATTGGGGTTGCTTGTGATAATAGCCCTGATGGCATTCTCACATATATTGCCCTTCTATGCCTCGCCGATAGTGGCGCTTCTTGCCGCTGCATTTCTCTACACGATGCTCTACAACACCCGCATGCGCCCCGAGAGCGGTTGCCTGCTGGTGACTTACACCCTGCTATATAGTGTGATCAACTACACTATCGTGACGGTGCTTCTCAATATCCTCACAATCTGGCATCTTGTAGAGCTACCTACCGAGTTCCTCTTTCTCAACGACCCCTACATCCCCTCGCTGCTGATGAATCCGCTGTGCTTCATCACATGCGTGGTGATTTATGCACGTCGGCGCAATATCGGTGTATGTCGCGACTGCAGTCTGCGCACCGGCGGACTCTACGAGCGCGGCAAGATGGGTGCCATATTCAAATATGAGGCATATTTTCAGATTCGCAACCTCTGCTATCTCTTCGGGTTTCTTACAGTGGCAGTGTGGAGCTACTACGAATTTGTGTATATCCGCCTCTCGCTCAATTCGCGCGACTATTACGTATTCACCTGGCTCAATATCATAGCCTTCGTGCTCGATGAGGTCTACTTCGTGGCCCGCTACTACAATCTCTACCTCGATCTTAAAGAGAATGATGAGATAATCTCGCAGGAGGAGCTTCACGATATGACGGCCAAGACGTATCTGCGATATTACGTGATATGCGGCAATAAGATCTATCTCGACCCTCATTCGATTGTGCCCGGCGCGGAGTATAAAGAGGTGCTCGACACCCCCTTTGTGACGAAACGCTCGGTCAATGGTATTCCGATTCCGGAGGTGAGAAGCATCATACGCCGACTCACCGGTGCGCCGGATGGCGAGCTGCGCTTCTTCTTCGGTCGCCGTAGTTCGGACCTGAAGAATCATTCAGTGCTCCGCTACTTCTACTTCCTTGATGGAGAGCCGGAGGATTATCAGGATATGCCGGTAGATGGCGAATGGGTTGACTTCGAGAAGGTGAAGTATATCTACAGCCATACTCCCGGGCAGTTTGCCCCGATGGCAGTGGGCGACCTTTCACGACTTGCCACTATAGTGCTTACCTCCAAGAAATATGATGAGGAGGGGCGCCGCAAGGTGAATATCAAGAATTACAGTCCCAACTTCAACCTGAAGGATGTGAGAGATACTGAACTCGACTTTCAGGACGATAAGTGGGTGAGAATCTCCCTTTTCAATTCCGACACCCCATTCTATAAGGTGAAGAAATTCTTCCGAGGCAAGCCGAAGGTGAGATAAGGGAGAGAGTTGCCGGGAGTGGATTGTGCCCCCGGCAGAATAAGATCACTACAGAGAGATAAGCTACACATGAAATATGAATCGATTGCTATAGCCGGACCTACGGCTTCGGGCAAGACATCAAAGGCCGTGGCGGCAGCCATGGCCTTTGATGGTGAAGTGATAAGCGCGGATTCGCGCCAGGTATATGTAGGGATGGACCTCGGCACCGGTAAGGATCTCGAGGAATATGGCGATGTGGCCTATCATCTGATCGATGTGGCCCCGGCCGGTAGTAAATACAATCTGCACCGCTATCTGCGAGATTTCCGGCAGGTGTATGATGATGTGCTGAGCCGGCACCGCATGCCGGTGGTGTGCGGCGGAAGCGGAATGTATCTGGAGAATGCCTTGGGAGGAGTGCGCCTCCCCGATGTGCCGGAGAATCCAGAACTGCGAGCCTCATTGGAGGGGAAGAATCTTGACCAACTCACCGAGATACTGAGCGCCATGAAATCGCTCCACAACACCACCGATGTGGATACCTGCAAGCGGGCCATCCGCGCCATCGAGATACAGCAATACTATATCGACCATCCCGAAGAGGCTCGTGAGGCCGAGCGAGGAGAGGCCACATCACTCAACACACTTATCGTGGCGCTCGACATCCCGCGCGAAGAGAGGCGCAGTCGCATCACCGAGCGCCTGCATCGCCGGCTCGAGGCGGGTATGCTCGATGAGGTGCGCCGGCTGCTTGACTCCGGGATTGCCCCGGCTGACCTTATCTATTATGGGCTGGAGTATAAATATCTCACTCTGCATCTGATAGGCCAACTTGCATATGATGAGATGTTTGCCGCGCTTGAGATGGCGATTCACCAGTTTGCCAAACGGCAGATGACCTGGCTGCGCGGCATGGAGCGCAGAGGATTCACACTCAATTGGCTCCCCTATAATATGCCCGATGCGGAATTCACCGACTGGTTGCGAAGCAATCTCGCAGAGTGATGTACACTTATGCTGATTGGATATGTTGTGAAACATATTTTTAAAATATTGTTGAATCGGATTTTATTGGTAATTTTGCGGTACATGCTATCTAAACGCCCATCGCTTTATCTTGCTGTAAGATAGGAAGGTTTCAAAAGATAAATTGCGACATTCCGCACATCGGCAAGATGCGATGATTGTAATCATTTATTTATAATTCTTACATGTTACCTAAAAAATTAGCCATGACACTTTTAGGGTTGTCGGGTGTAGCTGCGGCGTGGGCCGCGGGGCAGTCGGCAACAGTGACCACGGTGCCATCACCGGCCGTGACCACTAAGGCTCTGGAAGTGCAGATTCAGACTCAAGACATGGGTCAGGAGGTGTATTGCTACACCTGGTGTGAAGCCGTGGGGGGAGGTTCAAAATCCCCCTTCACATGGGATGATGCCATTTCATCCAAGTTTAAAATGACCGGCAGCGGAGGCACCTACACTCTGAGCATTCCTGACATCGCTGCTTTCTACGGTCTGACCGACACGGAACTTGCCGGACTCACCAAACTTGGATTCATTGCCCGCACCACCGATGGTCGTCAGACCTCCGATCTCTTTGTGAATGTAGAGCAGGGGCGCCGCGATGTATATGGCGGCGGCGAGGGCACACAGTCCAATCCCTTTATCCTCACCGAGTCGGCTCATCTTGAGGAATTTGCCACTACTCCGGCCGATTGGGCTGCTGATGTGTATGTGCAACTTGGAGCCGACATCGATGCCTCCGGACTGACGTCAGGTATCGGATCGGCCGCAAGCCCTTACAAGGGGACATTCGATGGTGCCGGCCATAGTGTGACAGGATTCTCGGTGACATCGGCCAAACTCGGTGTGCCGGCCGGATTCTTCAATGTGATCGATGGTGCCCGGATCAGCAATCTCGGTGTGGCCGATGCCCGTGTTGAGGGTGTGGCTCATGTGGGTGCGCTGGCAGGTATCGCCCGTCAGGGTGTGATAGAGCGTTGCTTCGCCACAGGTTCTGTAGAGGGTAATTCTATCTGCGTAGGTGGTCTGGTAGGGGAGAATACCGGTGCCACTATCCGTGATTGCTATGCGGCGGTCGATGTGATCAACTCCGACGATTATGCCACCGGAGGCATAGTGGGTAAGAATAGTGGTTTGATCAGCAATGTGTATGCCACCGGTTCGGTGGCCGGCAAAGATTATGTGGGTGGTATCACCGGTGCCAACTATGGTACGCTCTCCCACTCTGTGGCCATCAATTCCAAAGTGAGCGGCGGCCATGACTATGTGGCCCGTTTCGGCGGCAATGGTAATGCCCGCAATATCTCCACCTCCAATCATAGTTGGGATCTTATCCCCACATCGGCAGATGCGTGGAGTCAGCATGGCGACCATGCCACTCAGCAGAGTGCTGCGACACTCACCGACTTCGCCGGCTTTAAGGCGCTTACGGAATGGGATTTCGACAAGGTGTGGGAATGGGCTGAGGAAGATGGCCTTAAGTATCCCCGCCTTCGCGGTATGGCCAACCAGAGCTGCACACTTCCCTCCGCTCTCTTAAGCGTGATTACTGTAGTCGAGGAGGTGGGCTATGCCGATACGTTGAGTATCGAGTTTGGTCCGAATCCCTTTGCCGAATATCTGCGCGTGGCATGTTCGGAGCCCCTCAAGGCCGTAGAGCTTTATGCGATAGGTGGTCAGAAGGTGGCCGGTGTGGTGTGCAGCGGCAACTCTGAGGTCACCATCCAGGCCGATGCTCTTACCCCCGGCATCTATGTGCTCAATGCTGTGACCCTGAGCGGTGCAGCCCATACATATAAAGTTACCAAGAAGTAAGAACGCGCTCTAAAGCCTCCGGGCGCGACCTGCGATGCATTTGTATCAGCGCCTCATCAGCGCGAAGATGCAGCCAAATCAACGGTAAAAGCGCCCGAAATTCCACAAGTAAAAAAACAACAATGACTATGTTTTGTAATCGCTCACTGTGGACAGCCGCGCTTCTGGCAGCCGGCACAGTGACAGGCTGGGGTGCCTCCGATGCCACCCTTAGCCGACTGGAGGTGAAGGTAGATGGCCACAATGTGCTAACTTCATTCACCCCTTCAACCAAGAACTATGAGGTGCAACTTGATGAGAATGCGGCCTCTCTGGCCACTTTCTCGGCTGCTCCGGCATCGAAAGATGCCATAGTCGATATCTCGATCAACGGCACCACCTATACCAACCATACCCTCGGCACGCTGCGCGGCGGCGAGAATGTAATCACCTACACCGTGACCGATGGTTCGGCCCGCGAGGTATATACCATCACTCTGCTCACTCCCGAGGTGACACGTCAGGACTACTTCACCTGGAAGAACGCCAATATCTACTTCGTACTGACCGACCGCTTCAACAACGGCGACACCTCCAACGACGAGAGCTACCACCGCCATAAGACAGCCGGCGGCAGCAACGTGGCCACCTTCCATGGCGGCGACATCAAGGGTCTGACCGAGAAACTTGACTATCTCGACAGCCTTGGTGTGAACGCCATATGGATCACCGCCCCCTACGAGCAGATGCACGGCTGGACCGGCGGCAAGAATGATGCCTTCGCCCACTATGCCTTCCATGGCTACTACACACTCGACTGGACCTTCATGGACCGCAATATGGGCACGCTGGCTGAGATGCGCGATTTCGTGACCGAATGTCACCGCCGCGGAATCCGCGTGGTGATGGATATAGTGCTCAACCATACAGGCTATTGCACTCTCGATGACTGCCTCGACTATGGATTCGGCAATATCAACGGCACAGCCTCGGCCGGATGGCTTCCGTCGGGGGGCAGCTTCACTATGTGGGGCGGCAACGAGGTGTCGTTCAATGCCGACACCCAAGGTAAATGGGGCGACTGGTGGGGACCGTGGGTACGTGCCTTCGGCGACCGTCCCTGGGGTTCGGAAGCCGGTTATGCGGCCCCCGGCTATGACGACAAGACCCTCTCTCTCGCCGGTCTGCCTGATGTGGTGACGGAGCGCACACAGAGTGTGGAGATCCCCGCATTCCTGCAGCGCAAATGGGCCTCTGAGCAGGGTGGTGATTATGATGATTACCGCCTGCCGAATGTAGAAGCCTGGCGTGTGGGTGGCAAGGGTGCCCCGGCCGATTATATCATCAACTGGCTTGCCGGTTGGGTGGAGTATTTCGGTATCGACGGTTTCCGTTGCGACACCGCCAAGCACGTTGAACTCTCCCGCTGGAACCAACTGAAGAATGCCTGCAAGGCTGCTCTCGCCGCATGGCGCGCCAGCGACCGCGCCGATGAATTTGCCAAAGACTGGACCGACGATTTCTGGATGACTGGCGAGGCATTCGGCTGGGATCATGGCGACACAGGCTATTTCACCCAGGGTGGCTTCGACTCGATGATCAACTTCGCCTTCAACGGCACTGAGGGTGGCACAGGCCGCACTCCATCGGTCGATGACTGGAGCTATTACGCCAACTTCTGCAATGGCGGCACTTCACGCCAGGTGCTCAACTATGTGTCGAGCCACGACACCGGTCTGCACCGTCCCTCCGACATGAAGAATGTGGCCACGATGCTTCTTCTCTGCCCCGGCGGCGCACAGATATACTACGGCGACGAGACAGCTCGTCCCAACGTGGATGGTGCCGGCGATGCCGGAATGGTGACTCGTGGTGATTTCAACTGGGATGCCGTGGGCAATGATCTCAATCTCCACTGGCAGAAAATCGGTCAGTTCCGCCGCCGCAATCCGGCCGTGGGTGCAGGTACTCAGACAGCACTCGGCGCCGATACCTACGGACGTAAGTTCTCCGAAAACGGCTTCTCCAATGCCGTAGCAATACGTCTCAACACTCAGGCCGGACAGACCTACACCGTGAGCACCGGCGACCTCTTCGCCGACGGCACCAAGGTAATGGACGGCTACAACATGGAGAATACGGCCGAAGTGTCCGGCGGACAGGTCAGCATGACCGCATCCGGTCCGGTGCTCCTTATCGAGGAATACGGCACATCCTCATCCGGTCCGGTGCCTCCAACACCTCCCGTCCCCTCCAAGCCCGTGGTGACCGCCAATCCCGCCGATGGCTCCACATTCACCGACAATGTGAAAGTGACCCTCTCCGTAACACCGGCCACCGACATATACTACACCCTCGACGGAACAACCCCCTCGGCATCATCCACACGCTACACGGCACCCCTGACGCTCACCGAGACGACCACCGTGCGCACCTATGCTTCAAACGCTGCCGGAACCGACCTGAAGAGCTTCACCTATACGCTCAAACAGCAGGGTGGCGGTGATGAACCCGAGCCGGATAAGGTCTGTGTATATTTCGTGAATCCCGGCAACTGGAATGCTTATGTATGGGCATGGTCGGAATCTGGAAACTGCACTGCATCAGGTAACTGGCCCGGCGATCCGATGACCGAGAAGAACGGAGTGTTCTATTGGGAGGCGCCCGCCGGGAAGGTCCCCACGCATATCATATTCAGCAACAACAAGGCTTCCCAGACTGCCGACCTTGAGTTTGTCAGCGGCCACACCTATAAGGCCGACGGTTCGCACTCTCTGGTGACTTACGGTCCGCAGAAACCCTCCGTGACTGTCAGCCCCAACGGCGGCACAATGAAAGGTGCCGGAATCATAAAGGTGACTATCGGCAATGATGCCACATCCGTCACAGGCTCCTTCAACAATAAGAGCGTGGCTCTTGCCAACGGCACCACAACCCTGACTCTCGGCGACTATCTTGCAGAAGGGGCTTCGGCCACATTCAGCATCACTGCCACCAATGAGGCCGGCACCACAGAATGGTCGGCCGCATATACCCGCGACGACAGCGAACCCGTCAACACCCTCTCAGGCGACTGGCGCGAGCTCTCAATCTATCAGATAATGGTAGGTTCATTCCAGCATGGTGAAGGTGGCGCATCAGGCTACAGCGATATGTGGGGTCCTGAAGGACACCGCAAGAACGGCAACCTGCGCGGCATCATCAATTCGCTCGACTATATCAAAGACCTCGGCATGAACGCCATCTGGATGACTCCCATCTTCGATTCCACCAATGGCAACGGTGGCGAGAAACTCCAGGCCACAGGTTACTTCTGCACCAATTACTTCAAGGTAGATCCGAAATTCGGCACAGAGGAGGAATTTGACGAACTCATCCGCGCTGCCCACGAAAAGGGTATCTATGTGATACTCGACGGCGTTTTCGGTCACCATGGCGGCGTGAGCGCACCGTCGCCCAATGGCAAGTATATCGACAGCACTACCGCCACCAACGTACGCGGTTCCGACTCCGGCAATATCTCCTATCCCGCATCGCTCGACTACTTCAAAGAGGTGGTGCGCTACTGGATGGAGCGCGGAGTGGATGGCTGGCGACTCGACCAGTGCTATCAGGCATATCAGGGTGGCCACAACTATTGGTATGACCTCCGCCAAGAGGTGGAGAATGTGGCCGCCGAGCGCAAAGCCCGCGGTGAGCAGTGGGGTACTCTCGGCTACATGGTAGGCGAGGACTGGACCTCCGCCGGCAACATCACCACCACTCAGCAGGATGGCCTGAAGAGTGTGATGGACTTCGACGGTAAGGATAACCTGGTGTATCTCAGTTCCGGAGTAGGCTCAATCGGCTGGTTCCTCAGCAACGATGCCAAAGGGCGCGGATATTCCGGCGAAGGTGTATATCCCACAATCTTCCTCAGCAATCACGACACATCGCGAGTAGGCGACTTCGTAGACGTCAACAGTGCTCCGAAGGAACTCATGACCCGCCATGCAGCCGTTGCTGCCTACACCGGCCCTGCCTGCACCTACTATGGTGATGAAATCGGCGACAAGAGCGGCAACGGCAATGCCGACAACAAAGCCCGCACATCCGGTCGCCTTGACAATTTCACTCCCAACGAGCAGATGGTCCACGACTATGTGGCCAAAGTATTCAAGGCCCGCAGCGAGAATCCGGCCCTCTGGCGCGGCACAGTCGAGCGCGAGGATATCGGCACCACCTGCGTCAAGATCACCAAGACCGATGCCCGGACCGGCAACAAGGTTGTAGTAATCTTCTCCTCGGCCGACACCAACGTATCGATTGGCGGCACCGGCCTCGACCTCATCAACGGCGGCAACGTAAGCAGCACCGTAAGCGTAAAAGCCTGGGAACCCGCCTTCATCCGCCTCAACTGATTCCCATCCCCTTGATTCAAACCTATTCCCCCCGCATCGCATTCGCGATGCGGGGGGAATTCTATCCTGCCGCAATAGTGCCGCATATCTTTCGGATGAAGTTTTCGATTTGCTCTCTGTCAAGCTCTGACAAGAGTAAATCCACTGCATTTATTTTCTTTTTTGCCATCACTTTAAGCCACGCGCTCTTAAGGTTCCAAGTCCCAAAGCACACTTTAATTGTCAATTATCCCCAATTTAGTTTAGCCCATTTCGGCAAAAATCCCCAATTTTATCACTTATACTTGTGTAATCTACCGGAAATCACTACCCCATCTTTGACAGTCCCAAAACGAACAAACCCTTTTGTACAGTGGCGTGAAGCCATGTGCAAAAGGGTCTATATAT
>JAIDKG010000108.1 GCA_029051525.1 Muribaculaceae bacterium
ATCGTTCCTTCTTCGACTCGCAAAATCCACTCAAAAATCGCCGCCCCTACGACCCCGAAATTTTAAGGAACGCGCTCATAATTCTACATTCTGAGCTGGCACCACTGCCCACTTCAGAATATTAACCTTATATGAAACGTACTGGTCCTTCGTGTCGGCAGGGGGCACGATCGGCGCCTCGTAATCGCTTATAGCGGTGCCGAGGCCTTTTATGGCCGTTACATTCACGGTGTAGGAGTGATTACGCACCACACCTAAGTCACCCACCTGGAGCTTCTCCCAGTCGATGGCCGACGTTGCAGTGTGGCCATTGCTCTGGCGATACCACCCGTAGTGGAGCACCGGAATGTTGAAGTATGCCTTGCCACCGGCATTGGTGGCTGTAGCATCCTCGGTCGACGCATAATAGTTGCAGAACTGCACCTGCTGCATCAGGACCTGGTTGGCTTGTGTGAGTGTGATCTGATTTCCTGCGGCTGTCTCAGCCGTAGTTATAGCTTTATATCCGTCGCCGTTGGCGATGTAGATTTGGTTAAGATTGTTGCCGTTAAGCTGAAGGGTCAGGTAACGGGAGGGAACTTTCATGTCGCCAATCACCTCTTTGCTCGGACGGGCAATACCCAGTGCATTGACCATCACTGCGAGGTCATCGTCATTATTGGGGTTATAGCGCACATAGACGCCATTTTCTAACTTGTAAAGACAAGTCTGCTCCTGGAAGAAGCGCATCAGCATGCTGCCGCCGCCGGCTACTGTGCTGCCTGCTGTACCGGCTGCTGCGGGGAAGTAAACACCGGGTTTATCGGCGGCTTTACCTCTGGAGTAGGTGTAGAACGCTGTCTTCACAGCGTCACCGCCACCTACTGTAAGCTCATAGTGACCCACGAGGATTACCGAAGCCACGGCTGCCTGGGGATTCCCTGAATCAAGAGCGCGGCGACCCACGGTAGTCTCCTTGAAGTACTGCGGAGTAGTGTTGTTGGCAACGAAACCGGCTCCGCCTTCATTGAGTTGGTCGTAGGTATAGTATTTCTGATGCAGTGTATGGCCGGCTACATCGGAAGCCACCTCGGGATATTCTTCAGTGAAATATGCGGGTGAGCAGGCCCAGTAGCTACGGTGATAGGCGGGATTGTTCCATACCCAGTTGCCATTGGTACCGTTGATTGCGGTATTGGCTTCACTGAGGGTGTAGTTCTCACTCATCAAGCCGCCGGTAGCTGTGGGCTGACGATATGATTTAATCACATAAGTCTCCTCTGCCTCTGCATTGAGAGCCCAGCGCTCGGGCACGAATGTGAGCTTCACTTCGGGAGTGGCGGTGGTGCCGTCGGTGTTATAGACGGTAGAACTGGTCACGAAGTCTGCAATCTGATTAGCATCATAGCTGAATGCAAGTTTGGCGGCATAGCGCTCCACCCAGATCTCAATCACGTTGGCGGCCTCTGCGGCCTCGGCCTCTTCAACTGTGTCATAGAGCTGATCGGAGCTGATGGGCTGGGCAATGGTGGGGGTGGTGGCATCAGCCGTACCGTTGTAGTAGACCGAATTGCTCATCGGGAAGTAGGTCTGATTGCCTACTGTGCGGGTCACCTCAGCGCGTGTCACTGTCTGAATCTCGTAGAGCGGACGGGTGAGGTCGGTGGGAGTGGCGGGGTTGATGTAGCACACCACCTGAGTGGGGATGTTCTCACCTTTGCGCAGACCTACCGATACTACCGATTTGTAGTATTTCTCAACAGTGCCGTTATTGGCATCGGTCACGGCTTTGCTTTCGTCGAGGGTAATCGACACATAGTCGCCCACCACATTGCCATTGGCATCGTAGAATACGAAGTAGGCGTTTTCCACTTTCGATTCGCCGTTGCCGCTGTCGAAATCGGTAGTGCCGTCCACAGGATTGCCATCCGTAGCGGCGGCGCGGGTTGATGAGTTGTCACCCTTAATGGCCATGTTGACGTAAAGAGTGCGGGCTGTCTCTGCCACACCGTTGCCGGTGCTCTCGTCGATAATCAGATCGTCTGACTTACAGGCTGTCAGCAGCAGCCCGAGAGCCATCGATCCGTAAAGAAATCTTTTATCCATTTCCTTTAGATTTAGATGTGAAATATTGAATTGAAGTCTGTTAGGTATACACCCCGGGTATTCTCCCGGGGCACTTGGGAGTTAGTTACGGCTGCACTGCGGCCTATGGTTTATGTAGGTTATGTAGGTTATGTAGGTTTTTTAGCGTATCATTCCGGCGTTCTTGGCTGCCTCGGGGAGTGCACCGGCGCGGCGGAAGAGTTCTTCGGCCTCCTGCAGTTCGCCGGCCCATGTGGCGATGATGCCTCGGGCATTGAGTGCCTCGGGAGTGTCGCCGGCTTTCTCCAGACATTTCTCCGCTCCGGCTATGTCGCCGCGCTGAATCAGTGTGGCGGCCATATTCAGATTGGCCGTAGGGTCTTCGGGATAGTAGCGGAGAGCTGTCTGCATCACATCGAAGAATTCATCCGAACCCTCGGGATAGAGTCGCGCCACGCGAAACATCTGATTGAGCGTCATCTTCTCGGGTGTGCGCTTTATCACCTCAGCCAATACCTCATCGGAAAGCGGACGCAGTCGGGTGGTGATGCGGAAGCGGGTGGTGCGCAGGGCAGGAAACCATTCGGGAAGAATCTTATCCCTATAAAGAGAAACGAAGCGGGAATCTGTGCGCAATTCCTGCTCTTTGGCATCATAGTCGGCAGGCCCGTAAGCCTGACGGTCTATAAGCTCCAGAAGCTCGCGGCGCTGAGTCGCGCTGAGTTCGGCCGAACTCTCTACCATTTTGCGGAATCCGGCCCAGTTCTCGGGCACTGCATCATATTCACTCACACTGTCGGGCAGGTTATAGCGCGATGCGATATACTGCGACAATGCTCTGGAGCGGTCGGTGGCAAGACGGTCGTTGGCGGCATAGCTGCCTTCGGGCGAGGCGTAGCCGCAGATGCTGACTCCGGCTATCTCCACATTGCGGTCGGAAAGGGCATAGCGTATGGAGTCGTCGATCACGCGAAGTTGAGCGGTGTTGTCGATTATCTTGCCGTTTTTGCATCGGTAGGGGGTATCGTGAAGTTCGGAGCGGTTCACCTCGAAGTTGACCTGCGCCTCACCCTCATGCACCTCGACGGGAAGTGCCGTCACAGCCGGTGTAATCCATGCCGGTCGCATCTCGCCTGCCGGATTCAGTCCGAGCAGTGCATCATCACTTCGGCGTGTACCGTTCTGCCGGCCGCAGCCACAGGTGTCTACAGTCCAGTAAATAGTGGCCGCCGAGCGCCACATCCATTTCTCAAGCGGAGTCTCGGCCAGGTATTCCACACGCTGCCCCTTACCATTGCGGCGCTGCACTGCCTGCGCCACCTCATGACTATTGCGGAAGTCGCCACTCACACTGCGGCGCTCCCAGGCTATCTGCATGGAGCGGCCGTTGACCAGCAGTGAGGGGAGCACCTCGCTGTTGCCCTCGCCATCGGTAATCACGGGGGTGAGGAAAAACTGCCGGGTGGAGGGGAGCTCCACACCGTCGAGATTGACATCGGCCGTGAGCCGCAACAGACTGTCTACGCGCCGGGCCTGCAGATTCTCGATTGTCAGTGCTTCGGTAGAATAGCGGGTTGCAATCGCGGGGAGAATCAACAGACCTCCCATTATAGCTATGGTGGATAATCGTTTCATTGCCATGATTTGTGAGGTTTGAGTGGTTCAGAATACATACATGAGCGACACGCCCACCTTGGTGACACCTAAATAATTGGCACCGCCGCGCTCCATGCTCAATCCACATTCGCCGCAGGGATAGCGGTCATACCACACATGAGCGTAGCCGGCTCCGATTTCAGCCTCTAAGTTCCAGTGGCGCGAGAGCGGCCACTGATAACCATAGGTCACTCCCACCCCGGCAAACGGACCCTGATAGCGTCCATCCTTGGCAGCCTCACGCAGATTGATGCCGCTCACAAAACCTCCGGGCAACGGCAGATTCACATTGCTCACATTGAGCTCACCCACCATGGCATGCACACCGAAGAAATGGCCTATCATACGCGTGCAGGGCCACCATCGGTACTCGGGCATAAGCACCCAATGCCGCGCAAATCTCTTGCCGTGGCTCTCGGAGTTGAAGCGCCACGGATTAAGACCATACACAAGATTGAAGGTGGATTTACCCCCGATCCCTACCTCCACACCAAGATTGGGAGTGGTAGTGGCATCATAGAGCAGATTGCTCTTTATAGCCACCTGAGCCTGAAGACTCATGGCAGCCATAAGCGCCGCAAGCAGTAAAAGCGATGCCCGGCGCAGACCCCTCCCGGCAAGTGTGGAGGGGGTGGTGCAAGCAAGGTGGTTCATCTTTGATAATCTAAAAAATCACGATCTCTAAATAAGAGATTGTGATTTTTGTTAAACACTCTGATTATCAACACATTCTACATGCTAAAAATAGGCCATTGCACAACATTGGCCTTTTTTTATATGTTAAATTTACAAATCCGGAGCACTTTTTTAGAGGCAAAATTTGTCATTCACAGTTTTTTGTACTAAATTTGCAAGCATAATAACAATCTCTTATTTAGAGATTTAGAGAATCTACCTACCTAACTCGCTGAATTTTCGATACATTATCGACTACAGCATTCAACCCGAATCAAATGCAATGCACAATCTCTTATTTAGAGATTATGAAAATTTTCGCAATTAACACTTATTCTCATTTTCATTTTACCATTGATTCGCAGTCGTTTCCACCATTCTTAAGCAGCTTTTCACCCTTCTCGGGCTTCAGCCTCATTTTTTTTCATCCTATTCTTGCAGGCAGGAAGGATAATCCACGCAATTCTATTCGCTATAGACTGCGTATGATCCGAAGATTGGCCTTATCCACCACCATCGTCTCAAGCGAAGCCAGATAGATGCGCGTGGTCTTCTCCGAGTCATGACCCATGCCGGCCGATATCACCGGCAGCGGCACCCCTTTGGTGCGGGCCGCCGAGGCCCAGCTATGGCGCGCCACATACATCGTGAGCGGCATCTTCACTCCAGCCATCAGCCCCACTCGCTTCAGATTCCTATTCACATTATAACTCATATTCTGGTAGGCTTTGCGTGCATCCTGCACCGTATGCCGTATGATAGGCAGCAGATACTCACTATCATTGGGAGGATATTTGTCGAGCAGCGCCTGCATCTCCCGTGTCCAGGCTATCGACAGCGTCTGCCCCGTCTTGCGCCGGCGATACACCACATAACCCTCGCGAAGATCCGACTTCCGCAGATAGGCCATATCCACAAAACTCATGCCGCGCAGATAAAACGACATCAGAAACATATCCCTTGCGAAGTCGGCCCGACTGTCGCGCGACAGGTCGAGCCCCTTGATACTGCTCATCATCGCCAACGGCAATGCACGCTTCACCGTCTTGTCGATTCCCGTATATACACACCGGAAGGGTCGGCGATTCTCCGTAAGATCGCAATCCACAGCCTTATTGTATGTGGCCTGAAGAATACGCAGATAGAACGACACTGTATTAGGCGCTACTCCCCGGTGGCGCAACCACCCCTCATAATCCTCCACAATCTCGGCCGATAGCGCATCAAGCCGGATATCATCGCGCTCCAGGGGACCATCGCCCCCTCCCCCGCCCCCCACCGCCGGGCGTTGCCGCAGAAACTGATGAAAACTGTTCAGCGCCGAGCGATACGTCTCGGATGTGCGCATCCTTCCGTTGCTGCGCATCCGCTCTATGAGCTCCTCCATAAAACAGAACAGCCCACACTGACGTGTAAGCCTGTCGTACTCATCGACTACATCCTCCACTGTATAGCTCAGCGATGCTCGCGCCATGCGCCGGTCTATCCTCCCCAGCCGCTCCATATCCGAGCGCACATACTCCCGGATTGCCATCACAGTCGAGGCGCGCCCGCTGCGCGGCGAGGCTCTCACAGTGCCCCGACTATCATCCCACTCCTCGGCCATCACACGATAGCCCGACGAAATCACACGCGTCCTGCGCTCATGCGTGATCTGATAGATCAGCATCCCCTCCCGGCCATACCGGCCGCAGGGTCTAAACTTCAATCTTACGGTTGCCATTGGTCAAGAGTCTTATTTTGAGCGCATCATATAATTTGTACAACACGCCCTTATCTCCCCCCTTTAACTCAAAATACCCTCGCCAATGTATATCCATCCACCTCTTTCTTGACCATCGGCCCTCACTTTCACCTCACCCACACTCTAACAGAAGACACTCTAAATAAGAACGGTCCAGCCTGCCACAGCCATCACCAAAGGAAATCGCCCGCAGAGCCGCCCTTCCGGACAGCCCTGCGGGCGTAGTACATTTTTTTACTGCAGTCTCTTTCTCTAAGAGCGCGTTCCTTAAAATTTCGGGGTCGTAGGGGCGGCGATTTTTGAGTGGATTTTGCGAGTCGAAGAAGGAA
>JAIDKG010000109.1:0-5949 GCA_029051525.1 Muribaculaceae bacterium
GTTGTATTTGACAACCCAATAACCGGTCTTGTTGCTACCCATGCGCTCTATCCATCCGGCGGCTTTCATGTTTGCTACAATCTTCTTTATGCCATTCTCCGTCATGCCGACCTGTTCAGCAAGTGCGCCACGCGTAAGTCGCGGATTGTCGGCGAGCAGACGCAATACGGATAGCTCGGATTTATTGGGTACTTTATTGGGTATTTTATTGGGTACTTCTTCTTTTATGTTCTTTTGAAGTGTCTTCAAAATTTCGTTGAGCATAAAGTCGATAAAGGGTCCTGATTGACCCTCGGCGGTGGATGCCGCAATAGCGTTGTAGTATTTTTGCTGATTGGCATACACCATATTCTCGACGGGAAGATGCTCAAAGAGTGGGTTCAGACGACCGAGAATCAGCGATTGCCACAGTCGCCCGGTGCGTCCGTTGCCATCAGAGAATGGATGTATAAATTCAAATTCGTAGTGGAACACACAGGAACGAATCAGCAGATGGTCTTTCGACTTTTTGAGCCATGCGAAAAGGTGGCCCATCAGTTCGGGAACACGTTGTGGCGGCGGTGCCATGTGAACGAGCCCGGATTCACCAAACACTCCGACACCGCCACAGCGGTATCGCCCGGCATCATCGGTCAGGGCTTCCATCATTATGCTATGAGCCTTGAGCAAATCCTTTTCAGCGAAAGGATTTAACTGCGAATAAAGGTCATATACGCGGATAGCGTTCTTGACCTCCTGAATTTGGCGTATTGGTGCCACCACCTGCTTACCGTTGATAATATCTCTTACTTCATCCTCGCTGAGGGTATTGCCCTCGATAGCGAGCGATGAATGAATGGTTTTGATGCGGTTTGCTTTGCGAAGCTTCAAGCCATGCTCACCCTCCAGAGCGATATTATGTCGCTCCAAAAGTGCAGATATTTCCGCGATGCGATTGATAGCTTCTGCCGATATTTTGAATGGAGGGTTTGTCATAAACTTATGCGTTTATTCCGATTTGACCGGAGATAAGACGAGGAAGAAGAGTGTCGCTGGCTGAAATGAGCTGTTCTAACATATTATTAGAGCGCGGAGCGCATCGACCGACGCCCACAGGTCAGCTTCGAGTTGCTTTATCGAGGACTGGTTTGCCATGTTATTTTATGATTTTGGATTTAAGAGCCGCAAATTCCTCGTCAGTAATTAAGCCTTGGGCTTTCATGTCGGCGAGCTTCTTGATCTCGTCGGCAATGGAGGACGAAGGATTTGTGGTTTCCGCCGTAGCCGATGGATTCTGCGCAGGTGTTGCGGCGGCAGGTTGAGCCGGAGCCTTATCCATCTGGTCAATGATGATGCTGACAAGTTGAGTTATCTTGATGGCATCTTCGAGCCCCTTTTTATACATCGGGCCATATACACTGTCATCGGGCTTGATTTCTTTCTTTGTATTGTTGGTTTCGCGACCGATCTCAAAGCAAGGAATACTTAAAGCAGTATCGTTGAAGTCGCGCATCTTGATGATGACTTCAACTTTTGATACTTTCTTCGTTAGCTTAGAGTTGCCGGAGAGACCGCCTACAATCATACCTGCACCACCGGCCACAAGGTCGCCAATTAGTGCGCCACCGATAGTGCGACCAAGAGATTTGGATGAAATCATGGTGTTGTCTTCAACCATTTCGACACTCATAATTTTGTCGAAAGGTACAATCTTTTTCTTCCATGTTGACTCCATGTAGATGATATTCTTATCTACATCATCGACGATAAATTGATAGCGGTTGTTTACGCCGACAACTTTGGCAGAGACATTAAATTCCTCTGTTGCCTTCTTGAATTTCTCGCCTCTTTCTCGTTTGGCTTCTTCGTCCTTTTTACCTTGGTTGATGGCTGCAATGAGGCCAATGACAAAGGCGGCAAGGAGCACCCAAAACAACCAAGTGGTTTCCATCTCGTCGGTTGTTTCATTGTACGCACATGAAGTTAGAAACGGAATACAAGCTGTGAAAAGAAGAAGTCTTGATTTCATTTTTTTCAAAAGACAGGAAACCTCCACATAGCATCTGAAGGCTGACCAAAGCCCTTGCGACTATGAGTAAGTTCCCAAAGTTTGTCGGCTCTCGCCGTATTTCTTTGTGATAATTACTTGGCCATTAACAGATGTAATTCGTTTGTAATATACAAAGTTAACGAAAAATTTTGAGACCTATGGTATCAAATGGTTGAAATCACGCGGAGGTGCATTAAGGAGCGCGCTCTAACCTAAACGGGTATAATCTGAATAAATCAAAATAATTTATACCCTTTATGGTGTAGTTTGAGATAAATTCATTATATTTGCACCCCAAAGGGTATATTCGCATGACTCAGTTAGCAAAATACGTGAAAGAGATGCGCAAGCAGTTCGGACTTACGCAGGTTGATCTGTCCCAGAAATCCGGGGTGGGATTGCGCTTTGTGCGAGAACTTGAACAAGGGAAAGAAACTCTACGTCTTGACAAGGTAAATCAGGTGCTGGCTCTGTTCGGGGCCGTAATGACACCCGGAAAAATCTCTGAATCATGAAACAGGCAAATGTCTATGTACACAATAGCCTCGCCGGAATCCTGACAGAGGATGACTTGGGCTATGAGTTCAGATATTATTCCGATTATCTTAAATCGGATGGAGCCGATGCTGTGAGCCTTAGAGCGCGCGCTTAGTCTCCGCAACTGTCAAGACCGAGTTGTATGAGTTCGTCATTTTCATTATGAGCCGCACACTCTGACAGCGGCTGAATCCGCTTGATGAATTTAGCGGGATTGCCCGCTACGATCGTATTGGCGCCAACGTCTTTGGTCACCACACTGGCGGCCCCGACCACAGCATTATCGCCGATAGTAACACCGGGCAGGATTGTCGCTCCTGCTCCAATCCATACGTTTTGGCCGATGTGAATCGGTTTGCAGGTTATTATCTGACGTTCATAAAGGTCGTGATTATTGGATATAAGTTGCACATTGGCTGCAATCATCGTGCCGTCATCAATCGTGATGCCTCCGGCCGACATCATAAGGCATCCGGGCATTACAACGACATTTTTACCGATGCTTACCATGTGCGGTCTGACGGCAGTCAGCGGTGAGCTGACTCGGGATCCTTCTCCCAGGTTAGGGAATATGCGGTGCATCAGTTCGTCACACTCGGCTGTGCCGGGCATCGTATGATTGAACTTGAATATAAGTTGCGCTTGCTCATTGGCAAGGGCCCGTTCCTCGGCGGTCTGCTTTGAAACATCGATTCTGATTTCTTTCATGTCACATTCAATTTATTAGGGCACTTTGACTCACTGCAAATTTAAAAAATTTTTGGAATGCGTCCAAATCATACCGGAAAGATTATTATGATAATGACGGGGAGGCACCTTTCGGAATGTATACCTTTGCTCTATAGAGACACATAAAAACAACAAAAACAGATGGCGTCGATAAAAGTAAAGTTCCGTCCCTCGTCTGTATCAGCCCACGAGGGCACAATCTATTATCAGATTATCCATGAGCGAAAGGTGCGACAACTCCTTTCAGACTACAAGGTATTCCCTTCCGAGTGGGATGAATCCCGCTCTATGGTCGTAACGACTCAGAAAAGTGAGCGAAAGTCGCTCATCCGTTCAATTCGTGAGCGCATCTGCTGGGATGTAGAGCGGTTGACGAAGATAGATCGCAAACTGGATGCCAACGGTATGTCGTACACGGCCGATGATGTTGTCGATGAGTTCAACCGCTATGCGCATGAATACACCCTGTTTAACTATATGGAGAGCCTCATCGCCAAACTAAAACAGAATGGTAAGGTAAGAACTTCAGAGACCTATAAATCCACTCTCAACAGTTACAGGAAATTCAGTGAAGACGAGGATGTAATGCTCGATTGTCTGACCTCAGAGATGATGGAAGCCTACGAAGCATGGCACCACAAGCGAGGTGTGGCTCCCAACACCATATCATTCTATACCCGCATACTCCGTGCGGTCTATAACCGTGCGGTCGAAGACGACATCATCGAAAACCGCAATCCCTTCCGCAAGGTCTATACAGGAGTTGACAAGACCGTAAAGCGAGCCTTGCCACTGTCGGTCATCAAGAAAATCAAAGGATTGGATTTGTCGCTGATACCTTCGCTCGACTTCGCCCGCGATATGTTTCTTATGAGTTTCTACCTCAGAGGTATGAGTTTTATCGATATGGCATTTCTGAAAAAGACCGACCTCAAAAACGGCTATGTCACATACCGTCGTCGCAAAACCGGGCAGCAACTCATCATCGAATGGACTAAAGAGATGCAGATGATTCTCGACAAGTATCCGGAAACCGCCACTGACTATCTGCTCCCCATCATCAAGAATCCCGGCACCAACGAGCGATGCACCTACCGCAATGTGGGTTACAACATCAACCACAACCTGAAAAACATAGCCGGAATGGTCGGTGTAACAATCCCTCTGACCCTCTACGTGGCCCGCCATAGCTGGGCCTCGGCCGCCAAATCAAAAGGGATCCCTGTGTCAGTAATCAGCGAAGGGATGGGCCACGACAGCGAGACCACCACCCGAATCTACCTCGCCAGCCTTGACACTTCGGTCGTTGACAAGGCCAACTCTATTATTCTCAAAAGCCTCAAATAGACCTCCTGAACATAATATACTATCGAGGCTGTGACGTATGTGTGTGTAGGGGGGGACACCGCCTCGATAGTGTATTTTTTTTGACAATAACTATTTTTGCTTTTGGATTGAGTCAATTCGTTTTGCGAACCACTTATAAAGGAGGTAGTACCCGGCAAACATAAATATGCCGAGTACAAATTTGGATGATTTTGTCAGCATATCATGTTCGCGCATATATTGATTGCAGAGGGCTATAATTGCTCCGTATAATCCGGCCATCAGTAGTAGAATGATCAGTGCTGAAATGGCTTTCTTTGCTGTTGGATTCAGTTTCATTAGCGAAATGCTTTTTAAGATGTACGATTGCGCTGTGAAGTGCAGCTTAATACTGTAAAGTTACAAAAAAATGCGCATTTTTGCAAATTTTGGCCGGTGCTTGAATTATGAATTATGAATTCTAAGGAGGTGATAGGGTAGGAGTGATTGCATCTTCCGGATAAAAGAATTATCTTTGTACAGATTCCGGAAGTTCCGGAGTCGAGAATATCAATCGATGATGGATAGACGAAGAATAGTGTTTTTCACAGGCGCCGGGATGAGCAGAGAGAGTGGGTTACCAACTTTCCGCGGCGAGGGTGGCATATGGAATGAGATAGACTATCAGAAAGTGGCCACGCTCAAATCCTGGTATGGGCGCCAACGCAAAGATGTGAAAGAGCGCAGGCAGGCTATGCTCGACTTTTTCAATCCTATACGTCGCGCCATACTGGAACATGAACCCAACGAAGGCCACCGCATCATAGCCGGTCTTGAAGAAGATTTTGATGTCACGGTAATTACCCAGAACGGCGATGATTATCACACTCGTGCCGGTTCGACTGATGTGATTTACCTCCATGGCGAAGCCTTGAAGAATGCATCATCCGCCAATCCCGCTCTTAGCTATCCGATTGACCGTGAGCATCCCGACCTTCGACTGGGCGACAAGGCCCCCGACGGGTCGCAGTTGCGCCCATTCGTGATATACTTTGATGAGGATATCGACAGCCGCCTATGGCGCGAGGCTGTGAAGGCCACGAAGGAGGCGGATTGCTTTGTGGTGGTAGGTTCCACGATGATGGTATATCCTGCGGCAGCGTTGCTTTCGCTCGTGCCGGATTCATGCAGGCTGGTGGTCATAGATCCCGCGCCTGTGAGCCTGCCTGAAGAATGCTCCGCGCCCTACATCCATATACCCGAGTGCGCAAGTATCGGCCTGCGTACCTTAAGAGCGCGTTTGTCAGAATTTTTAGGATCCCCGGCTAAATGCAGCGGTGCTGCAGAGG
>JAIDKG010000109.1:5967-6053 GCA_029051525.1 Muribaculaceae bacterium
TAAGAGCGCGTTCCTTAAAATTTCGGGGTCGTAGGGGGAGGGCACTGAAAAAGTCCCTTTCTGAGGCACAGATCAAAATTGGATAG
>JAIDKG010000011.1 GCA_029051525.1 Muribaculaceae bacterium
TCGGTGGGGCCGATTATGGTTTCTTCGGTGGCATCGATGGCGTCCTGCTCCTCGAAGCGGAAGTATTCTTCAAAAGAACGTCCTTCGCGCAGAAGTAGTTCGAAGTTGGCTTTGCTGATCATTATGGGGCGCACCTGTTCGGGTAGCTCGAATCCGCTCTGTGCCATTACATTGCGGTAGTGTTCAAGCTGGCGCATATTGTCGAATCCCTTGATGATGAGGAGTCCGACATTGCCGAAACTCATCGGTTCCAGATCGAAATCCTTTACCACAAATGAGGAGAAGTTGAATCTCGCCACATCGTAGAGCACCTGATTGGCATTGACCGAATCGCGCGGGAACGCCAGTACAAGGTATTGCGGTTTCTCCGGGTCGCGCTCGAATGCGGCCGGCTGACCGTCGGCACCCTCCGGGAGTTCCTGATCGGTGAGTCGGATATCCCAGAGCATTCCTCGGGCGTTGGAGAGTCCGGCATGAGGTTTGCGTCCGGCCTTGAGTCCCTTCAGTATGGCGCCGGCCATCGGGGTCATGTCGGTCTCCGGCCATTTGTCGAGCAGGGTGGTGAGCCGCTCCTTAAACATCTCTTCATCCCCCTGCGTGAGATAGGACAGGGCATCGATGAAGACGAACTTCGGCAGGATAGCCGACAGCGGATAATCCTCCTCCATCTTCTGAGTGAGACGATGCACCTCATTATTCTTATCATCAAGATATGCCGCATAAGCCTTCTCATACATCTGCTCCTGACGCGCGTGCATCTCCCGCAGATGAGTGAAATAGTCCGGGTCGGTCATAGCCTGACCATATGGCGAGTCGGGGAATTCCGCAAGAATCATCTGTCGCCAGCGCTCCGCTTCCCCTACATCATTCTGACGCACGGCCATGAGATACATATTGTAGTATACGTCAAGCCGGTAGATATTGTCGGGATAGCGCTCATCGAGCTGCATGAACTCCTTGCGGGCCGCCTTATAATCCTCAAGGCGGTCCTTCAGAATGACACCCATATTGTAGAGTCCCTCCTGAATCACATCGTTGGAATTCTGAATCTCCTCCGGAGAGGTGGGTATCTGCTTGAGATAGAACTCTATGCAATGCGGGTCATTCTCCTTTTCGGCCAGTTCCTTCTTGGCGGCCGCCACCGAATCGAGCGGGGCGTCGGAGGCATTCTCCTCATTCTGTTCAGAATCATCGGAGGAATCCTCCTCCGGTTCATCCATCGAGAAGGTTGTCTTGTTGCGGCGGCGCCAGTCATCCTCCAGTTTTCGGGCACCCCACTTACGCTGGAACTCCGTCTTACCGGCATTCTTGGTCATCGTGTTGTAGAAATACCATGACTTGTCGGCATTCATCGAGAACGACGGAGCGGCCGCTCCCCCCTGGTCGATAAGGTTGTTCTCCTCACGATTAGCCATAAACTCCTCGCGGGCGGCAGCCTCAGCCTCCTCCTTCTCGCGCTTGATCAGCTCATCCACAAGTTTCTGTGCCACCTTCTCCCGCTCCTCAGGAGTCATGGCCGAGAGTTTCAGTAGAGAATCCTGAAGTTCTACGTTGCCGGCATATACGCTCAGTTCGTCGAGCACATCCGAGCGGAGTTTCAGCATCTTATAGTCGGGATAGGTCTGTGGCAGCTGCGGCACAGCCTCCGCATAGCAAGGCTGAGCTAAAATATACTCCTCCTCGTCGAAATATATATTTCCCAGCGAGAGCTGGGCCATAGCCTTGTCGATACCATTGCGTGTAGACTTCTCCACCGCCTCGATATAATTCTTCTTCGCCTCGGCCGTATCGCCGCGCGAGAGATAAAGATTGCCTATTGCATAATAAATCTGGTCGAGAAACTCCTTATTGCGCTCATATCGCGTCATGGAGCGCAGCGAACGCACCTCCGAAGTGATATTCGACCCCGTGTAGACCTCCGAGCGCTTGATTCGGGCGTTGAACTTTGTGCGATAAGCCGTCGAGGCGCCGGATCCGGCCTTATTATAAGCCTGATAGGCATCCTGTTTCTTTCCGAGGCGGGTATAGATCTGTCCGAGCAGGAAATAGAGACGGTTCTTCTGGCTCCCCGAGGCTGTGCGTGCCGCCTCCTTCAGATACTTCGTGGCATCGGCATATTTCTCCGTGCGAATCAGGTAATTGGCCTGCACCAGATTATAGAGGTTGCGGAGCTTCGAGGTGGTGAGTTGCTTCTCCTTCACCAGCCGCAGGGCATTTTCCGCCTCATAATCCCAGTCGAGGGCACAATAGCAGCGCGCCTGCCAGAGGCGCGCCTCCGTCACCACATCAGGCAGCCATGTGAAATGCTTTGCGATATAGAAGAAAGTCGAGGCCGCACCGAGGAAATCACCATTAAGATACTGCGCCCGTCCCATCATCAGCCACGCATTGTGGATGAAGGGGTTAAACTCATCGCGGGCACGGAAAGCCTTCTCCTTGGCCGACCCGCTCTTCTTGGCCGGTTTCTTCTTGATGCTGTGCAGCTGGATGGCCTTCTGCATCTTCTCGATGGTGCGTGTGAAATCGCCCGAAGGCTGCGGCATCTTCTGGTCGGCCTTCGCCTCGGCCGGATGAGTGAGCAGAGTGCGGGTATAGTCATCCTCATAGGCTTTCTCCATCGCCTTGAGGGTCTCTTTGTAATGCTCGTCGCCGTTGTAATATACGTTGTAGCGGGTGGTGAAAGCCTGCCACTGGCGCGACATTGGTGTATTCTTCTTTGTGGAGCATGCCGACACAATGACCGCCAGCAACAGAACGCACACGGCGATAGCCGCCGCGCCGCCGCGTGAAGAGCGGCAGAGGCGTGGCCGGCGAGTGGAGGGTCGGCGTGGAGTAACCTTCATCATCGAGGTAAGAAGCATACTGATATAACGCGGTCACTCCCCGGTTTATTGGATTGGGATGGCGGGTGGATCAGAGCTGCAGGTAATCGAGCGCTTCGCGCAGCTCCACACCCGAGAGGCGTCGGCGGCGCGAGATGACGCGGGCCAGTTCGGCGATGGCCGGACGCAATCGCGGATTGAGGAATATGCGCCGGTTCTGCATCAGAATCCGGTCATAGAGTGATTTCACTTCATCCTCTTCGAGTCCGCAGGTTTCGATACCCTCGGCCTCGATTTCATTGTAGATGGATTGCATCACATCGCGGGGCACCTCCTCGCCGAGGCGCACCAGCGCCCGGGCCAGCACATTGCTCACCGCCATCGAGGCGGTGATATGGTAATTACGCAGCAGATTGTCCCATACGGCCTTGGGAGAGACCACCGGCGATATGGAGAAGTAATAGTCGTGAGAGAAGTCTACCATCGGGCCGTCAGAGTCGAGCGACACCTCGACCACACGGTCGATGGCATTGAGCGAAGCGAGCGAAATGGTCATTCCCGCCAGGCCGTAGGCCCGGTCGTCTTCATTGCTATATGTGAGAGTCAATGCCATAAGTAGTTATAATTGAAGCGGCTTCTGTGGCGATGCGGCTCCCCGCAGGGAGTGGCGCCGCTCTGGGAAGATGCTTAAGTAATTCATAGTTTTGCTACAAGCTGTAACGCCCCGGCGCCCCCGGGGGTTCAATCCCCCTCGCTAGGCCGGGTGTGGCTCAGAACAGCCACTGCAGACCGCCGGCGAATGTCACCCCTTCGCTCGGCTGCATGGGGAGGATCTCCGCTCTCTGCCCCAACAGATTGCGGGCCTCGACGCGGAGTGAGAATTTCGGAGTCACATCCCAGCGCACATGTGCCGAGAGGTCGGTGATGTCGGGGAGTCGCATGGAGGTGAGCTCGAGTTTCGGACCGGTCTCGCCCGATGGAGTGGCGCCGCCGGGGAGGAGTTCGGGACCCGAGTCGGCCACACTGTAGCCCATGAAGATGCGTCGCACTCCGCGGTAGGCATACTTCACGCCTACCGAGAGCTGCCGCACGGGAGAAAGCTCCAATTGCGCATCGAGCAGCCAGCGCGGACGGTCCAGACCGTTGAAGATACCGGTCTTGTCGTGTTGCGGGGTGTAGCTTCCGTTGGCCTCGATGGCCAGGAAGTCGGTGGGGCGGTAGGCGAGTTTAAGGCTTGCGCCGAGTCCGGAGAGCGAATAGCGCTCCATCCCGGTGCCATATACCGGAGCCACCCCCTCAGGGAGCCCCAGTCCCGGCATGGCGGTAGCGCCATAATTGAGCATCGCCATATACCAGCCGCCCAGCGGCACACCCGAGGTGGATTTATATTGCACATTCACCTCGGCGCTGAATCCGCGGAAAGGGGTGAGATTCACTCCGATATTGGCATCGAAGGGTGTATGTACGGGTCGGGTTGACTCCAGATGCGGATTGCGGTAGGGGTCGAGCTGCGACATGGCTGCGAGTGTGTGGAGTTCGGTGCCGCCGGTGAGATGCACGTAGAAGCCCACATTGCGGGCCGCCACATCGAATCGGATATCGGGCGAGGCATGCAGAGCGCCATAGTGGGTGTCGGGTGTATATCCGTCGGCATTGAAGGTGAGATCCACATCGGCGCCTACGCGCAGCGACAGATTATTCTTCTGCCATTTATAGTATGGTGAGATGGAGAGCGCCGAATAGGAATCGGGGGCTGCGAGAGCCTCGGTGCCCGGCACCGGGTGCTCCCCCTCGCCATAGCACAGGAAGCGGAGGTCGGCATCCACACCCACGCGGCTATATCCCGGCAGTTTGGCCGAGAGCCCCCCTTCGAGCGAGATCTCAGTCTCGCGGGTAGCGGTGCGATAGGCGAAATGGCGCAGCCCGGCGCAGGCATGCCAGTCGACCGGCCATTCACCCTCCGGGTCGGAGCTCCAGCCGAGTCGCAGGGCGGCATCGTTGAGAGTCTGTGTAGGGGCGAAGTAGCGCGAGCCGCCATCCCATGCCGGAGGCGCAGTGCGGTCGGATGAGGTGGAGGTGTAGGATAATGGCTGGTAGCCGATGATTTCGGGGTCTATGCCGTAGTAGTTGAAGTATCCGAGATGATACTGGGCCGATGCGGTGAAGATACCCATGTCGCGGAAACGGCGGGCGTAGGAGAGACCCATACACTCGGCATAGCTGATTCGGGCGCCGCTCAGGTCGCCATAGGGGTGCCATAGAGAGGTGGAATTGTGTTGCAGGCGCAGGTCGAGGCGCTGCTCCGGCTGGCGGAGCAGACCGATGCCAAAACTCAGCGACGAGTTGAGGTATGATCCGGCCTCCAGATCGAGGTAACCCAAAGTGGGGAGTCCCCGGCGCGAAGCCCCCCAGGCAGTGGCGGGGATTACCGGAGCCATCGGGGTGAAATCGGCCTTCACCCCGGCGGTGGCATAGTCGAGGGGAGTCTCTCCGAGAGCGAAGTGGGTGAGGCGCGGCAGACGGTTGATACGGTCAGGATGGAGCACATCGCGCAGATAGGTGCCATCCACTTGGACCGACTCATGCAGCTGTCCCATAGCGACGGCGGGCGCCATCAGCAGTGGAAGCGCGAGGAGGGGGGAGAGTATGTATCGATGGTTGAGACTATTCATCGTGAGAGTTACTTAAGTCGTTTGGCAATCATGCGGCGTATGTCGTCTTCATCGCCGGGATAGTTCTGCTTGAGGCTTCGGAGGTATTCCTGGGCCAGATAGTCCTTGCCGAGGGCGGTATAGGCATCGGCAAGCACGATGAACCCTCGGGCCACCCAATACTGCTGGCTCGACCCCGAGGATGTGAAATCCTCCATACGGTCGCGAGCGCCGGCGGCATCGCCATTGTCGAGCAGCATCGATGCGAGCGTCACCGCGCTACGGGCACCGGTGAGGGAATAGGGGTTCTCGGCGAGTCGGCGCAGAGTTGTCTCACCCTCGCGCATGCTCTTGGCCGAACCGGAATCGATCAGGGCAGTGGCCTCGTAGAAGGCGGCCTCTTCCAGGGCATCGGCATCGGCGCCGCCGGTGGCGCGGAGCTTGCGTGCATATTCGAGTTGGGTGGCGCTGTTGTCGGCATTGCGCATGATTCCGGTGTAGGCCTCGGAGGCATATTCGGCACCACCGCGGCGCTCGAGTTCGCGGTAGGCACGCAGTGCGCCGTCGCGGTCGCCTCGGTCGTTGAGCCATGCGGCATAGATAGAATAGGCTTCGGCTATGTGTCGGCCCGAGGGGAATTGCAGTATATATTTGCGGATAGCCTCCACATCATCATTGTCGTCGAGGTATTCACCCTCGGCGGTGGCGTAGGCCAGATCATCGAGGTCGGCGGCATCGAGCGAATACCCCGGGATATCCTCGATAAACTCAGCGTATTCAGCCAATTGATGGGTCGAAGCATAGTAGCGGCGCAACTCGCGGTCGGCCGAGCGGGCCTCGTCGGAGGCCGGGCGGGAGGCGATCAGTTGGCGGTACACCTCCACAGCCTCATCGGTATCGCCCGAGGCCATCAGGGCGCTTGCGCGTCCCAGGGCGGCTCGTGCGGCGCCGGGGGCCACCGGGTATCGGTCGAGCATTCGGCCATATGCGGCGGCAGCCTTTACATTATCCCCCTGGGCGGCATAGGTGTCGGCCAGTTCGGAGAGTGCGTTGGGGAGCCATCGCGAACCGGAGTATTCGCGTTCGAAGCTCTCCAGTTCGCGGATTTTGCCGCTGATGTCGCCGCGCAGACCGAGCATCTGGGCGTGGCGGTAGAGGGCATAGTCGGCATTCTGACCCGAGCGAAGCCGGGCGAAGTCGGAGAGCGCCCCCTCGTAGTCGCCGGTATAATATTTGCAGTCGGCCACCCGCATCTCGGCATCGGCGCGCATATCGGCCGGAAGCGCCGAAGATGCAGCCTTGCTGAAGCATCGGCGAGCCTGGGTAAACTTATCCTGCATCAGTAGCGCGTAGCCGAGGTCATACTCCAGAAGGGGGGCGTTGTTGCCTGCGCGGCCGGAGTTTTGGGCAGCGGCATAGGCGCGTTCGGCGGCAGCGTAATCGCCAAGGGCGTAGAGGGCGTCGCCGAGCCAGATATTGGCCTGGCAATTTATGTCGCGGTCGGCGCCGCGGATGGCGGTGCAGCGCTGCAGAAGCTGTGCGGCCTCGCGGGCATTGCCCGATGAGAGGGCTGAGCTTCCGGCGGCGTAGAGTATCTTCTGCTGTATGGCGAGGTCGGCTGCCGAGGGGTGGGCTATGCGGTCGATGGCACGCAGGGCATTGGTGAAGTCGCCCTGTCCGTAATAGAGAGTGGCCAGATGGCGCTCGATGATTGGGGCGAATTCCGAATCGGGATATGTGCCGATAAATTGCTCCAGCATCTGCACGGAGGTGTCGAAGGGTATGTTGCCACCTTTTGTGCGGGCTGCCACATAGTTATAGAGTGCGGTTTCGGCCACTTTCCGGTCGTATTGCATTCGGTAGGCCTTTTCGAAATTCATCGCGGCGGCCGAGGGAGATCCGAAAGCGGCCTCGATCTGGCCGAGGTAGAGGGCGGCACCTTGCCCTATCGGAGAATCCTCATCTACGACGCGGCTGAAGCTCACGGCAGCCTCCTGCAGATTGCCGGCGCGGTATTGGCAGGCGCCGAGGGCATATAGGGCATCGGGGGTGGCGAGTGCGCCGGCATCGATCACATATCCCTCCAGCACAGCGTGGGCACGGTCGTATTGGCCGCTCTCATAGAGCGACAGACCGAGTATGCGTTGCGTAGGGAGCACCAGTTCCTGCACATCGGGACGGCGCAGGAGGTTGGCCGAGAGCTTGGCGCAGTTATCCCAATCACCCTGCCGGAATAGAATCTGTGCTATATAGTAGGAGGGCTGGAGAGTATCGGGGGAATAGGGGATTTCGGCACGATCCATCTCGCGGCGCACGCGGTCGAATTTGGCCATGGCCTGTTCGTCGCGTCCGAGGGCGTAGTCGATATAGGCATCGTAGTAGGTGGCGGCCAGGTTGTATTCCTTTATATCGGCGATCGAACGAATCAGCGGCCGCGCCGGAAGGTATTCGCCGCATTTGATCATCGACAAGGCCTGGCGGTAAGCGCAACGATGGCGTGTGGCAGGGTCGAGAGCCTCGATGTCGAGGTTGGCATATGCCTGAGCGGCCTGCTGCCAGTCGTGGGCGAAGAAATGGAAATCGGCGATATCCACACGAGCGTCGCGGGCATGGAGCGAGGCCGGATTGTCGCGCAGAAACTCCTCAAGGAGTTGCAGACAGCGAGGGTCGGCTGTATGAAAATAGGCCGAACCGAGGAGATAAAGGAATTCCTCCGAATCGGCAGGGGAGAGGGGGATATTTTCAGTATATATATGGTTGAGCTGGTCGATGGTGCCCCGGTAATTGCCGGTGGACATCATTTCGCGGCCCCGCGAGAGAAAAGCGGGGTCGGTGGCGGCTGCCGGTCCGGCCGGGATTGTTTCGCCCCGGAGCGGGACGAGCATCGAAGCGGCCAGCGCCACCGAGGCCATCGAAGTGGCGAAGCGTCTATGACAGGTCTTGATCATCATGCGGAATCCTTTGGTAGGGATATAAAAAGAAAATCGGCTTCCTAAGAGGGAAGTCGATTTCCGGTGGGCGATTACGGATTCGAACCGCAGACCCTCTGCTTGTAAGGCAGACGCTCTAAACCAGCTGAGCTAATCGCC
>JAIDKG010000110.1:0-1517 GCA_029051525.1 Muribaculaceae bacterium
GGGCGGGCGCGGCTACACGGCGGGGAGGGTGAGGCCGTTGAGCTGGCGGTAGAGGTTGAGGGCGTAGACGTCGGTCATGCCGCTGACGTGGTCGAGGACGCCCTGTAGGCGGGTGTGGAAGTCGGGGGAGTGTACGGCGTATTGGGCCGGTATCTTCTCGAAGAGAAGTCGCGAGAAGTTGCGGTCGGGATAGCAGGCCGCTTCGGCGAGATTGCTGAGTAGGTAGGTCAGGATACGGTTGCCGGCTATCTCGATATCCACCACCTCCGGACTGCGGTAGATGCGTTCGTGGGCCGTGGATGAGCATTCGGCGTAGGCTTCGCGAAGTGGGTCGGGCAACATCCCCACCAACGAGCCCTCGGCACCACCTGCGAGTATAAGCTCTTCATTATCAACAAATACCCGTGCGCAGCCACCCACTAAGGCTCCGATCACGTAGCTGCGCAGATAACCTACCTGTTCGTGTGGGTCGCGCAGTCGCGACATGGAGCGGCGCATACGCTGTTGTTCCTCCTCGGGGAAGAATCTGAGGAAGAGACGGTGCACCTCCTCATTGCTCAGGATCTTCAATCGGTGGGCATCCTCGATATCCATCACCTGATAGCAGATATCATCGGCTGCCTCGACGAGCCATACGAGCGGGTGGCGGGCGAAACGTCCCGGCGCGAGTTCCGGCATACCCACATCGGTGGCCACGCGGCGGAAAATCTCCTCCTCCGTACCGAAGAAACCGAACTTACCCTTCCCATTCGCCTGCGGCGAACCGAACGGGTACTTCACCACTGCCGCCAGGGCCGAATAGGTCATCGCAAAACCTCCCTCGCGGCGCCCCTCAAACTGATGGGTAAGCAGTCGGAATGAATTGGCATTACCCTCGAAGTGGGTCACATCGTTCCATTGCCGGTCGGTGAGGAGCGTACGCAATGCACTCCCCTCCCCCTCGGTGAAATAGGTGGAGATTGTCTTCTCGCCGCTATGGCCGAAGGGGGGATTGCCGAGGTCGTGGCAGAGGCATGCGGTGGCCGTGATATCGGGGATATGCCGCAGCAGGTGGGTCCATTCACACGCGGCATGGCGCTCCATCAGCGCCAGCATGACCTCCGTGGCGAGCGAACGTCCGACGGACGACACCTCCAGGCTGTGGGTGAGTCGGTTATGCACGAAGATACTTCCCGGGAGGGGGAATACCTGGGTTTTGTTCTGGAGTCGGCGGAAGGGGGAAGAGAATATCAGGCGGTCATAGTCGCGCTGGAAGTCGGAGCGGATGTGACGTCGCGGGTCATGGTATTCCTCCATGCCGAGTCGCTTATCGGTGATTAGTCGTGGCCATTCCATAGTCATAACAGTTTGATGAATAGTGCTGCGCCGGGGGCGGGTCTCACGCGGGGATGCGGGTGGGGCTTTGCGCCTTTGCGGCTTTACGTGGGATAATCCCGTAGCCGCGCGGGGGTACCACGCAAAGGCGCAAAGGCGCAGAGAGCTTCGCGCGAGTCAAGGCTTTGCGCCTTTGCGCCTTT
>JAIDKG010000110.1:1617-6228 GCA_029051525.1 Muribaculaceae bacterium
GTACCACGCAAAGGCGCAAAGGCGCAGAGAGCTTCGCGCGAGTCAAGGCTTTGCGCCTTTGCGGCTTTGCGTGGGATTTTGCCTGCCGGCTTTGCGGGGGAGGCGGTGATGGCAAATTTACACATTATTGAACTCATCTCCAAATAAACTACCCTGCGTGTGATAAAATAATGCAGGCAAATGGCGCGTTATTTACGAAACAACATAACAGAAACCCCATTATCTCGCGGAAAATGTTTTCCTCTTCGACCCTGACACGACCCTCTGCCTCTCTGCTGATGCGAGTGCTGCCGCTGCTGATTCTGGCAGCCGCCTGCGCGTTGCCGGCCTGGGGAGCGCCCCGGGAGAAGCTTAACAACCGCCCTTATGCCGACCTGAAACGATGGCACCTCGGTTTTTCGGTGGGGGCGCATTTCCAGGATCTGCAATTCACCCACAATGGTCTGGTGACTCCCGACGGGCAGCGTTGGGTGGCCGAAGTACCATCGTTCTCTCCCGGTTTCTGCGTGAATGTGTTGGCCGACCTCCGGTTGCACCGCTATCTGAATCTGAGGGTGTCGCCGGGGATGTATTTCGGTTCGAAGACGATCACTATGATCGATTACAATGCCGACCAGTCGGCCGCCACTCCCCTCCCCGATGATGATGCCAACTATATGCCCATCAATGCCACCCAGGATATCAAAAGCGCCTATGTGGTGGTGCCGATCGACCTCAAGATCTCGGGCGACCGACTGCGCAATACCCGCCCCTACGTCACGGCCGGCGTGATGGCCGCCTTCGATGTGAGCAAAAAGCGGTCGGACTGGCTGATGTTCAACCCCTCCGACTTCTACCTCACCGTGGGGCTGGGGTGTGATTTCTATCTCCCATTCTTCAAGTTTATCCCTGAGATCAAATTCTGTTTCGGTCTTTCCGACATACTGAAACATGACCGTCCCGACCTTGACCTCGACCCCCATACATTCAAGATGACCCAGTCGCTGACCAAGGTGAAATCGAATATGGTGGTGATCAATTTCTATTTTGAATAGACCGCACGAAAGCCATGAAGATACCCACCACACTTCCGAAAACCCTGATGCGACGGCTGCTGACAGCAGGCATCCTCATAGCCGGGGCCGCCTCACCGGCGGCAGCCCAGGCCGATGCGCAGCTCACACAATACTGGGCTGTGCCCGCCTATTACAACCCTGCGGCCACCGGCACCACCGACTATGTGCGCATACGCGGCGGCGCCAAACTGCAATGGCTCGGCATCGAGAACGCCCCGAAGTCATTTCTGGCATGTGCCGACTCCCCGCTCAAAATCGGGTCGAAAAGAATAGGCCTCGGCGTGAACTTCTCGCAGGAATCGCTCGGACTATTCTCCAACCTGCTGGCCAATGTGCAGGCATCCTATAAGCTGAAACTCGGCAAGGGGGTGCTCAGCATCGGAGTGCAGGGGGGATATTACAACTCGAAATTCAAAGGTTCGGAGGTCTACATCCCCGACAACGACGACTATCACCAGAGCACCGACACCAACATCCCCACCCAGGACCTGACCGGCAGCGCCTTCGACTTCTCGGCCGGACTGCACTACAGCCACCGCTACTTCTCGGTCGGGGTGAGCGGTCTGCACCTGCTCGCACCCACCGTGAAATTCGGCGTAGAGGGTAACGAATCATCTGATTCGCAGGAGTACGAGACCTCACTTCCGCGCCAGTTATATTTGATTGCCGACGGCAATATTCCGATTAAGAACACGTTATTTGAATTGCAGCCCTCGCTATTGGCGCGCACCGATTTCAGCGGTTGGGGCGCCGAAGTCACCGCCCGGGCGCGATACAACAAGTTCCTGACCTTCGGCATAGGCTACCGCTGGAAAGAGGCCCTCTCGGCCATGGTAGGCGTGGAGATCAAAAACTTCTTTCTCGGATATGCCTACGACTATCCGATGTCGGCGATCAACAAGGCCTCGAGCGGAAGCCATGAACTGATAGCGGGCTATAGCCTGAAGCTCGACTTCACCGGCAAGAACCGCAACCGCCACCGCTCAATCCGAATAATGTAAGAACACAGTGTCTATGACAGCGATGAATAAAAAAGATAACCTGCATCACGGGCGCAAGCCCCGGCGCCACATCCCATGGCTGGCGCCGCTCTGCATGCTCCTGCTCACAGCCTCCTGCATGGCTCCCCGCGGAGGGGGCGCCGGCGGCGAAGTGACCGGTGTGGGGGGATCGGCTTTTGCCGAGCCTACTCCCCATGGCATGGTGCTCGTGGACCGTGGCGCATATGCCATGGGCCCGGTGACCGACGACTCTCTGCGCGGCATCAAGGCCAACCCGAGAGGGGTGTCGATCGATTCGTTCTGGATGGATGAGACGGAGGTGACCAACTCGAAGTACAAGCAGTTTGTATTCTGGGTGCGCGACTCCATCATCCGCGAGCGTCTGGCCGACCCCGCCTTCGGCGGCAACGAAGCCTTCAAAATCGAGGAGGATAAGGAGGGTAACCCCGTGACCCCCTATCTCAACTGGAACAAGCCCATACCCTGGCGCAATGCCAATGAGGATGAGCAGAGAGCCATCGAATCGGTGTATCGCACCAACCCCATCACAGGGCGTCGCGAACTCGACCCCACACAGCTCAACTACCGCTACGAGATCTTCAACCACACGGCCGCCGCAAAGCGACGCAACCGGCTCGACCCGACCACCCGTGAATACAATACGGATCTCCCCGTCAACACCGAGATGCCCGTAATCTCGAAGGATACAGCATATTTCAACGATGAGGGTGAGATAATCCGCGAGACAATCTCGCGTCCGCTCACCGGAAATTATGATTTCCTCAACACTTACATCGTCAACGTGTACCCCGACACTACGGCCTGGATCAACGATTTCGACAACGCATACAACGAGCCCTACACCCGACTCTACTTCTCGCATGCCGGGTATAATGACTATCCGGTGGTGGGTGTGAGCTGGGAGCAGGCCAATGCTTTCGCCAACTGGCGCACCGACTATCTGCGACGGTCGCTCGGCAAGGAGGGTATCTACATCGAGCCCTACCGCCTCCCCACCGAGGCTGAATGGGAATATGCCGCCCGCGCCGGTAATTCGGAATCCTCTTACCCCTGGGAGGAGACTCTCCCCTACGACGAACGCGGCTGCTTCTACGCCAACTTCAAACCGATGGAGGGGGACTTCGTGCGCGACGGGCATGTGATCACATCGGCCGTGGGCACCTTCGCCCCGAATGACTTCGGACTCTACGATATGGCCGGCAACGTGTCGGAATGGACTTCGACCGCCTACACCGAGAGTCTCAACAAACTCACCTCCGACCTCAACCCCGAATACCGCTACGATGCCGCCAAGGAGGACCCCTACAAGATGAAGCGCAAAATCGTGCGCGGCGGTTCGTGGAAGGATGTGGCGCAGAATCTGCGCTCCGACCTCCGCATGTGGGAATACCAGAATGAACAGCGTTCTTACATCGGGTTCCGGTGTGTGCGCTCACAGATAGGATTTGCCAAGGGCACCCAAAAGAAAAAGAAATAATATGGTCAAGATCAAAAAATACGCCAACGGCATAGAGCGATTCATGTCGAGCCCGAAGGGGCAGCGTTTCTTCAACTTCGCCTATTCGATCGGTGCGGCCGTCGTGATATGGGGCGCCCTTTTCAAGATACTCCACCTGCCGGGTGGCAGCACTCTGCTCTGCATCGGCATGGGCACGGAGATCGCGATGTTTATCATCACGGCATTCGACCGGCCGCCGAAGGAGTATGCATGGGAGGAGGTTTTCCCGGTGCTCGACTCGAAGAACCCTGACGACCGGCCTGACTTCGCAGGTGGTGGCGGCGGAATCGTGATCGGCGGCGCAGGCGCGGCCGGTTATGCCTCGGGCGATTACGACGAGGCCGGCGGCCCAGGTGCCGCAGTGAGCGCCGACGCAGCCCGGCAGGCCGCCGGGATACCGGCCGGTGTGGCCCTCTCGGAGGAGGACACGCAGTCGCTGCGCGACAGCATAGCCAAGATGGCCGCGGCATCCGACCAGCTCTCGCAGATGGCCGAACTCACCACCGCCACTCAAGACTATCTCTCGCAGCTCGCCGGAATCGCCGAACAGATGACCATGCTCCGCGAGACCACCCGCTCACTCAACGAGGTGAGCTCCGTGCTGCTCCACTCCTATCGCGCCATCACCCAGAATTCAGACTCGATCTCACAGTCGGCCGAGGGTTATGCCGACCGCATGGCCGACCTGAACCGCAACATAGGCGGCCTCAACACGATCTATGAGATACAGCTCAAGAGTATCTCGAGCCAGCTCGAATCGATCGACCGCGTGAACCGCGGCCTGAAGGATATACGCGACATGTACGAGAAATCGGCGGCCGAAAGCGCTCACTATTGCGAAGAGACCGAAAAGATGGCCCGCTACATGAAGCAGCTCAACAGCGTCTACGAAAAGATGATCACCGCCATGACCATCAACATGTGCAACCCGATGATGGGTGGCGCGGCGGCAGCCGCCGGGCAGCGTCCCGACATCAACCCCTTCGCAGAGCGCTCGGAGTGATACTACTCCCCCACCCCGCACCGGAATGCATGG
>JAIDKG010000111.1 GCA_029051525.1 Muribaculaceae bacterium
GTGGGGGACCGGGGAAGCCGAAGTCGGGGGCTTCGGCGGTGGCGGCTTTCTTTTTTAGGGTGGAGAAGTTCCAGGTGAGGGAGAACATTATGTAGCGGGTGAGGTCGTTGTATTCGCTGTCGATTATTGTGCCGGCACTTATGGAGCGGGTGATGTTCTTTTTCATGTTGAGGAGGTCGTAGGCTCTTACCGAGGCTGTGAGTGAGCGGTTGGCGAGGAAGGAGTAGGAGAGTTGGGCGTTCCAGAGCCATTGCGATGAGTTGAAGCCTTGCGAATAGCCGGTGGTGCGCGAGAAGGAGAGGTCGGTGGTGAGGTCGAGTCCGAAGGGGAGATAGAGGGAGGCGTCGGTGTTGAATCCGTAGGCATGGGTGGCTCGACCGGGCTGCTGCGGCAATGTGTTGGTGACGTTGCTGAAGGTATAGGCCGGGTTGAGGGTCATCTGGAATATGTGGGATGAGAAGGTGATTCCGGCTCGGGGACTGAGCGAGAGGTTGCCGATGCGGTTGTAGTCGCCGTTGATGTAGCCCGGTGTCGAGCTGTAGCGGGCGTGGAGGTTGGCGTTGAATCGCCAGCTACGGTTGCTGAACGGACGTGTGATCATTCCCATACCGAAGATGTTGAAGTTGCCGTTGACATTGCCGTAGGTGGTGTAGCGGCCGCCGGTCTCGCGGTCGGTAATGGTGCGTGCCACTACGGTATTGATGGCATACGACATGTTGAGCATCGCCATCAGCGACTGTTGCGAGTCTGCGTGGTAGTCGTGGAATGAGATGTTGACATTTTGTGTGAATGTCGGTTTGAGGTCGGGATTACCTACGGTGATGTTGAGGGGGTCGGTGACATCGGCCACCGGCTGAAGCTGGGTCATCGAGGGGAGGGTGGTGCGGGCGCGGTAGCGGGCGCGTAGTGAGGTGCGGGCGCCGAGTCGCCAGCGGATGTTGGCGTAGGGCGATACTCCCCACACCCATCGTTGCTCCACATTGGCATCGGGATTTATCTGGTTGTCGCCGGCCGAACTTGAGGGGGTGAAGAGCATTCCGGCTTCCAGATTGAGCGAGCGGTTCACTTTTTTATAACCCACCTGCACCTCCTGCGAGAAGAAGCGGTTGCGGAAACTGTTGCTGAGACCGGGGTCGAAAGTGTCGTGGGCCACAGTTATCTCCTGCGGATCGGGGAGGTGATTCATCCGGGATTCCGGAAGTGGGAGGGAGTGGGTGAATTTGTCGGCGTTGGTCCACTGGTAGCGGATGCGGTAGGATGCGGTCAGGAAGTTGCCGCGCTTTACGTTGCCGAGGGGTTCGGTCCATGTGAAGCGACCCTCTGCGGAGTTGCTCCATGAGCGGGAGTCGATGAAACGATAATACTCCTCATCATTGTCCTGAAGGAGGTAATATACGATGTCGCTCCATGAGATGGACTTCTGGCGCGTGTCGGAGAATGAATACTGACCCTGGATGCTGAATGAGCGGCCCGGACGGGAGGGAAATTTGTGGTTGAAGATGAGGTTGCCGGAAGTCTGAAGGCTTGTGCCGTGGTTATTCTGACGATTGGAGTTGGAGTTGACACGGGTCCGGGCCGGATCGCCGGCTGAGAGGGCCGAGAGACTTTCGAGCGATGCGTCGCGGAAGTTTATGCTGAAATTTGGGCGGAAATCGAGGGTGTTGTGTTCATCGATTTTCCATTGCACGCGGAAGTCGGAACTTAGGTTGTGGCCTCGGTCGGTTGTGGCCGATGATGCGTCCTGATAGCTTACAGAGTCGGGGAATAGGTATTGGGTTGCTGTCTTGCTCCGGGCATCGCGCGAGGAGTGGGAGTAAAGGATATTGCCACCCACTCGGAAATCCTCTTCCTTGCCGATGTTGAAGTTCAGGCCGAGGCGCCGGGCTGTGGTTATGCCGTTGTTGCCGCCGAAGTCGCGGAAGCGGCCGCGCCCCCGGTCGGAGAAACCGTTTTCATTGATATTGTTGAGTCCGCCGAGCAGGGTTATCTGGTTGCCGTTGAAGAAGTTGTTTGCTACAAAACTTCCCTGGTAACGGCTGTCGGTGCCGTAGCCGGCGCTGATGTTGCCGAACCAACCGTTGTTCATATCCTTCTTGACGGTGAGGTTGATTACAGTCTCCTCTTCGCCGTCGTCGACCCCTGTGAGGCGGGCAAGTTCAGATTTACGGTCCACGACCTGCACCTTGTCGACCATATTGGAGGGGAGGTTTTTTGTGGCCATCTGTGGGTCGTCGCCGAAGAATTCCTTGCCGTCGACGAGGATTTTGGTGATGGTCTTGCCGTTGGAAGTTATCGAACCGTCGGAACCGACTTCTACACCCGGCAGACGTTTGAGCAGTTCGTTGACGGTGGCGTTGGGGGAGGTGTGGTATGAGCCGGCGTTGAATTCGATTGTGTCCTGACGGGCCACGACGGCGGCCTTGATGGCTGTCACCACGGCTTCGTCGAGCATAATTGCATCGTCTTTGAGCACAATCGGGGGGAGGGTGATGGTCCGGGCTGAATCTCCGACGGTGGTTTGGGCTATGGCATCGGCCATGCTTACCATTGAGGCGAGGAGGGTGTATTTGCCGGGCGCGACTCCTGAGAATGAGAAGGAGCCGTCGGTATCGGCGAGGGTATGTGCCCGGGTTGTGGAGTCGGGGATGGCTATCAGTTGGATTGTTGCGCCGGGCATGGGTTGGCCGTCGGAGTCGGTGATAATGCCTTTGATTGTTGCTCCGCAGGCTGCGGAGATGCATATTGCTGACATTATGGCCGCCGGGATTAGTCTTGGATTTGTCATCGGTTGTGGAAGTGTTGGGGAGCGGCTTGGGCTTGGGGGGGCCATCCGGGCTCCCGTTCGCTTGCGCTCCGGCGCGGGACCAGGCGGGTTTGGGCGGCGGGTTTGGGTCGGACTGGTCGGACCGGTCGGACTGGTCGGACCGGTCGGGCTGGTGGGCTGGTGGGACTTGGGCCCTCTCCGGCCTTGGCCGGATAGGGCTTGGTCGGGGGCTTGGGTTAGCTTTGGTGGGAGGGGCGGAGGAGGTCGTTGACGGTCTTGACGGGGGTGAAGGTTTCGGCGGGGACTTCTACGAAGATGGTGTTCCAGTCGGACATGGCGCCGTTCCAGAGGCCGGGGAGCTCGAGGGCTTTGATCTCGATGCCTTCGCGGCTCTTCTGTGAGATGAAGCCGGTGGTGGGGTCGACGAAGTCGGGGAGGTTGTATTTACGGCCGCGATAGTCTTTGGTGGCCACTACGAGGTCGACGGGATTGAAGTGGGTGGCTTCGCTGAGCATGCGCATGGCCTCTTTGTCGTTGGGGTCGATCTGTGTGGATTCGAGTATCTGCGGGCTTACGGTGCCGTCGGCGTTGTAGCAGAGGAAGGGGCCGCCGCCGGGTTCGCCTTCGTTGCGCACCATGCCGCATACGCGGAGGGGACGGTTGAATTTGGCCATGAGGTAGCGGCATTCCTCTTCGGGCGACATTGAGTCGGCTGTGTCGTGGCTTACGCAGAGCACGTTGCGGAGGAACATTAGCATCTCTTCGCGCTCCTCTTCGGAGGGAACACCTTTTTCGAGCATCTCGCAGTAGCGGTCTATTTTCATTTTGGTGCCTACGAGGATTCCACCGAGCATGCGTTTTGCCCGGAGTGTGGGGCAGCGGAGGGTGTCGGGCACGATATTGTCGATATTCTTGATGAAGATTACGTCGGCATCGAGGTCGTTGAGGTTTTCAATCAGTGCGCCGTGGCCGCCGGGGCGGAAGAAGAGTTGGCCGTTCTCGCGATAGGGCTGTCCGTCGAGTGTTGCGGCTACGGTATCGGTGGAGGGTTTCTGTACGCTGAGGGTCACGTGGAGACGGATGTCGTAGAGGTGCTCCATGAAGGCTTTTACCTCTTCGATTTTGGCCTCTACGAGGGGGAGGTGGTCCTGGCTTACGGTGAAGTGGAGGTGGAGGCGTCCATCCTTACCTACGGCGTATTGGGCGCCTTCGGCGATGTGCTCTTCGATCGGAGTGCGGGAAGTGCCGGGGACGCGGTGGAACATCAGGAGTGCTTTGGGGAGCTGACCGTAGCCGAGCCCGGGGACGTTGAGGAGATGGTCGATGATTTCGCGGTAGTGCCCGTCGCGAATCATGGAGTCGATGCTTCGGCCGTAGAGGGTGAGGATTTCACGGTTGAGTCGGTGATAGAATGCGAATTTCTCGATGTTGTCGAAGAATTTTCGGATGAAGTCGGAGTCGGGTTTCTTGGCACCGGAGTTGAGGAAGGCGAAGAGGTCTTTAAACATTCTCGATGCGGCACCGGAAGCCGGGGTCATCTTCATGATTTTCGCTCCAGAGGTGAGGTATTTTTCCCAGATTTCTATGCTTTGGTTTTCGAGCTCTTCGGTGGGGCGGGTGATGCCGTGGCCGATTGTTGCCGGGGCATAGATGCGGAGGTATGGGAAGCCGGCTGCGAGGTCTTGGAGCTGGCACTGGAGTTTCTGGGGTGAGATTCCTTTTTCATCTAATTGATGGAAGTCTTTGTCTGTGAGGTTCATAGGTTTTATTTTTTCGGTTTTTATATTCGCTTGGGGTGGGGGGCCATCCGGGCTCCCGTTCGCTTGCGCTCCGGCGCGGGACCAGGCGGCTCGGGAGAGAGGATTTTGATTTTTTTGGAGAGGAGGGGGAGGAG
>JAIDKG010000112.1 GCA_029051525.1 Muribaculaceae bacterium
AAAGCCACCCGCAGGCGCGGAAGCGCGGTGCGGGTGGCCGGTATGTGTGGGGTCGGACGGGTGGTGAGGTGGCCGTCCGGGAGGGGTATGGGGGAGATTAGAATGCGGGCTCGGCCACAGAGTGGCGGATGGCTGCGGGAGCGGAGATGCCGAATTTCTGACGGAGGTGCATGATCATGTCGGCTGTCATGGCCTCAAGGTCATATTCGGGATGCCAGTCCCATTCCTCGCGGGCGCAGGAGTCGTCGAGGCTGTTGGGCCATGAGTCGGCGATTTTCTGACGGAGCGGGTCGAGGTCGTAGGTCATACGGAAGTCGGGAATGTGCTCGCGTATCTTGTTGTAGAGAATTTCGGGGTCGAAGCTCATCGATGTGATGTTGAATGAGTTGCGGTGGCGCAGACGTGTGGGGTCGGCCTCCATGATCTCTACTGCGGCGCGGAGAGCGTCGGGCATATACATCATATCCATGAATGTGCCGGGCTTGAGGGGGCAGTGGAATTCCTCACCCTTTACGGCTGAGTAGTAGATGTCGACTGCATAGTCGGTTGTGCCGCCGCCGGGAGGGGCCACGTAGCTGATCAGACCCGGGAAGCGCACCGAACGGGCATCGACGCCGAAACGGCGTGCATAATAGTCGGAGAGCATTTCGCCGGTCACTTTGGTCACACCGTAGATGGTGTGCGGGCGCTGGATTGTGTCCTGAGGAGTTTTATCGGCGGGGGTGTCGGGACCGAATGAGCCGATAGAACTGGGAGTGAAGAGGGCACATTTCTTTTCGCGGGAGATTTCCAGGCAGTTGTAGAGTCCGCCTACACCGATTTTCCATGCGAGCTGCGGTTTGGCTTCGGCCACTGCGCTGAGGAGAGCCGCGAGGTTGTAGATGGTGTCGATTTTATATTTGTCGACTGCCTCGGCAATCTGTAGGGGATTTGTGATGTCGACCTCTGCCGAGGGGCCGCTTTCGAGGAGTTCACCCTTGGGTTCGGCTCCGCGTATGAAGCCTGCCACCACATTGCCTGTGGGATACTGCTTGCGGAGGTGCATTGTCAGCTCACTGCCGATCTGGCCTGTGGCTCCGATGATAAGGATATTCTTCATGATGTGTCTCTGAAGTAGGTATAGATTTCAAGGATATCTTCGTGGCGTCGGTCTTATTTCTGCCACGGTGCAAAATTAAGCACTTCCCCTCAATCTACAAAATAATAAATCCAATTTTTGATATGGAGGGGATGGATTTTTCAGTGTGTGCGGATGAATCGGAATATTGAGTCGCGTGCGGCTTCCCCTGCCGGGAAGGGGGAGAGGATGAGGTCGTGGAGGCCGGAGTCGATTACGCAGATGGTGGTGTTGGCCAGTCGGCGGGCTTGATTGCGTATCATCGCGGGGTCGAGCACTGCATCTCCGGTGAGAAATTCGGGTGTGAAGTCGCATCCTGATATTTTGCGGCTGCTGGTCATCACGAGCATCGGCACGGAGATGTGGTCGCGGTTTTTCATCAGATGGCTGTGGGCAGTGTCGATTGAACCCACCCAACCCCATTTCACCGGCGGGGAGTAGATCATTTTCCAGTCGGTGTTGTAGGTCCATTGGCCGTCGTATTCCTTGAGCAGTGAGTAGGCGTAGCCGTCGCAGTGAGCCTGTTTTACTTCGGCTTCGGGGAAGATTTTACCGAGAGCTCCCACCATGGGAGCCGCCACGTCGCGCATGAATGCGCTGTAGTTCCATTCCAGAAACGGGGAGTCGGTGACAATGCGGTTCACCTGTATGCGCCGACCCATCGATGCGGCATAGTATGCCACTGTGAGTCCGCCGGTGGAGTGACCGCCGAGGGTTATGTCGGTTATTCCGTCGCGGCGCATCTGGTTGAGGGCTGAGTCGATGTCGGCGAAGTATTCGCGCTGGTCGCGCACATTGAATGGGTATTGCCACGGCAGACGGCTGCGGCCATAGCGGCGCAGATCCACGGCATAGAAGGCATAGCCGGAATCGACAAACTGTCGTCCCCAGTCGGCCTGAAAAAAATAGTCGTTGAATCCGTGGATATAGAGGAAACCCTTTTTTGCGGGTTTGTCGGGACGGAGGCGTATGATGGTGCATCTGGCAGGGCCGTCGAAAGCTTCGCCGAGATCGACGAAGCGTGATTCATAACCTTCGAGCACGTCGGGACCCCACTGCCAGTCGTCGGGCATTGTTTTGGGGCCGGTGTATTTCTCCTGCCAGTGCCATGAAGTGTAGAACCGCGAGGAGATGGAATCATCTGTCGGGGTATCGATGGATGTAGACATAGGGCTTATGCCGGCTGCGCTTCCTACGATGGCGGCTAAAAGCGCAAGTGGAATCAGGATTCTTTTCATAATCGTTGAGGATGATTGTGAGAGTGTCTGATCAATTTTAAGGAACGCGCTCTAAGGAACGCGCTCTAAATTGCTCATTCGCTCCCTTATCATAACGTGAATATCGGGAAAAGGGTTGTATGCAGAGAAGTAACTAATTACAAAAAAGATCCCTCAGGCCGGGGGAGGCACTGAGGGATTTGGAGTTGGGAGTTGTTAAGGGGAGGGTGGAAGATGGGGCTCGAACCCACGACCTACGGAACCACAATCCGTCGCTCTAACCAACTGAGCTACATCCACCATTTTACTCTCTTGAAGCATTGTTTCTTCCCGAAAGCGATGCAAAGTTAGTAACTTTTTTTGACATGACCAAATTTTCCGGCCATAATTTTCAAAAAAATTTTTGAGAGGCTACTCAGGTTCGACAGATTTCTATCTGTTGTCCTTGATTTCGTGATAGTTCTGGATGCCATCAATCACATTGACATCCACCTCTTTGCCACCGGCGAAATTCCATGTCAGTGACAGCCCGACATACTGCACCGGCGATGTGAGTTTATAGGTGTTTTTTTATGCGAAGGCGCCGTAACGGAGAAGAGTCGGGGCAGATATTGTGATATAACAGGGGCGTAAGTTGGCGGAGGTGCTAACTTACGCCCCTGTTGTGGGTGTCTATGTGGCGAGGAGGAGGGGGAGAGGGGG
>JAIDKG010000113.1 GCA_029051525.1 Muribaculaceae bacterium
ATATATTACAAATCCTCGTTATAGATTGTTTAAAAGTCTAAATATTTATTTGAGGGTAGCCTTTACTACCTCACGTGCGGCAGCACGATAGGGATCGAAGTCCTCGGGGCAGATCACGCCGGTAGCGCGAGTCTTGGTGCCAACGTTCTCTTTCCAGGTTACAAAGTAGAAGCCCTCCAGATCATACTCCATCTCTACCAATACAGTCGCATTTTTGGGATCGTCGGCATTGCAGAAGAACATCGACGTATCCTTATCGCCGTAATACTGATAGTACTGGTTGAGGAAGCCCACATTGTTGCCATCGGTGACAAGGTAATCATTGTCGCCCATTTCCTCAGTTACCTGAAGGCCGGCTGCGCTCAGCTTATTGTCTACAAAGTTGTAGGTGTAGCCGGGGAGCAGACCATTGGTAGTATAGCCCAGAGTAGTTTTGGCCTCTTCGGGCGAGAGCTCCACAGGCTGCATGTTCTTATCCTCCTCTACGAGGCTCTTGATGCGATTCATATCGGCGCCCCAGCTGAGGATAGGCATTGTGAAGTTGGTGTTGACAGGCTGTACGGTCACAGTCACTGCAGTGCTGTAGCCATCGCGGGATGCCTTCACCTTGGTGGTGCCCACATGTTTACCGGTCACCAGACCGTCCTGATTGACTGTAGCCACGAAAGGATCATCGCTGGAGTAGGTCACGCCATCAATATTGCATTCGAGCTGATAGGTTTTTGCGAAATCCACACCTACCTTGCTGATGCCAAGAGAGATGTTGATGGGATCGATGGGTTCTTCTTCATCTTCACCGCAAGAGGTGAAGACCATGGGAAGGGCTGCAAGAAGCAGCAGAGCCATTTTCTTCATATTTACAAATATTTGGTTATTTATATTGGCCAATAAGTAGTAATAAGTGCTCGGCCACCCAGGCCGTAGGAACTGAGTCGGGGAATCTCCTTCCCCAATTTGAATTGCAAAATTAACAGTTTTCACCGAATAATCACCTACACTGTCATAGATAATTGTTAACAGTTGTTAACACACCCCGCCGATAACCCATTTGTGCTCTAAGCGTTATAAGGTCATGAAGCAGTCAGATCATACCTCTCAGGGCGCTCCTGCGCCGCATCCCTACCCGCGCATCATCCTCGATGTGCACACACATCACCCGGCCCCTCAGCCCGAAGCAATCATCGCCATGGAGCCGGAAGCGCTCCCCGCGCCCGACAGTCACCCCGGCCAATTCTACTCCGCCGGCATTCACCCCTGGAGCCTCAGCGCACTCACCATCCCCGCCGACCGACTCGCCACCCTGCGGCGAGCCGCCGAGCGTCCCGATGTCGTGGCCATCGGTGAGACCGGTATCGACACCGTGCATCCCGGTGCCGCTCCCCTTGCCGGCCAACTGAATGCCTTCCGCACCCATGTCACGCTCAGCGAGTCGCTCGCCAAACCCCTCATAATCCACTGCGTCAAAGCTCAGGACATAATCCTCGGCCTACACGCTGAAATGCAGCCCCGTCAACCCTGGATTATCCACGGTTTCCGTGGCAAACCATCGGTGATGCGAATGTTGACCGCCAAAGGAATCTACCTCAGCTTCGGACCGAAATTCAACCCCGACACCCTCCTCGCCATCCCCCTCGACCTACTCCTTGTCGAGACCGACGAAGCCCCCTGCCGCATCCAGGACGTAATCGCCCTCCTCAACGCTACGCGCCCCGAAGTCACCCCCACCCTCCTGGCCACAAACCTGCGCCGAGTCCTCCCCCTGACCGAGCCCGGCGGCAGCCCCTCCGCGACGACACATTAGGCAGCCGCTTCGCGACTGCCGGCGAATGGATTCCGGCGCGTACGCGCCCGATCACCGAGGAACGGATTCCGGCAGTGCACGCCCGATCGCCGGAGAATGGATTCCGGCGCGTACGTAGGGTCGCGGCCTGCCGCGACCGGGTCAATGGGAGCAGATGGTGCGGCGCGACTGGTGGGGTATGGATTCCAGCTGGGCGCGTTAGATGTTGGTCGCGGCAGGCCGCGACCGTTGTAAGCTGGATGAGTTGCCGGAGCTGTGGAATGTATTGATTGGGGATATGAGTTTTGTGGGGCCGCGTCCGGATGTGCCGGGATATGCCGACCGGTTGAGCGGTGCTGACCGTGAGATGCTGCGGTTGCGACCGGGGATTACCGGTCCGGCATCGATGAAATATCGCGATGAGGAGGAGTTGCTGGCTTCGCAGGCTGACCCTCAGCGGTATAATGATGAGGTGATTTTCCCCGACAAGGTACGCCTAAACCGTTATTATCTCCACCATTATTCATTCATTACAGATATAAGGATGATTATCTGCACTGTGCTTGGCCGACGGATGGAGTATGCCGGGGAGATGATTTAGCGGCGCGAAGCGAAGCGGTCGGCGTCGCGGAGGCGCTTCTTTTCGAGGGAGGCGAGGAGGGCCCGGTCGAGGTCGATGCCGCTTTGGTTGGCGAGGCAGATTACTACCCATAGCACGTCGGCCAGCTCCTCCTGAAGGGAGGCGCTGAGGTCGCCGGGTTTGGGAATCTGTTCGCCGTAGGTGCGGGCTATGACTCGGGCGAGTTCGCCGACCTCCTCGGTGAGGAGGGCCATGTTGGTGAGGTGGGAGAAATACCCGCCTCCTATTTTTTTTATCCAGGCATCGACGGCCTGCTGGGCTTCGGTGATGGTCATTGGGTCAGGCTTCGGTGGGAGTGGTGGGTTCGGTGGCCGGTTGGAGTCGGGCGATCAGTTTGGTGATGAGTCGGTCGATTTTGTGGTGGATGCGTGAGGAGTCGATGTTGGTGTCGGCTGCGTAGATGAGGCCTACGGAGAGGGTGCGCAGGGCCGGGTGGCGTTCGATGGCTTCGCGGAGCGGACGGCGCTGCAGGCGCCAGCCTTCGCGGATGCGTCGGCGCATCAGGACGCGGTCCACGGCGTGACGGCGTTTCTTCTTGGGCACGGTGATCATTACCTGAAGAGGGGCGATGCCATCGGGCACGGCAATCTTGAAGGCCTGTTGCAGTGCGGCCTCGCTCAGCTGACGGTATACGAGGCGCAAGGGATACTCGAACAGTGACTGACCCTCTCGGAAGAGGGGGTCGACAAGTGCTTTGTGGCGCAGGCGTTCGGATTTTGGAAATGTGTACTGTATCATCGTGTCGGTATAAGTAACTTTCAAAGTTAGTAAAAAAGTGGCAAATCTGCAACTATGGTTCTCCGGAGGAGTGCCGCAGGCAATCGCGGAGAGGATTTGCGGATTATTTGGAAAAGAGTTAAATTTGCAGTATGCAAGATAATAATGAAGATTTCGACATTCATGACCGTCAGCGTCCCGGTGCGGGCGACGGTGATGTGGAGAAGGCTCTGCGACCGCTGGAGTTTGATGATTTCAGCGGTCAGGAGAAGATTGTATCCAATCTGCGCATTTTCGTGCAGGCGGCCCGCCTGCGCGGCGAGGCGCTCGACCATACACTGCTTTATGGTCCTCCCGGGCTCGGCAAGACCACCCTATCGAATATCATAGCCAATGAATTGGGGGTGGGGTTTAAGGTGACTTCGGGTCCGGTGCTCGACAAACCGGGCGACCTGGCGGGTATCCTGATGTCGCTTGAGCCTCATGATGTGCTGTTTATAGATGAGATTCACCGTCTGCATCCTATTGTGGAGGAGTATCTATATTCGGCAATGGAGGATTACCGGATTGACATTCTGCTGGATAAGGGACCGGGTGCGAAGTCGGTGCAGCTCACGATTTCGCCGTTCACCCTTATAGGGGCCACTACGCGTAGCGGATTGCTGACGGCGCCGCTGCGTGCGCGCTTCGGCATCAATTGTCATCTGGAGTATTATGACCATGAGGTGCTGAAGGGGATTGTGAGGCGTTCGGCACGATTGCTCCATGTGGGAATCGATGAGGATGCGGCACTTGAGATTGCTCTGCGCAGTCGTGGCACACCGCGTATCGCCAACGCGCTGTTGCGCCGTGTGCGAGATTTCGCGATGGTGAAGGGTGATGGTGTGATTACCCTGCCGATAGCGCGGATGGCTCTTGAGGCGCTGAATATCGACCGTTATGGACTGGATGAGATCGACAATAAGATTCTGCTTACGATTATCGACAAGTTCCGTGGCGGTCCGGTGGGTGTGACCACAATTGCTACGGCGCTCGGCGAGGATGCCGGCACAATCGAGGAGGTCTATGAGCCGTATCTGATACAGGAGGGCTTCATTAAGCGCACGCCTCGCGGCCGAGAGGTGACTCATCTGGCATATCGCCATCTGGGTCGCGGTGTGGCCGATGCTCCGGACTCTCTTTTTGCTGTGGATTGAAGAGCCTCTGGATTTACTGTTTATATTTATAGAAGTGGCTCTTCAGAGAGCCACTTAAATTTTTAGGGAAATGAACAAACTGTTGAAGGATACGGCGGTCTATGGGCTGAGCAGCATTGTGGGGCGCTTTCTCAATTGGTGTCTGGTGCCGCTGTATGTGTATATGTTTGATGCGGCTGAGTATGGGGTGGTGAGCTATCTCTACGGTTTTACGGCTGTGGCGCTTGTGATTCTGAATTATGGGATGGAGACGGGTTTCTTCCGTTTCGCGTCGAAGAGTGATACGCCCGACCGGGTGTACACCACTTCGCTTGTGTCGGTGGGTATCACGTCGGCGCTCTTCATAGTGGTGCTTTCGTTGTTTCTGCCCGGCATATCGGATGCGCTTCTGCTGCCGCAGCATCCGGAGTATGTGTGGCTGCTGGGTGTGACGGTGGCTGTGGATGCCTTTACCAATATCCCGTTTGCTTATCTTCGTTTCCGCAATAAGGCGTGGACTTTTGCGGGAATAAAGCTGCTGAATGTGGGTCTGAATATCGGACTGAATCTATTCTTTCTGCTGGCGTGTCCGAAATTGCAGTCGGCGGCTCCGTGGCTGGTGGAGTGGTTCTATCTCCCGTTGGGAGGGGTGGAGTATGGTATCGGATGGATTTTTGTGGCCAATATCATCTCTACGTTTGTGGTGCTGCTCTGTCTGATGCCTTGGCTGGCGCGTCGGCGATGGGGATTTGACGCGGCGTTGCTGCATAAGATGTTGGGCTACAGCTGGCCATTGCTGATTCTTGGTGTGGCGGGGATTCTGAGCCAGAATATGGGTCAGCTTCTGATTCCGTATATCTTCAAGGGGGAGCCTGAAGCTGCGCGCACGATGGTGGGCATCTATGGTGCCAATCTGAAGATTGCGATAGTGATGGTGATGTTTACTCAGGCTTTCCGGTATGCCTATGAGCCTTTTATCTTCTCACAGGCTAAGGCGGAGGGAGAGAGCCGCGAACGGGCGTATTGCAATGCGATGAAGTATTTTGTGATTTTCGGATTACTGATATTTCTTGGGGTGATGTATTTTCTGCCGATTATCCGTCATTTTGAGTCGCCCGGCTATTGGGTCGGACTTCGGGTAGTGCCCGTGATGATGATGGCGGAGCTATGTTTCGGGGTGTTTTTTAATCTGTCGCTGTGGTATAAGCTGACTGACCGCACGCAGTGGGGGATGTGGTTTTCGCTGATATGTTTTGGGCTGATGTTGGGGTTGAATCTCTGGCTGATACCGGCTATCGGTATTCCCGATGGCTATCTGGGGGCGGCGTGGTCGGCGCTGATAGCTTATTTTGTGGTGATGGTGATCAGTTATTTTGTGGGGCGGCGGTATTATCCGTTGCCGTATGAGGTGAAGCGGATGGGGCTTTATGCGGCGGCGGCTCTTGCGCTCTATGCTTTGGGAGAGTGGTGCTGGTGGCCGGAGATGGTCTGGCTGAGCTATCTGGTGCGGTTGGGGCTGCTTGGGCTTTATGGGGGGGCTGTGCTGCGCTTTGAGCGGCCGTTTGCTCGGGGCTGAGGCTTGGGGCTGGGG
>JAIDKG010000114.1 GCA_029051525.1 Muribaculaceae bacterium
ATCCCAGCCCTCCCGGAGAGCGCCACCGCCCTAATAATAACCCATTTCAAAAAAAATCCATTTACCTTTCCGCCCCCACAGGTATCTATATTCAGAACAATAAATCTGGACAATGGAATCTCTCAAACTGAATTTAGATACTGAAATAAATGGACAGACAAGAACATTTGTCGTAGAAGTCCCATATCAAGACGGCATCGTCGCAACAAGCGAATTTTGTCCCACCCAATTACTGTCAGATACAGTAGAGCTGATTGGTGCAATACGAGGTGAGACTCTCGATAAATTCTTAGACGATTGCCACCGACAGCTTCAAGGAATGGCAAAACTTACCGAAGCCAAAAGCGAAATAGACCTACATATCGGTGCCCTTATGGCAGTAGTGATGGCTCATCTCAGCCGCAACAACCGGATAGTATTCGGCGACCTGTTGATCTACGTAGACTGCTTCAGCCTACTTCTGAAAGCTGCCGGATTTGACAGCGACACAATTCGCGCCATGTATCCCCACATCACAAAAACCATCATAGAGATGTACCCCGACTATGTGGATTGCACGCCCGACGGCACCCCCTTCACCGGGAGTCGCACCGAAGAGATCCTTAGAAATCTCACCACCCATCCCGAATAACCCTCCTCCAAATCATCACAAAGCTCGCGCCCGGACCTGCACCCGACCGCAAGCGCCCCCCCCGGATAGGCGCAACCAAGCCCGGTCAGCACCCCAGATGCGGAGCCGATCGGTCGAAGGTGTAAAATCCCGGAGCCAAAAGCCCGATAAATAGCAGGCTACGACCCCGAAATTTTAAGGAACGCGCTCTAAAGCCCAATAAATAGCAGGCTAATAGCGAGGCTGTGTAAAAAATTTGAAATGCACCCATATCATCAATAGGGTTATCAGCATCCTCATTTCAACTGTCTGATCAGTTTTACATATTCTTCCTGGTTGCCGGAGCCTTCGGCCAATTGCTCCAGTACTGCAAGGGCATCCTGCTTACGATGCAGTTTAAGATATGCCATAGCAAGTGTAAAGCCGTCGATATGCCAGTTCTGAGTATTGATCTCATCAGCCTCAAACGCGCTCTTCAGCGTCGGGATCTCGGCTTCTATCCGGTCGAGGGTCAGAGTGTTGAGGTCGAGATATTCTTCGCCATCGCCGCGCGATTCATATAGCGGCTGATAGGCATTCTCATAGACCACATCACAAAGGCGATTCTGCTGAATGGTGAATAGATGCCAACACGCTCCTGCGGCGACAATCAGAATCGCAGCCACACCCGACAGCCACATGACGCGTTCGCGCAGAAAGCGACGGCGCATCCTCTTCGGCTTCTCCTCCCCCTTGCCGATGATTGCCTTCAGGCGCTCTTTGCTCATCGATTTCATGGCGTAGCCGAACTCAATATCATGCTCTTGGGCTTCCCGGCAGATCCCCCTTACGGTGATCAGATATGTGCGGAAGGCGGCGGCAAACGCTTCGTCCGACTGCAAGCGTTCGTTAAACCGATTCTTGTCCGCTTCCGACATAGAATCTGATATATATTTGTCGAAAAGATCAATTTCTTCCATTGCGATTGCGCTTTTTGGGTATCATGTCAAACCCTGACCGTTGTAATGATGTCGTGACGCGCTTGATCAGATCTGTCATGCACTGACTCTTCTTCACTTTGGCGGTCTGGGCATTCTTCAATCCGGTTTTCTTGGCTATCTCCTCCATTGAGGCGTCATTGTAGTAGAACAGACGGATGATAGTGGCGCAGGGCTCGGGGGTATGATCCAGTTCGTTGCCAAGAAGGGAAAGTACTTCGGTATTATTACAAAACGCAGTCTCCTCTTCGGGGAGTTCCTTGAGTATGGCGTCAACCCTCCGCGCGGTGTCGCCGAATTGCTCATGCTCATCATCGGGAGATGCCATTCCCGAGACAGTCACAGTTTTATCGCGCAATTCTTTGGATGCCATGTTCATACCGATCTTCAGTATGTAGGCATTCCAGTCGGTATCCGGACGCACCTTCCCCCGTTGCAGATTAGCCTGCACCGCAAGAAACGCATCCTGATAGAGATCTTCGGCTGCGCCAAGTCTCATTGAGGGAAATTGCATGGTAAGCCTACGCATAAATGGTTCCCTCAACCGAATGTAATATTCCCTGACTATGTCTTCAAAATTATCTTCCATTGTCTATTCTATGAGTATAAACGCCGACCAGACCTTTTTCTTGGCTGTATCTTGGTTTAAAAGTTCATTTCTTGTACTATAAAAAGCATCATGGATGCTGATTCCGGTGGCGGACTGCCGATAGAACTCGGCCATGAAGTCGGCCGCGCCAGTGTCGTCGATCTGCCGGAGTGAGCATATAAGCGCCGATCTTCGGGCTATGCTGAAGGCTCTTTGCAACCTCCATACGCCACCGGCCGACAATTCCCCCAGTCCGGCTATCAGCATACGCCCGTCATGCAACGGTCGCACTTTACCTACTGCCGAGGTGACCACCATTAACATGGCAATCCCAACCAATAGCTTTATAAAATCTAATCGACTCATCAGAAAAGATAATAAGGTTAGTTCTTGGGGCAGTTTTGATATAATATGTTTCAGTCGATGTGCGATAATAGCGATTGTTTCACGCACATCTCTTCATGGCAAGTGCTCAATGAGGTAGCAGCAAAAGAGAAAGCGTGAGTCAGATACTTGCAACCACACTGAGGCTCTGGACTGCCTTTCTACGGATAACAAGTAAAGAGCTCACGCTTGAGGGTATATATAAAGTTCAACCGAACCTATATACATACGTCACCAGCGTGAGCGCCATTGCTTGCCATCTGCGTAGAATTGAAAATTGTCCAGATTTTCAGTATCAGATAACTTTATGCTTGACGCTCATCTTAGAATGTCTGCACTGCATCTTTATATCAGATGAAATGCAACTGCAAAACTAATAAATTTTCGCCAAGCAAACAATACATTTTCTCTCTTTTAAGAGCCGAATACAAATAAATACTCATTCTTACTCATTCTTACTCATCTGATCGGCTTCCACGAGTAGTCAGATTAGCGCGTCAAGCACAAGAATTCTGCCTCAGTCACCTCGCATCACTGCGATATGATTCATATGGCTACATTATGTAATACCAATAAATGAGAAACGTAAATGGATTTTTGGGAAAAAATTTCGGAGCCTTCAGGTGCGCAGATCCGACAGCATATATACAACAAAAAGCTCCACACCTGAAGGCATGGAGTAGAACGCGCTCTAGAGGGCGGCTGAGGATCAGAGGGCAGCGGTAATCGTCTCTACCGCCTTGGCAATCTCGGGCACTACGGCCAGACGCTCGTTGACGGCTGAGATGCCGTGGAGCACTGTGCCGTGCTGACGGTTGAGCTTACGCCCTATCACGGTGCTGGAGAGGCCTGTGAGTTTGTGGGCGAGATACATCAGCACCTGGCGCGCATCGTTGATGTCGCGCATACGGTTCTTCGAGAAGAGGGCATCCGGATTCAAGTTGTAGTAATCGGCTGTGGCCTCTACTATCATCTCGAAGTTTACGGGTTTCTTCTCTACAAGGTTGATGGTATTCTTCATCACCTCGCGGGCCAGATCGAGTGTAATCGGGGCGTTGAGGCTTATGGCGCGCGTAAGCACACCTCTCACCACACCCTCTATCTCACGCACCGAGGTGACTGCATTGTTGGCGATATAGTCCACCACATCCTGCGGCAACTCTATCCCATCCTTCTTTGCCTTGAAGGTGAGGATTTTCTTGCGCAATTCAGCATCCGGACGCGGCAGACGCTCGGTCAGACCCCACTTGAAGCGGTCGATAAGGCGGTCGGCTATGCCGTCGAGCTCCATCGGCGGACGGTCGCAGGTAAACACAAGCTGCTTGCCGTTCTGATGAAGATGGTTGAAAATCGGAAAGAGGGTCTCGGTAGTCTTCACCATGCCGGCTATCTCCTGGAGGTCGTCGAGAAGAAGCACGTCCATCTGCATGAACCAGTTGATAAACTGCGGCACAGTCTTGCGGATCACGGCCTGAGTGTAGAGATGCTGGAATTGGCGCGAGGTCGTGTAGAGCACCTTGGCATTGGGGTTTTGCTCCTTTACACGAATACCGATGGCCTGCACGAGATGCGTCTTGCCGATTCCCACATCACCATAGAGGAAGAAGGGGTTGAAGTCGTTGTTGCGTGGCTTGCCGGCTATATTCTGCGCGATGGTGACGGCAAGCAGATTTGACTGGCCTATGCAGTAATTCTCGAAGTTGTAGTCTTTCTTCAGCTGGGAGTTGAAATTCTCTGAGCCGCGCACATTCTGCTGCACTCCGGGTGTGAGCGGAGCGGCGGTCGACTGCTCGAGCTTGCTGGATATCACCGCGCTGGCGCGCGATTCGCCACGGGTCACCTTTGAATCGGCATGATCGGCTAAAAGCTGCACCTCGTAGAAGATCTGCAGCGGACGCCCGAATGCATATTTCAGTGCCGCATGAAGAAGGTTGAGGTAATTCTCTTCGTAGATCTCCACGAAGTAGTTGGAGGGCACCTGCAGTGTAATGCTGTCAGACTCCAGACGCAATGCACTCGTCTTGGCGAACCACGTATTGAAACGCGTCTCGCCAATGTTATCGAGTATGAAGCGGCAGCATTTCTGCCAACCGTCCTGAAGATTCTGAGTCATTTCTTTTAGCAATTTACAGGGGGATATTCAAGAGAATGTCAGCCTATGATGTGCAGAGCTACCCGTTGGGGCGCTCATTTCACAGTACAAAATAACAAAGAAATTAGCGAAAAAAAAAGTGCAAAATAATTTGCACTTTTACTTTTTTCCTTAACTATCTAAAGTTGGGGATTTTATCATTCCAAGCAAAATACGACTTTTTTTGAAGCCTGTTCAAAAATAATCCATCTTAATTTCACCATTCCGTCGCGATATCTTCACATATCATATGCAAAAGGGGAGAAATGGTAGATCAAACTCGATTCAAATCACTGAATCACAGCAATTTAATCGAGATATAGCGTTTCGGATTGCGCTTGATGTCCACGATTAGCGAATCGATATCGGCCGTCACGCGGTCGAGCTGGTTGTAGAGCTGCGGATCGTTGTTGAGTCGGCCTAATGTGGAGTTGGGGCTATTGAGCTGCGCTGAGAAGGTCTCGAGATTGGCGGTGACACGCTCCACATTCTCCATGGTGGGCTGCAGAGGGAGCGAACGCAGATCGGCCGAGAGGGTGGCAAGATTGGCTGCGATAGTGTCGAGATGCACGCTGGCGGCCGATGCATTGCGCATGATGAGGGGGAGCTGACCATTGACGGTGCCCATTGTGCTGTTGAGACTGCCGGTGGTGGCATAGAGATTGTCGGTAATACCATCCAGACGGGTGATGGAGGCCGAGAGCGCAGGATTGGCCACGAGGGCATTCACATGAGTGAGCAGAGTGTCGACCTTTGCCATCACACCACTCACAGCCGGCAATACATCATTCTGCACGGCTGCCATCATATCATTGGCTTCGATACTTTCCAGTGTGCTGCCACGCTCTATCTCACCGGGGCCGGAGCCAAGCTGAAGATTAATCAATGTGCCGCTGAGCAGTGTGCTGCCGAGCTGAGCTTTTGTACCGGCCGGCAGACGCAGCGAATTGTCGAGGGCCAGAGTCACTTTCACCTTTCCGGGTTTGGCATAGTCGATAGTCACATCGCGCACCAGCCCGACCTTAAAGCCATTGAGCAGTACCGGAGCCGACTTCTCCAGCATATCGGCATTGTCATAATATACCTCGTAGTAATTGGTAGGGGTGAAGATATTGATACCCTTCAGATAATCGATACCGGCTATCAGAATGCCGATGGCCAGAATGACCGAAAGACCTATGATAAATTCTTTACCTAATTTCTTTTTCATATTATTCTGCTATCTTATCGTTTCATTTATTGTTGCTCTTGCTGCTCTTGAGCGATTTGCGGCTGCCGGCATGACGCGCGGCTTTGCTATTCTCATCGGCCACACGCTTCTCTTCGGCTTTCTCGCGGGCAGCTATCTTATTGACCTCCGACACCCATTGGCGTTTATCGGTGCCTCGAGTCGATGACTCTTTTGAGGCAGTAGTCTTCTGTTTCCCCTTTTTCTTATCCTCTTTCTTCTTCTTTGACTTTTTACCGTTTGCGGTCTGCTCGCTCTCATTTTTCTGAGGAGCGGCTTCGCGATGTTCGGCTACTGTAGGCTCGAGGAGTGTCATCTCTCCGGTGTGCTCCTCGCGCACGAGGATGTGATTCACCTCCAGGTCGCGCGATTCGGAGGCACTGCGGGCTGCTGTGGAGCGGCGTCGGCGTCCATCGACCGCATGGCGCGCACGCGGCTGATTTTTCGTGGCCTTGAGATTGGCATGGCTCATATCCTTCTCATCGCTTTCAGGCACACGTCCCACGCCCAACATTGTGGCCGCCCCCGGCGAGTCGCTGCGTGTGGTAGCCGAGTCGTGACTGTCGGGAGTCGGCTCCTCGGCATGACTGCCGATTGAGGCGAGCTCTTCGGCCACACCGTGATGCACCGATGCTCCGAAGTCGGTCGGGCCCTCCCCATCCTTGCCGCTGCGGGAGAGCATCCGCTGCTTCTGGCGGTAATTCTGTTCGTAGGTCTTGACAGCCTCGAAGATGGCTTCGGCAAGTTTGTCGACACCATTTTTCGATCCCATGAATTTCGCCGATTCCGGATTACATATAAAGTCGAGTTCCACAAGGGCCGAGGGCATTGAAGTGGCCCAAAGCACCCAGAAACCGGCCTGGTGCACACCACGGTCTTTACGTCCGGCGATTTTCACCAGATTACTCTGCACATTCTTTGCAAATCGATGACTCTGCGCGAGATTCTGCTTGGCGGCCATCTCGAAGATGATATAGGATTCCACCTTATTGGGATCGAACCCGGAGTATTTCTGCTCGTAGCCATTCTCCAGTTCAATCACAGCGTTCTCACGTTTTGCCACCGCCAGATTGGCTTCATCCTTATGGCTGCCCTGGGTATATACAGAAGCACCCGCCACAGTGCGGCGGTTCTTGTTTTTGGCATCTACCGAGTTGGTATGGATTGAGATAAAGAGATCTCCCTTGGCCTTATTGGCGATGTCGGCGCGCCCCTGAAGCGATACAAAGGTATCATCATCGCGGGTATACACCACTTTGGTGTGCTTGAGTTTCTTCTTGATAAGTTCGCCAAGACGCAGCGTCACAGCGAGGTTAATATCCTTCTCTTTCACACCATTGTCGATGGCTCCATGGTCTTTGCCGCCATGGCCGGCATCAAGCACCACAACGAAATCTTTCGTCTGTGAGGCAAGCGCATGAGCAGGAATCCCGACTGCAAAAAGCAGGGTCAGCGCGATGCCCAGCACTATTGTATAGAATCTTTTACACGTTAATATCATTAGAAAAAGCGCCTTTTGGCACATTTTGCAAAGTTAGCAAATTATCCGCTAACATCACGTTGTTTCGGATTAAAAATTAACATATTTTCCATTCCATCCCCACACATAGATGGTGAAGAGCCTGATGGAGGTATATCCTTATGGAGGTGATACTGCATGTTGACAATAACACATGGCCTTATAACGTTAAAAGGCATATGAAAGATTTTGCAGCCATCGATTTTGAAACGGCCAATGGCAATCCCTGCAGCATATGCAGCATAGGCATCGTAGTGGTGCGCGACGGTGAAATCACCGAGCGCTTTTACCGTCTGGTGCATCCCGTACCCAATTACTACAATCAGGCAAATGTGGCGGTGCATGGCATTCTTCCGGAGGATACCGAGGCAGCCGACACATTCCCGGAGGTATGGGCCGAGGCGGTGCAACTTATTGAGGGATTACCGCTTGTGGCGCATTGGAGCCGTTTCGATGAGGGATGTCTGCGTGCAGCACACACCCGATTCGAGATGCCCTACCCCAACTATAAGTTTTATTGCACCTGCATGGCATCGCGCCGCGTGTTTGGCAAATCGCTCCCTAATCATAAGCTCCCCACTGTGGCTCGACAATGCGGCTACAATCTCGAGAAGCACCATCATGCTCTGGCCGATGCCGAGGCATGCGCTGTGATCGCGATGGAGATTTTATAAAGCAATGAATATGTTGTCTTCATTGGCAATGCCGCAGGTAGATTGCGATTTCGTGGCTGCCCATATCAATGATGATCCGGCACGGCTACGCCTCTCTTTCTGCACCCGCAAAGGTATTACACCTGAGGAGCGACAGAGGCTGGAACAGTCGATTCTGCAGATTGAATGCCGACGCAAGTATGCACCGAAATTCCGGAGTCTGCTTCAGTCATATCCCGATTTCATCTTCCCTTCGGCTCTGGCGGCCGAGCAGGCGTCGCACTATTGGGTGAGCCGACTTCACTCCTACATATTAAGCGCTTATCTCCCCTCTATCCTATCGACTTCCTCTCCTCCCTCGCCTTCCTCTCCTTCCTCTCCTTCCTCTCCTGCGCCAATCTCTATATTTGATATGACAGCGGGATTGGGGGTGGATTTCATCTGCAATGCCTCCGCTTTCGGCAATGCCGGCGCCGGTGCGTTGGCGGCTGAGATCGACCCGATCAAAGCCGCCACCCTGCGGCATAATCTTGATCTCTGCAATCTGGCGCAGGCCAATGTGGAGTGTGGCGATTCACTCTCCCTGCTACACTCCCTCCCGGAGGCCGGCATCAGTGTGATATTCGCCGACCCGGCCCGACGCGGAGAGTCCGACCGACGGCTGTATGACCCCACCGATTGCATGCCAGATGTGGTAGGACATTGGGATGAGTTGCTATCTAAGGGCCGGCTGATTATGGTGAAGAATTCTCCGATGCTCGACCCTTCGCAGGTGCTGCGTATGTTCCCGGGCACGGTGAGGTTGCTGGTGGTGTCGGTGCGTAATGAGTGCAAGGAGGTGCTTGTGCTCGCGCGCCGAGGAGGCACCCTGGAGAGTGTGGAGACCATCAATATCATCGATGGCGAATGCATAGGCGATTACTCTCCCGATACCCGTCCGGAGGGGGTGCAGTGGTGCGTGATCCCGGCCTCTGAATGGCATAACGACAACTGCGTGCCGGGCTATGCGGAATCGGCCGAATGGATGGAGAATATATTGAACCACCCCACCCGACCGCTCTATCTCTACGAACCCAATGCTTCTCTCATGAAATGCGCACCGTGGAGATGGCTCACCGACCAATACCCCACCCTGCTCAAAGCCTCCCCCAATTGCCATCTCTTCATATCAGCCACCCTCTATTCCGATTTCCCGGGACGCCGACTGCGCATCACTTCACTTCCCGGGCGCCGCGACCTCCCGAAGTCGGGACGCTTCAATATCGTGAGCCGCAATCATCCTTTGGCACCGGAGGCTCTGGCTCGCAAAATGCATCTGCGCATGGGGGGCGACCGTTTTCTATACGCTCTCACTCTGGGACGCGCCGAGCAACCCACTCTTCTCCTCGCCGATCCTGCTGATTCATAAGAGCGCAGGGGGGGGAAAACAGCACAAAAATCACAGAGTCCATAATCCTTTCTTCAGGATTATGGACTCTGTGATTTTTGGCACTGTAGCTGCTATAGCTACAAGGGAATTAGAATTTATATCCGAGCGAAAGGAGCACCTGATTGGAGCTGAAGTTCACATGAGCCGAGGGAGATGACTCGCTGCCGGCACCATCGGTAGTGAAGGCATGCCAGCCGGCCGACTGCTGCTTGTGGACATAGGCCAGATCGGCATAGAATCCGCCGGTGCGGAAGCCCAGACCTGCAGTATAGTAGTTGGTGCTGTTGTCAAATCTGAACTCGGGCATTGTGCCTGCTGTCTGGATCACAGTGCTGCCGTTGGCTGCCGATTCCTTTACGGGTGAGGATATATTGCTATAGCCTGCGCGCACACTGAATTGCGGCGTCACACGGAATTCGGCTCCGATGCGGAATGTATTCTGATTCTTGCAGTATTCTTTGATATTGTCGTTGATTCCTCCCACATAGTCGTAGCTATCCACGCTGGGGAAGGATACTCCCCAATAATCATCGTAGAGATATGTGGGATCCTTGAAGTGCATCTTCGAGGTCTGGGTCCACTCATAGTCGGCCGAGATTATCAGGTTGTTGCCTATCACTCCGGCTGCCGATACAATCATATGCCATGGTGTGCGGAAGCGGTAATCATTGGTGCCGGGATAACCGTCGTTGGTCGACTGGGTGCGGAATCCTTCTCCGTTGTAGCTGTAGTCGGTATCGGCCGAGAACTCCTCGTTGAGGTTATAATATGTCGGAGTATGGAAGGCGAAGCCTAAGCGGAACTCCTGGATCGGACGGAATATCAGACCCAATTTATAGGCAAATCCGGTGCCGCTCACATTGTAATAGTTGGTAAGCGACCAGTCGGAAGTGGTCTGTTCCACACCGTTACTCCCCTCTACATATGCGCCGTCGAGCGCCTCCTGATATCTTGAATAAAGGTTGTAGCTCAGGCTGGTGATATCGAAGTCCATACCCCAGAACACCATATTGCCGAAGTTGCCGCCTATGGCGATATTGAATGAATCCACGCCACCTGATTCGGAGGTCCAGTAATTGGCCACACCGCTGGTGCCCTGACCAAACTGACCCTTCCATCTGGGATTGTCGGGATCACCTTCCGGATTGATCAGGAATGAATCATAACCGAGGATTGCGATCCATGGAGCGGCATAGCCGCCATCGTCGGGGTTGTAGGGATCATAGTAACGGTCAGTTGTCACGTCGCCTACAGTAAGCTCATGGCTATTTGCCACACCGGCCATCCAGTTGGTCATGGAGTTGGAGATGTTGCCGAGGTGTCCGCCATACTTTCTGTAGAACGAAGCTGTACGATTATAAGTGAAGCCGAAGTTGAGATTGGGCACTGCTTTGCTGGGGATGCGGAGGGTGAGCACACCACCTATGTTGTTGAGCAGAAACTTGGTCTGGTTCATCTTGGTGGAGAAACCGGAGCTCTCCGAATTGCTCGACATCATATTGAGATTCATCGTCAGACCGATTTCACTGTTGCGATACACGCCTATACCGGCCGGATTCTGCGAGAATGTGGTAAGGTCGCCACCCAATGCGCCGAATGCACCGCCCATCGACATGAAGCGGGCTGTGCCGTTCATATCCTGCTGCGAGAAGCGAAGCGCATCCACAGCACTCTGTGCCATTGCCAGAGCCGGTGCCCCGGCAAGACAGAGGGCGAGTAAAGTAGATTTATAGTTCATAAGCGATTTATTTTCAAGTTATATGAAGGAGAGGTGACAATCTGGTGAGGTGAAGAGGAGAAGAGAAGAGATGGCGAGGAGAGAGGAGTTGCGTCAACGATGACCGCCACGTGCGCCACCGCCGCCACCTCCGCCACGGCTGCCGCCACCGAAGCTGCCGCCACCGCTGGAGCGATGACCGCCACCGGTGCTGTAGCTACCCGACGAACGATGGGTAGAGCTGTTGCTGTTGCTGGTGCGGCGCGTGCTGCTGTTGCTTTGGCGTTGGGTGGAAGAATTGCGCTGAGTCGAAGTGCTGCTCTGACGTTTGGTCGAGCTGCCCGACGACTGATAGGCTCCGCTTCCTGAGGTGCGATGACCTCCGTTGCCGTTGACGGTAGTGCCACTGCCGCGGTTGGGGCGCGATGTGGTGCCGCTCACACGATTGGTATTATTACCGGGGCGGGAAGTGCTCTGATATGCGCCCTGTCCGCTCACACGATGACCGCCATTCCCGATTGTATAACCGGGTCCTCCGGCCGATGATGAACCGGGACGCGCTGTGCCATGCTGCGGACGTGTGGCCGGACGGGCTGTGCCCATAGGCCTACGACCATTGTGATTGCCACCGGGACGCGCGTCGGCTTCCCAGCCCGGACGTATGCCCACCGGGCGATTGCCACCCGGACGATAGTCGGCATAGTGGGGCCTGCCCCATGACGGGCCACCACCCCATGCAGGTCCCCAGCCGGGTCCCCAACCCCAGGAAGGATAGGAGGGGCACCAGCCCCAGCCCCATGAGGGACCCCAGCCCCACGACGGACCATATCCCCAATTCCAGGGATTGCCCCACCACGGACCGCTCCACGGACCATTCCAGGCCCAGGAAAGCGACCAACCGGGAGAATTCCACAGATACCAGTTGCCCCATGCTGTGGGGAGATAATTCACATACGGGCCGAACGACGGAATACCGTTGATGTTATACTCCACCGTCACATTGCCATATGAATTGGCAAGCACATCCACAAGCAGATCCACATTGTCGAGCACAATGGTGGGATTATAGTATTTCTGTATCTGGGTGGTATATACGAAATCAGGGTTGTTTTCGGCACGTATACCGATTGTATCAATCGGAGTGCTGTAGTACTGTCCGCGCATGTTGTAGGTATCCACATCGATATCCTGAAAGTCGGGGATGTAATTGCGCGCAGCCTTCGAAGCGGCCGCTTTCTGTGCCTCTTTCTTAGGATTATAATAGATATCATCTTCGATCTGCCCCCACACGGGCGAGGCAGCTGCGAGAAGCATTGAGGCCAAAAGTATATAGGTCTTCATAACTCCAGAATTTTAGGTTTTTGAGCCGCTTGAGGAGAGTTTGCGTTGAGCGACACCACAGGTTCGGCTACAAATATAACGATTATTTCTCAGATAAGTTGCATTTCGCTGTATATCTGATATTATGACAATCATGTATTGTCATGGTTTAATAGCAGTATGCCCGGAATAGTAGCATCAGTGAGTTTGCGACCCTTTTCGGCATCGACGATAGGTATTGCTCATTGCTGCGATTTATTGTCGTTCTGAGCGCTCTGAGCACTCTGAGCGCTCTGAGCACTCTGAGGACTCTGAGGACTCTGAGCTCTCTGAGAACTCTGAGGACTCTGAGGACTCTGAGCTCTCTGAGAACTCTGAGGACTCTGAGCACTCTGAGCTCTCTGAGCACTCTGAGCTCTCTGAGCTCTCTGAGCACTCTGAGCACTCTGATTTTCAACCGGCCGAAATCCGTTGCAATTCGGGAAATCGCTGCAGCCCCAAAACTCGCGGCCTTGCTGCGGTCCATTCTTCTGCATTCGCTTGAGCATGGGCTTGCCGCATTTGGGGCATGTCGGGGCAATCTGAGCAATCTGAGCGCTCTGAGCTCTCTGAGCTCCCTGAGCCCTACGTGCGTCTAAGCGAGCTTTAGTCATTTGCTCTTTTATACCGCCGTTTCGCAGGAATTGCTGCTTTTGATACTCCAGCAGCCCGGCAAGCATTCTGTCACACTGATGAATCAATGTGATGGCAACATTTGCAAGTGTCTCATCGCTCCAGCCTCTGGCTTTCTCAATCATAAACTCGCGGCTCATCCGGATTTTCAAATTGTGGCGCACGTTTTCGAGTCGTGTATCTCCGAGCTCCCACTTTCTAAGACCCCGCGTAATAATATAGTCCTCGTAGTCGAGCATAAGTTCCTGTTGACTACTTTTCCCTACGTTTGTAAGCAGCATCTCCGATTGTGTCGACATATTGGCAGCGCAGCTGCCCTCTGCTATATTCTGTTTGATGCTACGCGCTGCCTGAATCATCTGGTCTTTGGTTCGGTCGCCGGGCTTTATGTACCGCTCGCAGAACACAAACGTGATGTCATACAGATGCTCCGCCAACTGAAAGCACCTAAGCTGGCGATAATTCCCTTTATGTGAAAGAAACTCTCCCTCCATAACTCATTCCGGCTTTAACTCGCCCTCCATCAACTTTGGCAACAACGTGTCACGAAGGGTAGCAAGGCGAGAGGATTCTGATAGTGTTTGTTTGATTTTTATAAAAACTGGATTAAATGCCCAATTCTGTTGTCAGCCATTTATTAGTCTTTTGTTTTTCGGCCAAACCTACCTTTATTCTATCGATTCTTTCCATGGGTATTAAAATTGCGATATTGCAAAATTAACTAAAATAATTCACTTGGTCAAAATTATGAGTATGATAATCAATAGAATTGCCATAGCAAATGTAAGAGCGCGCTCTAAAGGAAGCTATGGTGATTATGACTTTGGAGCAATCGCAACCTGACACATCGCAAGGGTTATGAGATGCCTCACCGGCACCATTTCTTCGTTCTGCTGCTCGTGGGTTGGGTAACCCACGAGGTCTGTGAAACTGTGGCAGTGTCGCTGCGATTTCTACATTTTGATGTAGAAATCTCGGCAAAGGGCAATGTATTGCGCGGTGTAATCGCCGGGGGCGTGCTCAATGATAAGTTCGGTGATTTCGGGAAGTATATCAGGATCCCTATCGCGGGAAGTGAGGCGATTACTTCCCGGCACAATCCGACATTCCGGCCGCTCCCACTCCATCATGACGCGCTTCACCCCTGCTCGCGGATTACCTTTCACACTGGTGAGGCGCCGCAACCGCAGTCCCTCTGACTCCCCTATCTCGCGCAGTCTCTCCTCACTCTCGGCCTGTGCGATATATGCCAGGCGGCCGCCGGGGCGAAGCATGCGGGGAGCCTCGATGAGCAAGGCCTCGGGCGAAAGGGTATCGGCATGGCGGGCCAGCATCCGGGCTGAGCCATCGTTCAATGCCCCGGCATGGAAGAATGGCGGATTCGATACAATCCGATCATACATCCCGCCGGGTCTATTCCCCTCTTCTGAATCACAACCTCCCGACACTTCGGCGCCCCTCATTTCATCGGGCTGTATCAGCTCACTTCTAAAGTCGCCGCAATGCGGTTTTATCCGGTCGCTCCATGGCGAGTCGGCGATATTTTCGGCCGCCTCTTCTACCGCCTCATGATCCAGATCCACCGCGTGGATACACACCCGCGTCGCACCGATATCCTCCAGACGCTGAGCCAGCATCAGCGCGATCAGTCCGCACCCGCACCCGGCATCAAGCAGATCGCGATCAGTGGCCGACACACCTGCCCAGGCTCCGATCAACACTCCATCTACTCCAACTTTATTGGCACTCCTCTGATGGCGCACCGAGAAGCGCTTCATCCGGAATATTCTCTCTTTCATAAATGTTATTTTCTGTAATTCGGAATCCTTGCATCCCCCGGTCTACCCTATTCGCATCCATTTCCACACACCTCTACTAACGGCTCTTCTCTTTATTATGGTGTGTATTTGACAAAAAATCACTAACTTTGCAATTCCGTTTCCCCCTCGGCAAGTATTCAAATGATATGAAGAAGAAACAGATCGAACTCAATCCAGAAGAGTTGGATAAGATAATCGACGAAATGACTGCCCGTCTCGCAAAGGCGGGCCGCAAATCGTTGTCAGACACTTATGTACATACCGACGACCACCTGGATAGCGTGGAAGTCAAACCGATGAAGAAAATCACTGCCGTCCAGATGCGCAACATACCGGTGGTTGTGCTCGATGATGCCATCGCGGTGCCCGATATTCATCAGCAACTGCCTGTCTACTCGGAGGAGCAGTTGAATCTTGTAAAAAAATGTATCGCCGACAGTACTCCGGTAGTGATTGTGCCGCGCATGGATCGCGATGCGGCATCTCCCGATATGGCTCTATCCGATATCGGGGTGGTGGGTTATCTGGTAGATACCGTGGATCAGGATAAGGAGATTAATCCGGATGCGCTACCGTTGATGCTCTTCATGGGTAAGCAACGAGTGAAGGTCAATTTCTTTATGGGCGACCTCGATAGCACCGACCTCTTCGCTTCAGTCAAATCATTCCCTATCAAAATCGACACTCCGGATGACGAACTGCGCGTATATCTTGAGGAGATGCAGGAGGTCTACGACAATCTTCTGAAGATCAACCGTCTGCCCGATTTCCCGACCATGAGCAGCGTGCTGGAGAGTTATCCCCTTATGTCGGCCTTCTATTTCGCCATCTTTACCGGTCCGGTAGATTTGGCTCATAAGGATCGGATTCTCCATATGCGCACCCTCTCCGAGATGCTTATCGCATATGGCTCGGAACTCCACAAGTTGCGTAAAACCGCTATTATCAAGGAGGATATCCGCAAGAAAGCCGAGCAGGATCTGCAGGAGATCAACCGCGATAACTTCCTGCGCCAGCAGATGTCGGTGATACGCGACGAATTGGGCGAAGGTATGGATGAAATCGAGGATTTCCGTCGGCGTGCGGAAGCCAAGAAATGGGATGAAGCCACACGCAAGCACTTCGACCGCGAACTGATGCGTCTGCAGCGCTTCCCCTCCAATTCTCCCGACTATAGTATTCAGTCCACATATATCGACAATTTCCTCTCTCTCCCCTGGGGCGAATGCTCTGATTCCGATTTCGATTTCAATCGTGTGGCCGAGGTGCTCGACCGCGACCACTTCGGTCTCGAGAAGGTCAAGGAGCGTATTCTGGAGCAGATGGCAGTGGCCAAACTGCGCGACGACAATAAGGCTCCGATTCTCTGTCTGGTAGGCCCTCCGGGTGTGGGCAAAACATCGCTGGGGCGCTCTATCGCCGAGGCGATGGAGAGGGAGTATGCTCGTGTGTCGTTTGGCGGTATGCATGATGAGGCTGAGATACGTGGCCATCGCCGCACATATCTCGGTGCTATGCCCGGACGCATTATCAGCGCCCTGATCAAGACCTCGACCTCCAATCCTGTCATGGTGCTCGATGAGATCGATAAAATCGGCAAGGATTTCAAGGGCGACCCCTCCACTGCCCTGCTTGAGGTGCTCGACCCCGAACAGAACTCGGCATTCCACGATAATTATCTCGATGCCGATTATGATTTGAGCAATATATTCTTCATCGCCACGGCCAATTCGCTCGATACAATTTCGGCCCCGCTTCGCGACCGCATGGAGATTATCGCCATTCCGGGCTATATCACTGCCGAGAAGATTGAGATAGGGAGCCGTCACCTTGTGCCGAAACAACTGAAAGCCAATGGCTTCACTGAGAATGAAATCACCTTCGAGCACGATGCTCTGGAGTATATCATCGATTATTACACTCGCGAATCGGGTGTGCGGCGACTGGAGAAGATGATAGCCAAGGTGCTGCGACGACTGGCTGTCAAGAAGGTGCGCGGCGAGGAATATCCTACCATTATCACCCGCGAATTGGTGGGTAGCCTGTTGGGAAAAACTGAGTTCAACCCTGATATGTATGAATCCAACAATTTCACCGGTGTGGTCACCGGTCTGGCCTGGACCTCGGTGGGTGGCGAGATTCTCTTTATCGAGGCATCGGTGACAGAAGGCAAGGGGAAACTCACCCTCACCGGCAATTTAGGTGATGTGATGAAGGAATCGGCCACACTCGCGCTGCAGTATCTTCGCGCCAATGCATCGATTCTCAACCTCACCACCGAACAGATCGACAAGAGCGATGTGCATATTCATGTGCCCGAAGGGGCTATCCCGAAGGATGGTCCGTCGGCCGGTATCACAATGACCACAGCCATTGCCTCGGCGCTTACTGGGCGGAAGGTTAAGCCGCGTCTGGCCATGACCGGTGAGATCACACTGCGAGGCAAGGTGCTTCCGGTAGGTGGTATCAAGGAGAAGATCATAGCCGCCAAACGAGCCGGAATCACGGAGATCATACTCTGTCGCGACAATGAGAAGGATATCAATGAGATAGCCGACCGATATGTGGAGGGGCTCTCCTTCCATTATGTGGATACCATCAGCGATGTTCTGACCGAGGCTCTCCTCTAATCGCACATTCCCATAGCCATAACAATAAAGACTAACACCGCCCGCACAATTCACAGATTGTACGGGCGGTGTTAGTCTTTATCTCTTAGAGTCTTAGAGCGCAGTCCTTAAGACACTCTGTCTACCCCGAAATTCGTGAGAAGAGGGCTTATTGCTGCTCATCCTGAAGCCGGGGCTTGCGTGGTTTGCGATGGTGACGTTTGGGCGCCCCCTTACGCGGCTGCCCCCCATCTTGAGGCTGTGGAGCAGATTGCTGCTGCGCCCCTTCACACTGAGGCTTCGGAGCGGCTTTCCGCTGCGGTTTGCCACCCTGCCATCCTGATTTGCCACCCCGGCCATCAGGCTTCCTGCCACGGTCGTCACGACCTCGGTTGCCACGGGCGCCACCCTCCCTATGACGAGAGCCGGAAGCGGTATTCTCGGCCGGAGCCGCTCCAAGTGCGGCGGGAATCTCCCCTCGGCGCACCTCTTTGCCAAGCAGTCGCTCTATCTGTTGGAAACTGCGGCGGTCGCGATCGGCCACGAGCGTCACGGCCCGACCATCGCGGTCGGCTCGCGCTGTGCGCCCCACTCGATGCACATAATCCTCACCCTCGCGCGGCACATCATAGTTCACCACCAGCTCAATATCATCGATATCTATACCTCGGGCCACGATATCGGTGGCAATCAGCACATTGATCTTACCCGACTTGAAATCGAGCATCACATCCTCGCGTCGGTTCTGGTCCAGATCCGAGTGCATCTCCCCTATCTTCATGCCGGGGATGCGGATCTGGCGGGCCAACTGCTTCACCTTCAATTTGGAGGAGGAGAATACTATCACACGCCTATATTCATCGGAGGCCAACACATGGCGCAGCAAACCCTCCTTCTGGGTCTCATGGCAAATGTAGGCAAGCTGATCAATCTTATCGGCAGGTTTGGAGACAGCAAGCTTTATCTCGGCAGGATCACGAAGTATCGATTTGGCCAGCTGCTGAATCTTCGGGGGCATCGTGGCCGAGAAGAGGAGTGTCTGTCGCTCCTTGGGCATATGCTTGGCGATGCTCATGATATCCTCATAGAAGCCCATATCGAGCATACGGTCGGCCTCGTCGAGAATGAAGAACGACACCTTCGACAGATCGACCGAACCCATCTGCAGATGCGCAATCAATCGCCCCGGTGTGGCGATCACCACATCGGCACCTAACTTCAGGCCACGTCGCTGCTGCTCATATGTGTGGCCATCTGTGCCGCCATATATAGGTAGTGAATTGATAGGCAGAAAGTAAGCGAAGCCCTGCATCTGGCGGTCTATCTGCTGCGCCAGCTCGCGGGTGGGAGCCATAATCACACAATTCACACGATCCTCGGGATAATCGCCGGTGCATATCATATCTATCACCGGCAGAAGATAGGCCGCGGTCTTGCCGGTGCCCGTCTGGGCACATGCCAGAAGGTCTCTCCCCTCAAGCACACGCGGTATGGCCTGCTCCTGAATGGGAGTCATCTCATCGAAATGCATGTCCCAGAGAGCGTCGAGCAGATCATCACTCTCGAAATAATCATCAAACCTCATAATGAGTCGTTAGCTATCTATTGCAGCACATCGGATGAGCATCTCGACGCCCCCCCTGTGGCTGAATTAACACTTTTTCAATTCTTGGTCTCAAACTTTTTACAAATTTAAGAAAAATTTCCGTAACAATTCTCATCCCTGACTGTTTAAATATTGTAATCGGTGCAGGAAGGATTCCTCCTCACCGGTGAGAAGACCTCTTCTCTCCACCTCATCCCGGTCTTCAACACTGGAATCTATACTAATTGAAATTGACGACAATAACATGAAATCCAACGATTCTTTTAAATCCCGACTGGTAGGACTTCAGAGCAATCTGCTCAGCTTCGCATACCAGCTCACATCCAACAGAGAGGCCGCTCAGGACCTCCTGCAGGACACGACCCTCAAAGCTCTCGACAATGAAGACAAGTATGTGGACAATACCAACTTCAAGGGTTGGATATTCACCATCATGCGCAATATCTTCATCAATAATTACCGTCAGAATGTGCGCCAGGCCACTGTGGTCGACAAGACCGACGACCTCTATCACCTCAACATTTCGCAGGATAGCGGTCTCACCACTCCCGAAGGCTCCTATGCCGTGAAGGAGATCAGTCAGGCGCTCAATAATTTTGCCGATGAATATCGCATCCCGTTCAATATGTATGTGGCCGGCTATAAATACCATGAGATAGCCGAAAAGCTCGGTCTGCCCTTAGGCACCGTAAAAAGCCGCATATTCTTTGCCCGCAAACGTCTGCGCAGCGAATTGGCCGACTATCAGAGCTGATCAGCTTTCTGCGCCGATCTAAAACAGCCGCTTTTTATAGAAACAATTTTTTCATGTTATTCTTGAATTTACTGATGTAAATACCCCATTGCTGCGCCCCCTGTCAGGGCGCAGCTTTTGTTTCCAAGCAGTTCTAAGAGCGCGCTCTTTTGCCTCACATGGCTGAGTTGTAGTAACGCGGATCGCCGGTTACCTCCTCGCCGACAAAGGGGGGAAGATCCAACTCTCCGCTGAAATCCAACGGCAGCTCGACCTCGCAGACCACCAGCCCTGCATGGCGTCCGCCGAATTCATCCACCTCATAAGACAGCCCATCCCACGGCACTATCCTTCTGATTTTCTCCACCGGACTACCTTCACACATACTGAGCATCCGGCGAGCATCGGCCACCGGCACCTGATATTCATACTCCTCCCGCAGGTCGCCATCGGATATCCCCTTCACCGTGAGCCATGCCCTATCTCCGGCTATCCTTACCCTTACAGTGCTCTCAGGCCGGCGGCTCAGATAACCCTGCACCATCTCTATGCTCCTCTCGGCCATACCCCGCATCATATCGAGCGATTCCGGATTGACCAGAAACTTCCGCTCTCGTTCATATTTTGCCATATTTACTCTCTCTGTTTATATTACGTAGTGCAAAATTAGGAATTTATATCCATTTTAGCTAATTTTGCACCTGTTTTGCAATCGCATAATCTGTGGCAGACTCTACACTTTGCATATCATTTCACCGTTGGGCTGCGGGATTACGGTCCCTTAGCCCTCTATCCATGAGCCGACTGCTCGCCGCAGCGATTCTGCCGGCTCTCGCCATTATCCCGACCGCCGCACAAACTCAGGACCTCTTACCACCTGCAATTGCCGACTCCCTCACCATCACCGCCACTCCACCCGCAGCCCTTCACGCCGGTTCTATTGCAGTTCCGACAGAAGGCTCAGTCAGTCCGGAAGAGGTCGAGGAGGTCGAGGAGGTGGAAGTAGTGAAATACATCGATCTTAACGGTGTGGAGGTGACAGGAAAAAATCAGAAATATTCCAAAAAGAACAATCCCGCCTACGACCTGATGTGTCGCATCCGCGACACCCGCGACATGACCGACCCGCGCATTCTGCCGGAATACTCCGAAAATTTCTATAATAAGGTAGTGCTGGGACTTTTCAACACCGATGCCTCGCGCTTCAAAGGGAAGGATAAGCTGCGCTTTCTTGAGGAATATGTCGACACAGCGCCACACCTCGGCGTGCCGGTGCTTCTTCTCTCGCTGCATGAGACGGCCGGCACACGACTGCATTCCCTCAACTTCCTGAAAGACAAGTTCCTGATTCGCGGCGAACGTTCGGCGGGTGTCGACGACCAGTTTGACACCAAAAACATTAATGCCATCCTCAATGACCTCCTCGTCAACACCGACATCTATAAAGACGATATCTCGCTCGTACAGCAACGTTTCGTATCGCCTATCAGTTCGCTGGCCGACAATTTCTACCGCTATTCCCTCAATGACACGGTCTATATGGAGGGTAAACCATACCTTGAACTTGTGTTCGCACCCCGATCGCCTCAGATGTTCGGGTTCAACGGCCGTCTGTTTGTCGAGGCCGACGACCCGGCCCATTTCATTCGCCGCGTGGAGATGCGTGTGCCTCGGGTGATCAACCTCAACTATGTCGACAACGTATATATCACCCAGACCTATTACCGCGATCAATACGGCAAACGCCATCTGGAGACCGACGACATATCACTCGAACTGACCCTCATCCCGGGCACCGACACCTTCTATGCCCGACGTCTTACAAACTTCACCCGCCCCGAATTTTCGCCCGACCACTCTCTGCATAACTTCCTCTATGATGCCAACAGTTATATCGTATACGAAAACGATAATCTTGAGCCTTGGAACAAGTGGGAGGATTTCCGCCTCACACCCCTATCGCGTGCCGAGGGGGAAATGGGGAATATGATGAACCGTCTGCGCCGATACCCGGCTATTTATTGGAGCGAGAAAATTCTTAAGATTCTCGTCAATGGTTATGTAGCCACATCTCCGGTGTCGAAAGTTGACCTCGGTCCGATAAATACTCTTATCTCCTACAATTCCATCGAGGGTATGCGATTCCGTGTGGGCGGACTCACCACAGCCAATCTGTCGCGCCACTGGTTCGCTCGCGGCTATCTGGCCTATGGGTGCAAGGACCGTAAATTCAAGTATAACGCCGAACTTGAATATTCCCTCGTGCCAAAGGAATACCATTCACTCGAATTTCCTGTCAACTCCATCAAACTCCACTATAACTACGACCTCGACAATATCGGCCAACACTATTTCCACACCAACTCCGACAATGTATTCCTCTCGCTGCGGCGCAAAGGCTCCAACCTCTCCCTATATCGACGCGAAGCGGGCGCCACATATCAGCTGGAGCTACATAATAATTTCTCGGTAGTCACATCTTTCCGGCACCGGGTATATGATGCCACACCCTGGCTCCCCTTCACCGATGGCCATGGCCACAGCGTGCAGAATTACACTCTGGCCGGATTCCTCATCGAACTCCGTTATGCCCCCGGTGAGAAGTACCTCCAGACCCGAGGCCGACGCTATCCCCTCAACAACGATGCCCCTATCATCAAACTCACCCATGAGATTGTGCCGGGTGGAATGCTCGGTTCGGCCTTCACCCTTAATAAGACTGAACTCTCGGTCTCGAAGCGCATATGGTTCTCCGCGTTCGGCTATTGCGATGCAATCCTGAAGGGTGGCAAAATCTGGAGCAAAGTGCAATATCCGGCCTTGATGTGGCCCAATGCCAACCTCTCATTCACCATCCAGCCGGAATCCTACTCCCTGATGAATCCGATGGAATTTCCACTTGACTACTACGGTTCGCTCGACCTAAGCTATTTTGCCAACGGCCTATTATTCAACCATATTCCACTCATCAAGCGGCTTAAGCTACGCGAAGTGATAACCTTCAAGGGCCTCATGGGAGGACTCACCTCAAAAAACGACCCTGCCAACGACCCCTCTCTCTACCGCTTCCCGGCCGATGCCGATGTGCAGCGTCTCACCGCCAAACCCTACATGGAGCTGGGCGTAGGCATCGACAACATCCTCACCTGCCTGCGCCTCGACTACATCTGGCGCCTCACCTACCGCGACCTCCCCCACGCCACCCGCTCCGGCCTCCGCATCTCGCTCCACTTCTCCTTTTGAGCAGACGCACCTCGCAATTCACATCCGGCATAGCATCGGGGCTCGTGATGCCGAGTATGTCTATGGCAGCGGATTCTATCGAAATCTCAGTCCGGATTTATATACATTTTGTAATATTGACAAAGTGGACTCGTTTTATGATATATAGATCTATTGTCATAAATGATACCCGGATACTTCAATGAATCATAAACTAATAATACTGCTTGTAAGTCTAATTATCAATGGTTTGTGCAAAGCTCAGGCCATTGACAATGACGTTTTACCCTCCGACCGCAACCACTGGACTGTAACCGTAGCATACGATGTGTCCATTCCGGGAAAATGGAAACTGGCAAACGGCTCATTCAAGATGTTTAAACCCGGTAGCGGTATCAGTATCGGAGCAGATTATATGATGCTTATCGGTAATAACGTCTTCTTTGAACCCGGTGCTCGATTCTTTATTGATAACTATAGCTACGAGAATATTACCATAGGAAACGGTACTCTGGAAGAACCCTCAAAAACTTACGACCCGCCGGTGCGAAAAATTGGATTTCGTATCCCTTTGACGGTAGGATACAAATTTGATATTTTCAAAAAAGGTAGTCTATTTCTGTCAACAGGTCCGGAACCTATTATCGGGTTGTCTGCCCGCACAAAGGTCAATGATTATCAAACGGAGATATTTGAACAAAATATGTATAAGGGGTTAATGCGTCGATTCGATGTCGCCTGGGATATTAGCGCAGCTATAATTATCGACCGTTTAAGAGTAGATATAACAGGAGCATTGGGTATGCTTGATGTAATCAAAACCGATGTAAAGATGCACGAGTACCGTGTCAGCATTGGTGTCGGCTATGTATTCTAAACAACACTTTTGGAGTAGCGTCATAGCCATACGCCACTTGGAACCGGAGAAGATACCTTCCTTTGACCTCCATGCTATGTAAGATCGATAGGAGACTCCCTCCTGCTCGCATATCTGCGTCAAGTCATCTCACCCTTGAACTGTTCTGCCTGCTCATGAAACTGATTGAAATCAATTTCTCCCATAATCTTCCTGGTTTTGATTATGGCAGCAAAGGTAGTCATAGCCGCTAAATATGCCTCGCGGAGTTTGGGACGTTTACATGAAAATCTCTCGATGAATGATTTTGTGGGAAGGGGTGTAGGTTGCTGACCGGTGGCATTCGGTTTGTTAAAAGTAAACGCCGGCGAATCCGAGTGGATTCGCCGGCGCTTTTTTCAGGAGCGGAAGCTTTATCAGAGGATTACTTTGATACCTTCCACGATATAGACTCCACCTGCAAGTCCGCTGATTACGTTGCGGCCCGGGTTGAGTGTGATGCGGCCTATCATGCGGCCGTCAAGTGCATATACTGCTGTCTCCATCTCGTCGGCAGTCCAGATCACCAGGTCGGAACCTTCGGCCATTACCTTGAAGCCTTCTGCTCCAAGCATGTCGACCGAGGTGATGATGTCATCACCGGCCACTGCGATTGCGATACGGTCTTCGCCGGCAGGTGCCACGGCATATACCTCGAAGGGGGCTACCTCTGTGAGAGATTCGGCAAACTCTTCCTCAGCCTCTGAAGTCTCGATTGCCTCGAAGGCATTGCCCGCGGCATTGAGCACATATGTGGTGCTTGCCGGGAGTGCAGCCGCACGATAGGATGAGCAGAGTGAATATTCACTTCCCTCAGTCTTGACTGTGGCAGGAGTGGCTGATACGGTCACACCCGATGCTGAGACTGTAATCTCACGGGCTGTCTCACCCTTGGTCTGACGAATCAGAGCGGGCACGTTGGCTGCGATACCTGCTGTAAGTGCGATTTCCTTGTCACCCTCTACGAGAGTGGCCACCATATAATCGGTCATTGCGCTGTCCTGGTCGGGAGCGGTCTTGGCAACAAGTTCTACACCGTCGGCAGTGACATTCTCCACAGCGAAGGGGACTACAAGCGACTTCCAGCCATCAGCTGCGGCAGGAACTTCTGTCACAAGGCTGATAGTGTCGTCACCATTCATAGTGAACGCACTCTCTGCAGCGAAGGGATATCCGGCACGGAGTGTGATGTCACCTACCGATTCGTAAACACGCACCTGAAGGGGCGACTCCTCAACATCGGCTTCAGCCACAGCAACCTCCTCCACACGTGAGGCAAGATAGTTGCCGGCCGCAGTGGCGGGCACAGCCACACCCTCACCGAGGATAATCAGACAGTTGGGGTTGACACCCTTGAAGGCATTCTCATCAAATCCGCTGATGCGCGGTGCGCGGCAACGGATAGCACGCTCGGCCACGGGCGAGCCGGTGGCGGGATTCAGTGTGATGGATGTGAGGTTGTCGCAACCGGCAAAGGCATCGGCACCGATGGCATCGATACCGGTCAGTGTGATCTGCTCAAGCGATGCGCAGCCGCTGAAGGCCTCTGCACCGATAGTGCTTACTGTCTCGGGGACAGTCACAGTGGCAAGATTCTCACAATCCTTGAAGGTGCCGGGCAGGATTGTATCCACCTCGGGAAGTATCACCTCTGTGAGGGTGGTCTTACCCTCGAAGGCATTTGCGGGGATTTCGCTCTCCATGCCGGAAAGGTCGAGAGTGGAAAGTGCCTCGAAACCGTTGACCACAATGGCGAGTGTCTCCTCAGTGATCTCACCCTGAAGCGAGAGTGATGTCACATCGGCTGATTCCGCAGGATTTACGGATACAATCTCCTCGGTGGTCAGTGTTGCACCGTTGGTGGGGATGGCATAGATCTCTACTGTCACATCGGCATCCTCTACATTAACTGTATAGTAGCCCTCCTCATCGGCTGAGAGCACCTGGTCGCCGACTTTCACACGCGGACGGATGTCAGGATTGTCGGTAGAGAATCCGATAGCGAAGCGCACGCTGCTATCCTCCTTCACATTACGGAGCACGGGAGCTGAAGCCTGAGTAGAGTCAAGCACCTCAAACTCTGTAGCCTCATCACCCATCTCCGCCTCATTGTTGCGGATTTCGGGTTTTACTGCAAACTGATCGGAAGCGCAGTTGAAGAGCACGTCATAGAGATAGACGGCCTTGATCTCATGGCTGCCCGACTTGTCGGCATGACGGTTGGGGTTCCAGAATGTGAGGTTTACGGCACCATCGGCACCTACAGCCTCGGCCGGCATAAGCTTGCCATTGTCATAAAGGCGCACATTCACACCCTCCTGATAACCATCTACACCCTCCGGACGACCCTCAGCCTGAGAAAGTGCGCCCACAAAGAGCTTACCTTCCACGCTGATGCTTTCGAGCGAGATATTGTCGCGAAGGAACGATGCAGCTTTCTCCACATCAAATTCCTTATCGGCCATAAAGAGGCGCGATGCATCATAGTTGAGCGAATAAACCGGATATTCACCCACAAGGTTGAATCCTCCGGCCTCCCAGCCATTCGACCAGCGGCTCTCATACCAGCCGTTGTCAATATGGGGTGTCTTATAGACATCAAGATACTCCGGAAGCACTACGACAGTCACCTTCTTATTGTCGGGAAGACCGGTCTTCAGCTCATGATACTGAGAATAGTACCAATGGCCTACCTTACCCTCTTCGCCGGGCACACAGGGGAGATAGATGGTTTCAAGCGATTTGCAGCCATCAAACACATTGTCACTGAGACCTCCACGGAGCAGGTCCTTGAACGTGCCCATAGATGGAGTATACTCGGTAGTCCAGTTGCGCAGATTGGCCGGGAGATGAATCTCTCTCAGACGGCTGCAACCGCTGAAGGCTTTATCATCAAAATATGTTACAGTTGCAGGAAGTATAATCTCCTCAATGAAAGAGCCTTTAGTTACTTTACTCTTGAACGCTTCAGTCGGGAAACAGTTATCCACTGCATGAGGATCGGTTGTGTCACGGTCACGCACCAATATCACTTCGGAAAGGTCGAGATACTTCAGGTTGGTTGCTATGCCATAGGAATTATCATTTCGGAAGAAGTCGAAATCATAGTAATCAAGCTTACCTACAATCTTAAGCTTCTCCACATCCTTATACTTCATGGTAGTGGCATAGTTAAGTTCTCCCCAATTGTCGATACCCTCATAACCGTTGTAGTAGAGGTGCTCTCCCTCGGCAAGCACGATTGTAGCCTCCTTAAGAGTCACCGGAGGATAGATGTTGATGTCGAAATCAATATCCTCCTTGGCAATATAGGAATAGGTGAAGGTCTTGGCTGCCTTTACGATGGTGTCGCCGTTGATTACGGCATCCATCATGTAGGAAGCATTCTTCGGAGTCACCTTCAGTGTGATGTCGCGGCCACGCACGGCGCTTGCCACATTGCCGGAAACATTTGCAAGCTCGGTCAGATTCTCGGGATAGGTGAAGTAGTAGACCGGTGTCTGGTTGTTGATGGCCGGCAGACGGTCGATGACATTCTCATTGCTTCCGCCCACGAGTGCCCATGATTTCATATTGTAGGAAGTGGCCAGACGGATGAAGTTGCCCTCACGCACTGTGGCCTCCTTCACACAGCAGTCCACATTCATGCGCAGGCCGTCGCCCTTAGCGCCGCCCCAGCTGCTCACCGGTGAGATAAACTCCTTGATGTTGCCCTCTGAATCGGTCAGCACGGCTGCCCAGAACATTGAGGTGGCATCAGCCGGAACATTAAGCGCATTGGCACGGATTGTGAATTTTATGCCGGGAATCACATTGACTGCATCTGTGAGCAGACCCACGGTGCCGCCGGTGTCGGTAAGTGTCCACGGCGAGGCATAAGCTGCCACGGGTGTGGGCTTCACAAGGTCGAAGTGTACGATAGTGTTGCTGTTGAGAGTCACAGTGTAGACACCCTCCGCATCGGCTGTGAGCGGTGTGGAGTTGGCATACACCACCATACGGTTGTCGTTGTCGGCGATATGCCGGGCAGTGAAGTTTACCACAGTGCCCTTCTCGTAGCGGCCATCGGCTGTCTTGGAATCATACTTCACCTCAGCATCCTCCATCACGGCGAAGGCATAATCTGCGCGGGCCGGTATGGGATCGATGATGATATTCTTGATATCCTTCCAGTATTCCTTGGCACTGTAATTGTTGACGGCATTCTGGTTGGGCACATGGAGTGTCATCAGGTCGGTGCGGGCTCCGGAGAATACACACCAGTTGATGAACTCTGCCTTCTCGCGGCCCACCCACACATCGCGCAGGGCGTTGCAGCCCAGGAACACATTATATTCATAAGTGCTCACACCGGCGGGGATAGTGATTGTCACGATTCCGCTGCTGCTGAACGCACCGTTGTTGATACGGTTGATGTTGTTGGGGAGAATCACCTCTTTCAGACTGCGCTTGCCGGAGAATGCGTTGCGCGGCACGGCATATGCCTGATCCGATCCATAAGCGGCGATATAGGCACCCGATATGTCAAGACGCTGGAGATTCATCTCTTTCCGCATGAACTCGAAGTCGCGGGCGTCAATCTGGCCGAAGAGGGTCAGCTCAGTGATGGTGCCGGTCTCGGCCGATGAAATCAGAGTGGAGAGTGTGCCCGGCTCGTCAACCCAGATGTTGCGCTTGGCCTTCACCTCAGATGCCTTCTGCAGAAGGATGGAGATCTCCTGGTCTTCGCGCACATTGGCGATTGAGTAGTTATAGGTGTTGGCAGCCGGTGTGAGAAGAATACCGTTGGCCTTCACTGTGAGCACATCCTCTTCCGGATCGCCGGGAGTGATGCTGAATGAATAGTTCCAGCCTTTGATCACCGAATTCTCGCCATTCCAGCTGATTCCGGCTATGGCCGGAGGGAAGTTGACGGCAAAGGTCTCGATCACGGTGCGGTCGGCCGGAAGCTCATTGACTGTGAGCAGCTCGCCGGGCACGGGGAGCCAGTTGCCGCCGGCCTCGGATGTGGCGATGCGCACCATATCACCTGCCTCAACCTGCACTCCCGAGGGAAGTTGACAGTTGTTGAAGTCAATATAGCTGCGGAGGTTGACACTCTGCAATGAGATGTTCTGCTCTCCGCTCAGCAGGCTCTTGAACTCGCCGGCGGCACTGAAGAGAGCCACTGCGATTTTGCCCGAGAATGTGTTATAACCCACATTCTTGATGGCACCTGCACGCACCGTGAACTTCTTGCCTGTGGCAAGCTGCGTCATGTCGCTGCCTATACCCACCTGGCCACCTTCCGATGTAAGATGCAGGGGCGACCAGTTGGAATTGCTGCCGCTGCCGGGCTTGATGTTATAGATGATGGTGGTGAGATTGTTGAACTGATGGCTCTGGCTGACGGTAGGATTCAGAGCGGTGCTGGCATACCAGCCGCCATTGAAGTTGCCATCGGCACCGGCCCAGCCCCAGTTGATATGGAGCATCCCGGTGACGGGGTCGTAACCGTCGACCACAAATGCGTGGCCCACAGTCACATCCTGACCGCAGTAAAGCACCGGACGCTGCTGGCGGATCTCCTCGATCACGATGGCATCGAACGCTGCCTGAGAATTGAATTCCGAGCGCTTGCGATAAGTCACACCCGGATCATATCCGAAATAGTTGGTCAGCGCGCCCGGCACACGCACCTCATAGGCGCTTGAACCCGACATGCCGAACTGAGTGTCGATACTGCTTGCAGCGTGATACATAAGGGTCGACACGGCTGCCGCCTCCTCGGCGGAATAGCCATAGCGGTAATTGTCTTTACGCATGTTGGCCCAGTCATAATCGACATCATAGCTCACACCGTTGAAGGAGCCTGTGCCATGTGCCGGCCATTCATGATATTTCATGATGATCGACATGGCCGTGCCCACACATCCCACCAGACGTCGGCCGGGGATAGATGCGTTGAACGGACTTTCCTGACTCCATTTGGCAGTCTCAAGAAGAATGCGCTCGCCGGTGCGCGCCGCGCGGCGCACCATGTTGCGGCGCTGAGTTGCTGTGTAGCGTCCGCTGAGCGAGGGGGCAGCCTTGATTTCACTGGCAAGCCCCGAAAGCATCCACTGCATGGCCGGAGAGGCTGAGGCGGCATCATAGCTGCACTCTGTGGAGTAGCCGAGAACCGGAGTGGTAGTGTCGTCGGCCGACACTATCACATAGCCTTTGCCCGACCGGGCATTGAACACATAATAGTAAGGATGATTTGCTGTCCCGGCCGTATAGGCAAGGTCAAGCACGTCACCCGCGGCTAAATCATCATTATTGCCTGCACGTAGGAAGTCGGCAGCCAATTGCTTTGCATCCTCCACACTGACCACGGCGGCCGCGGCCGGTGTGACGGCACAAGTAAGCAGCGATAAAATTAGCCCTTTCGAGAGATGTCTGAACATGTCTTTGATGTTAATTTTAGCTGTTGATGTATTTAAGTTATGTATCTAAGTTATGTATTAGAATCGCGGGATTGTTGGCGCAGGTTGTTGAATCTCCCCGGCTCAGCTTCGGAGCGCACAGTATTTTGCGGGAGCCGAATCGGCTTCCGCCCAAACCGACGCGCCGGCTTAAGAGGGCGTGTTCTTACAATCTGGGTTATAGTGAAATGTGGCCGCAAATTTATATATTTTTTGGAATATATGCAACTCTTAAACAGCCTTTAACATGTTGGGCAACATTGCCGGCCAACATATTTCAGATCCCTCCTGTCGACATCTGTCGCATATACACAGCAGAGGCCATCATCACATGTCAGTGAGATGGCCTCTGAAAGAGTATTTATCTATTTTTTAGCATAAAAGTTTACACTTCGATGCTGCGGAATGAGTCGGTTTTTTATCGCAACGGATTACGCGCTCTTAGGCGCCGATCAGCCAAGCAACTCCACGAGCTGCTGCATGGCGGCATCGAGTCCGGAGGCATCCTTGCCGCCGGCCTGGGCAAAGAAGGGCTGACCGCCGCCGCCACCCTTGATATTGCGGGCGGCCTCACGCACTGCCTTTGAGGCATTGCGGGTGTCAGACACAAGGTCGTCGGTCATCGCTACGGTGAGAAGCGGTTTGCCGCCAAACTCTGTGGCTCCCACAAAGAGCACCGGCTCCTGAGCATCGCGACGGATGGTGAAGGCGAGCAATTTCACATTCTCGGGATCCATCGTGGTCTGGAAGCGCACCAGTTTGAAGCCGTTGCGCTGATCGGCATTGGCAATCAGATTCTTGGAGAGATTGCGCATACGCTCCTCGCGGAATTCATCGACCTTCTTGTGGAGCTCGCCATTCTCAGTGATAGCTTTCAGCACAGCCTGCTTCACATCTGCATTGTTGCCGAGAATCGACTGCAGGGCGCGCATGGTGTCCTGAAGTTTATCTATAGCATCATCGACTGCTGCTCCTGAGATTGCCTCTATACGGCGTATGCCGGCGGCGATAGAGCTCTCCCCTACCACACGCACCATACCGATATTGCCGGTGTTGGCCACATGCGTGCCGCCACAAAGCTCAATCGAGTCGCCGAATTTCACCACACGCACCTTGTCGCCATATTTCTCGCCGAAGAGTGCCATCGCACCCATGGCGCGTGCCTCATCGATCGGGCATTCACGACGCTCCTCAAGAGCGCGTGCCTCGCGGATGCGGGCATTCACAAGATGCTCTACCTTGCGGATCTCCTCGGGAGTCACCTTCTGGAAGTGGGAGAAGTCGAATCGCAGTGAGGTGGGCGATACGAATGAACCCTTCTGCTCTACATGTGTGCCGAGCACTTCGCGAAGTGCGGCGTGGAGCAGGTGGGTGGCGGAGTGATTGGCCGATGTGGCCTTGCGGGCCTCAAGGTTGATGCGGGCAGTGAGCGGAGCCGAGGGATCGGCGGGAAGCTCACGGGTGAGGTGCACTCCGATATTATTCTCCTTCTTAGTGTCGAATACCTCAATCTCTTTTCCGGTGGAGTCAATCAGCACACCGCTGTCGCCCACCTGACCGCCCATCTCGGCATAGAAGGGGGTCTTGGAGAGGAGAATCTGGTAATATTCCTTACCTTTCTGCTTCACCTTGCGGTAGCGGAGAATATTGGTGGGAGTCTCAAATGTGTCGTAGCCCACGAATTCCTCCTCGCCTGAATTCACCTCGACCCAGTCGGTAGCCTCGACCGAGGCGGCATTGCGGGCACGCTCCTTCTGCTTGGCCATCTCGGCATCGAATCCGGCCTGGTCGAGCTGCAGACCGTTCTCACGCAGAATGAGCTCGGTGAGGTCGAGAGGGAATCCGAATGTGTCGTAAAGAGTGAAGGCGGTCACTCCGGAGAGGGTATCCTTACCCTCGGCCTTGAGGCGCGACATCTCACCCTCAAGCAGACCGATACCCTTGTCGAGGGTGCGGAGGAATGAATCCTCCTCCTCTTTGATTACCTTTTTGATAAGTTCCTGCTGTGCCGGAAGTTCGGGATAAGCCTCGCCCATCTGCTCCACAAGTGTGTCTACCAGACGATAGAGGAATGCCTCCTTGCAGTCGAGGAATGTGTAGGCATAGCGCACTGCGCGGCGCAGGATGCGGCGGATCACATAGCCGGCCTTGGCATTGGAGGGGAGCTGGGAGTCGGCGATGGAGAAGGAGATGGTGCGCAGGTGGTCGCTCACCACGCGCATGGCCACATCCACCTTATGGTCGGCTCCATATTTCTTGCCGGTGAGCTCCTCAATCTTGCGGATATAGGGGGTGAAGACGTCGGTGTCGTAGTTGCTTCGCTTACCCTGCAGCGCCATGCAGAGACGCTCGAAACCCATGCCGGTGTCGATCACACGGGCCGGGAGGGGCTCCAGGCTGCCGTCGGCCTTGCGGTTATACTGCATGAACACGAGATTCCAAATCTCGATCACCTGAGGATTGTCTTTATTCACGAGCGATGCGCCGTCGACGGCAGCACGCTCCTCGTCGGTGCGCAGGTCGATATGTATCTCGGAGCAGGGACCGCAGGGACCTGTGTCGCCCATCTCCCAGAAATTGTCATGACGGTTGCCGTTGATGATATGCGATGCCGGGAGATGCTTCTCCCAGATTGCGGCAGCCTCATTGTCGCGCTCCAGTGCTTCGGGGGCATACCCCTCGAATACTGTGGCATAAAGGCGGTCGGCGGGAAGGTGGAGCACATCCACCAGGTATTCCCATGCCCAATCGATAGCCTCCTGCTTGAAGTAATCGCCAAACGACCAGTTGCCCAGCATCTCAAACATGGTGTGATGGTAGGTGTCGTGGCCCACCTCCTCAAGGTCGTTGTGCTTGCCCGACACGCGCAGACACTTCTGGCTGTCGGCCACTCTCTTATGTTTTGCCGCACGGTTGCCGAGGATTATATCCTTGAATTGGTTCATGCCGGCATTGGTAAACATCAGTGTGGGATCATCCTTGATCACCATCGGGGCCGAAGGCACTATCTGGTGCCCTTTCCCTTTGAAGAAATCCTTGAAGGATTCGCGAATCTCTTTAGCTGTCATCATTTGCTTTATAATGGAGTGCCGGATTGCACCTCGCGGCTCTTGCAGAACCTCCGGAGGGTGCACCGGGCAGATATTTTTGCAAATTTACAAATTTTTGGGCAATTTCGGGGCATATATTGAGCAAGATTGCTTGCCGGATAGGGGAAGTTTCCTTAAATTTGCGTTTTGATTTATCACCTGCTCCGGGCGATATATATCACAATCTATTAATGGACAACGATTTATCAAAAGTCTACTACCGTATCCGCGAGGTGTCGGAGTTTGTAGGGGTGCCTCAATCCACTCTCCGTTATTGGGAGAAGGAATTTCCGCAACAGGTGGCACCGATGCGCAATTCCGGCAATACCCGTTATTACACCCCTCAACAGGTAGAGACTCTTAAACTCATAAATTATCTGGTGCACACGCGCGGCATGAAGATCGATGCCGTGCGCCGCGAATTGCGCGGCAATGCCAAGAATGTGAGCCGACGCATGGAAATCCTGGAGCGGCTCACCGAGGTGCGCTCCGAATTGAAGGAGATCCTCAATGCCCTGGAGAAGCGCCGCTGAGGGTATATCCCTAAGAGCGCGTTCCTTAAAATTTTAACCATAGAGCCGGCGGATACTCCGGGGAGCATCCCTACAGCTTGCCGGCCATCAGTCGAGCACCTGCCCGGCATCCTCGGCCTGCTGAAGCATTATGGCATAGTCGTCGGGGGTGAGGTCGAGATAGAAGTAATTGATCGGATTTTCAGCCTCTCCTTTGAATATCACCTCATAGTGCAGATGCGGTGTGGTGGATTTGCCGGAGCTTCCCACCTTACCTATCAGATCGCCGCGCTTCACTTCGGCACCCTCCTCCACCAGCAATTCGCTGAGATGAGCATAGCGGGTGAGATAGTTGAAGCCATGGGCTATCTCCACACAATTGCCGAATCCACCCTTACGCTCGGCCACTGCCACCTTGCCATCGGCAGTGGCATAGACGGATGTGCCCACCGGGGCGAGAAAGTCGATACCATCATGCTGCTTTCGGGTGCCGGTCACCGGATCGCGACGCATCCCATAGCCGGAGGAGATATTTACCTCCTCTTGCGATATGGGGAATATGCCGGGCACGTGGTCGAGCTTCACACGCTGTTCGGCGGCGGCACGGCGCAACTGGTCGAACGACTGACTCTGCGAATACAATTGCCGGTCGAGCAGATCAATCTGACTCGTAAGATTCCCGATCAATGCGTCGTCGCTCATGCCGCGCATCGAGGCATAGCTGCGCTCGTAATCAAACCCGGCATTGCGGCGACTCACCGTCATGGGCTCCATCTGCATCATGACGCGATAGAAGTTGTCATCGCGATTGCGGATCTGCTCCATCACCTTCATCGAGGCATCCACGCGGCGCTGCAACACATTGTATTGCGTGCGCAGCCGGGTATTCTCTTCGCGCAGCTCGCGCTCTGTGCGACTCGCAAAACCGAAGTAAGCCACTACAAACATCACCGCCCCCGCAGCCACGGCAAGCAGCAAAATGCCACCCCAATGCTTGAGGCGGTTCTTGAGCGTGGGGTATACGCGCTCGAAATTATCGGTGGCCGGATTATATATGTAGTAGGCTTTCTTATCCATAACTATTATCTCATCCTTAATGTATCATCAGTGGCGCGGGAAGAGGTACTGACCCTTGCCGCGTGTGGCCTTGCCATACTGCACCGCATTGCGCGGACACACATGGTAGCACCCCAGACAACTCACACACCGGCTCCCCCATCGGGGAGTGCGGTCGGCGGTGAGAGTGATATTGCGCATGGGGCATATGCGCTCGCAGAGGCCACACCCCACGCAGGCATCCGTAGCCAGCCAACGCGAGGAGACAATCCCCATCTTCACAAAGAGTGGATAGACCAGACCACTCTTAAGTCGCGGCCAACTCCCTGCTGTATAGTCGCGCGCGTATTGCCCGGCCAGAATCGCTTCGGCTATCTGCTCCACCCGCGCCGGGTAACGGCTCAATTTCTCGCGCTCCACCTCCTTGCTATCCACATCAAAACCGGGGAGGAGCACATAATTGTTGGGCATAATCACATCCCAAAGTCCACGCAGCGGAATGCCGGCGCGCTGCAGAGCCTTCTCTATCATCTGAGGTGCTCGCCCGGTCTCATCGCCACAGGTCAACACCACCGTGGCGCCATGACGGCGAGCCCGGGAGAGAAACTCCTCGTTGAGCCCGGCTATCCATCCCCCCACAAGCGGAGGTATACCCCATGAATATACCGGCATCACCAGTATCAGGCGCTCTCCATGCCAGCCTGCTTCGGCCGGAGGGGTATCCACGAGCGGATATACATGATCGGCCGTAAGCGTGGCAAGCATTGTGGCCACTGCGCGGCTATTGCCTGTGCCTGAAAAGTAGATTATCATCAGCGAGTGGAAAATATGTTGAATATCAATTCTGTGAGCAGCTCGAATTCATTCTGATTCGATCTGATACCCTTTACATTGCAATCAAATTCACGCACCAGATGTATGATTTTCACACACTGCATGGCATTATAATTGCGCAGCGCCACGGCATAGTCTTTCTTGAAGATATAACTATTCTTCACATCCATGGCGGCCATGATTCCGGCTTCGCTCTTGTTGGTGGCCAGATGGCCGCATAGCAGGCGCGTGAAGTAATTGAAGATGGATGCGGCAGTGGGGGGCGTGGGGTTTGCTCTGGGATTGGAGGAGAATTGCTTCACGATGAGCATGCAGCGGTCGTAGTTGCGCTGCCCGAGGGCGGAGATGAGTTCGAAGTTGTTGAATTCCTTCGAGATTCCGATGTTGGCCTCTATCAGTTCGGGGGTGATGCGTGTGAGCGAGTCGCCTCCGGCCATCACCACCTTGTCGAGTGCGGTGTAGATTTTCGATATCGATGCCCCGATAAAGTCTTTGAGCATTGCCACGGCCTTTTCGTCGATGCCGATTTTCCGTGTCTGGCAATATTCTTTGATTGGCGCATCGAGTTCCCATTCCGGAATAAGCGGACTTTTGAATATCACGGCCTCACTCTTGGCGGCGCTCTTCATGAGCTTGCCGGTGGCATTGATCACACCACCCTTGTAAGTCACCACAAGCACATTGCTGTCTGACGGGCGCGCCACATACTCAGCCAGATTCTCCAAAGCCGCCTTGGCCTGCTGCATGGTCTGCGCCTCTTTGAGTACCACCAGTTTGCGGTCGGCCATAAATGGATATTGCTGGCAGGCGGCTATCACGGAGCGCACATCGGTGTCCTGACCGTAGAGCACCGTCATGTTGAAGTCGCGTTCATCTTCGGCCACCACGCTCTGTTCGAGTGCCTCTACGATACGGTCGATATAGTAGGCCTCCTCACCCATCAGCAGATAGACCGGGGCGAAATTCCCTTTCCGGATTTCGGTCATGATTTTCCGGAAATCACTTATCTGGGTCTTAGAGGCCATAGCGGATAGGTTTGCGGTTGGGTATTATGAAGAAGAATCGGCGGTAACAGAATATCAGAAATCCTGCTAAAAGCAGCAGACTCACCGTGGCCGCCACGGGGAATCCCTCGGTGGCCACACCGAGCATTTCGGCTTCAGGCCAACCGGGATGCCGCTGCTGCAACCATGCCGACGCCACTACTATCGAATTATTCAAGGCATGGGCGAATACGCCCGGCCATATCGACCCGGTGCTGTAGAGCAGATACCCGAAGAATGCACCGAGTAGCAATCGGGGCAGAAAACCGTAGAATTGCAGATGCACCGCCGAGAAGATGAATGCAGCTATCCAGATGGCCCATTGCCCCATGCGGGGATTGATGTCGAGCGCACGCTGCAAGGTGCCTCGGAAGAGCAATTCCTCCCCCAGACCGGTCAGCACACCTATCACCAGGATGCCGCTCACGAGAGTCGACACGGATGTGCCATGAAGCATCACTGCCGTCACTGCGGCATTCGTATCCTCCATCTTGCGCATGAAGCTCTCCACTGGTTCGAGCCATGAGGGGAATGTCATGAGGGTGTTGTAGTATATCAGCTGATTGAGAAACGGGAGCGCGAGGAGATACACTATCACCACACCGATAAATGGCATAACACTTACCCTCTGGCGCACCCCCAGAAATATCCAGGGCTTACCGGTGGCGAGTCGCGCAGTGACTATGGCAGTGCCGATGAATGCCACCAATGCCTGCACGGCCGATTGCGCCAGATAGCACTCGCGGCTCCCCGGCTCGAAGTATCCGCCAAGCCATGCGGCCAGCGAACCTGAAACAATCAAGATTACAAAAAACACACCGGCCAGTATCAGCAGGGTGCGCAACATGCGGTCAGTCACAGTTCTCTTTCTCTCTATGTGTTTGGTTAATGAATAATGTTGGTGGAGCCTCGGGAGTGGGGCGGCATTCTCTTCCCGCTCAGTGAGGGGGGGAGCATCGGATCAGTTAAACTGCTTGCGGCGGAACATGAAGTTGCGCCCGAGGTATTTCTCGCGCACCACCGGATTGGTAGCCAGTTCCTCCGATGTGCCCTGGAAGAGGATTCGCCCCTCAAACAGGAGGTAGGCTCGGTCGGTGATCGAGAGGGTCTCGGGGGCGTTGTGGTCGGTGATGAGGATGCCTATATTCTTGTCTTTGAGTCGGTAGACCACCGATTGGATCTCTTCGACCGCAATCGGGTCGACACCGGCAAAGGGTTCGTCGAGCATGATGAATTTCGGACTGATGGCCAGACAGCGGGCTATCTCGGTGCGTCGCCGCTCGCCACCTGAAAGTCGGTCGCCAAGATTCTTGCGCACCTTCTGGAGCGAAAACTCATCAATGAGCGATTCGAGTTTCTCATGCTGCTCCTGACGGGTCATATTGGTCATCTCGAGCACGGCGCGGATATTGTCTTCAACCGAGAGCTTGCGGAATACCGATGCCTCCTGGGCCAGATAACCGATACCGAGTTGGGCGCGGCGATACACCGGGAGTGATGTGATATCCTTGTCGTCGAGAAATATCTTTCCGCCGTTGGGGGTAATGAGTCCTACGGTCATGTAGAAGGTCGTGGTCTTGCCGGCACCATTGGGGCCGAGAAGACCCACGATTTCACCCTGTGTCACCTCGATGCTCACCTGATTGGCCACAGTGCGACGCCCATAGCGCTTCACGAGGTCGCTGGTGCGGAGCACACCCGGCCGCGGCTGCACCACCACCTCTTCCACCACCTCTCCCCCCTCGGGGAGCGGCTCTGTAGCCACACTTACTTCGGCACGCAAATCGGGCTGGGCGCCGGCATCGGGAGCCTGCACCACATCTTCGGCTGAAGCTGTTTCCGGATCGGCTTGCGCGGGGATCTTATCTTTCTTCTTAAACCACATTGTAGTCTTATTCTATGGTGTAGAGAGGAGAGAGTCAATTCATTATCAGCGGTTACGCTGATAGAATGAGGGGAGCAACGAACTGATATAGTCTGTGAGCAGCTTTATCGCCACCCGGTTGTGCCCACCCTGCGGGATAATCAGATCGGCATATCGCTTGGAGGGTTCGATATGCAGCTCGTGCATCGGCTTGAGCACCGACTGATAGCGGTCGATCACCATCTGAGGTGTGCGGCCTCGCTCTATGCAGTCGCGGTTAATCACACGGATCAGACGGTCGTCGGGGTCGGCATCCACAAATACCTTCACATCCATCATATCGCGCAATTCGCGGTCGGTGAGCACGAGAATACCCTCCACCACAATCACCTCGCGAGGCTCCACACGGATGGTCTCCTTCTGGCGCGAACATGTGATGAAATCATATGTGGGCATCTCGATGGCGCACCCCGCCTTCAGTTCGCGGAGCTGACGGGTGAGCAGGCTCCAGTCGATCGAGGCGGGTTCATCATAGTTCATCTTCCGGCGCTCCTCAAGCGGTATGTGAGGATTATGATTGTAGTAGCAATCCTGCGGGATTACAGCAACCTCGTCCTTCGGAAGCGACTCTATGATTTTCCTCACCACTGTGGTCTTGCCGGAACCGGTACCACCCGCAATTCCTATTATCAGCATATGCTATATTGATTCGTGTAGTTGAAGTTCTGTTTAATTTCACAAATTTAGCAATTAATTGCGAAAGAATTTGTAAATTTGCGCACAAATTGGCCTCACCCCCCCACAAGCCTCCCCTGCGGAGGCTGAGCCGACTCTCGTGAGAGCCGCCGGCATGCCGGGGCGCCACATTCAATTAACTTCCTGTAGAAATGATAGTTTCATCAATAAAGTCGTTCGGCAGATACTGCATGTTTATGACCCAGGTGTTCAGAATCCCCGACAAGTGGAGGGTATTCTTCAGCAACCTGCTCTTTGAAATCAACAAACTCGGGGTCGACTCCATCCCCCTCGTGCTGATTATCTCTCTATTCATCGGTGCGGTGATCTGCATCCAGATGACAATCAATATCGTCTCGCCCATCATCCCCTCCTATTCCACCGGTCTGGCCACCCGCGAGATTCTGCTGCTGGAGTTCTCAAGCACCATGATGTGTCTGATTCTGGCAGGTAAGGTGGGCTCTAATATCGCATCGGAAATCGGCACAATGCGCGTCACCGAGCAGATTGACGCGATGGATATCATGGGTATCAATTCGGCCAATTATATCGTGCTCCCCAAGATTATAGGGTTTGTGCTTTTCGTGCCGGTGCTCTGCGTCTTCTCTATGTTCTTCGGCCTGGTGGGAGGCTGGTTTATCGCTGAGTTTACCAATATGCTTACGGTCGAGACCTACGTTTTCGGCATCCAGTCCTTCTTTACCGAATGGTATGTGTGGTATGGCATTATCAAGACTCTCGTATTTGCCTATCTTATCACCTCGATAGCTGCCTATTACGGATACTACGTGAAAGGTGGCGCCCTTGAAGTGGGTAAGGCCAGCACCAATGCCGTGGTGTCGAGCTCTATCCTCATTCTCCTTGCCGACGTGATACTCACCAAGCTCCTCCTCGAATAAGTCTCTCCACACCAATCCATCCACAGAAAGTATGATCAAAGCTGAAAACGTATCCAAATGGTTCGACGGCCAGCGGATACTCTACGATATCAACGCCACCTTCGAGACCGGAAAGACCAACCTCATCATCGGTCAGTCGGGTTCCGGAAAGACCGTTTTCATGAAGTGCCTAATCGGTCTGCTACAGCCCGAAGAGGGACGAATCCTCTATGATGGCCGCGCAATCCGCGATATGAATAATGAAGACCGTCGCCATCTGCGCACCGAAATCGGTATGCTGTTTCAAGGGTCGGCACTCTTCGACAATGAGACAGTGCTGGGAAATGTGATGTTCCCGCTCAAGATGTTCTCCTCCCTCTCTCATGCCGAGCAGCTTGACCGCGCACATTTCTGCATCGAGCGCGTAGGACTCACCAACGCCGACAATAAATACCCCTCCGAAATATCGGGCGGTATGCAGAAGCGTGTGGCCATCGCCCGAGCCATCGCGCTCAATCCGAAATACCTCTTCTGCGACGAACCCAACTCAGGCCTCGACCCCAAGACCTCAATCCTCATCGACGAACTTCTGAGCGACATCACCCATGAGTATGGCATGACAACAATCATCAATACCCATGATATGAACTCGGTGCTCGGCATTGGCGAGAATATCGTGTTCATCAACCGTGGTCACTGCGACTGGACCGGCAACGACCGAACAATCTTCCGCTCAAAATCACAGAGTCTCAACGACTTCGTATTTGCCTCAAAACTCTTCCAGGAGGTCAAGCTCGTGCTGGAGCGCGATGCCGAAGCCGAAGAATCCGCAAAATAATCCGACTTCCCCCGCGCAATGTCAATAAAGATTACATTCTACGACTCCCCCCGTCCATACCGCCCCATGTGGGAGCACCAGCGCAACCTGTTTGACTCGATGGTGGCCCGAAAACGTGCCGGCGAACCATGCGATGAGGAGCATCTGCTTATGCTTGAGCATGAGCCGGTAATCACCCTCGGGCGCCACGGCCACGAAGAGAATCTCCTCATGGCCTCCGAACTTGAGCGCCGCGGCATAGAGTGTATCCGCATAGAGCGCGGCGGCGACATCACCTATCATGGTCCCGGCCAACTGGTGGTATACCCCATCATCGACCTCGAGCGCCATCACCTCGGCATCAAAAGCTACATCAATCTCCTTGAGGAAGCCGTGATACGCACCATCGCCGACTACGGCATCACCGGCGAGCGCGTAGAGGGAGCCACCGGTGTATGGATAGGCCGAGGCACCCCCACCGAACGAAAAATCTGCGCCATCGGCGTGAAATGCAGCCGCTACGTCACCATGCACGGCCTCGCCCTCAACGTCAGCACCGACCTCTCCCCCTTCACCCTCATCAACCCCTGTGGCTTCACCGACAAAGGAGTCACCTCCATCGCCCGCGAACTCGGTCACCCCATCCCCCTCCCCGAAGTGGCCCGCACCCTCACCGCCCACCTCCTATCCCTCCTCCAAAAACCCTGAAACATAAATACTCGCTTACCGCACACTACTTCAACAATAGTAAATAGATTATTGAAGAAGCAACGGGGCAGAAAAACGGAAATTTTGTAGGA
>JAIDKG010000115.1 GCA_029051525.1 Muribaculaceae bacterium
CGCATCTCCATTTTTCTGCCTTTCTGGGGGGCTTGTTTATTTTAATAATCAACAGAAACTCCATACAGCAAAAGCGCGGCCCAAGGCCGCGCTTTTGCTGTACATCCCCCTCCCCTCAGAAATTCACACTCGGCACAAACCGATTCAGAAGGGTTTGCGGTATTTGTCGGAGGCGGGGGTCTCCATCGATTCTTCGAGGATGGAGAGGTAGGAGGTGTAGCGGCTTTGGGAGATGAGGGATTGCTCTACGGCGGGGATTACGGAGCAACCGGGTTCGCCGGTATGTTTGCAGTCGGCATAGCGGCATTCCCGACCTATGCGGAATATCTCGGGGAAGAAATGTGATACCTCTTCAGGTTCGAAATCAATCACTCCAAAACCCTTCACACCGGGGATGTCGATAAGCTGACCTCCATAAGGGAGGTCTACCATCTCGGAGAAGGTGGTGGTGTGCATTCCGGTCTGGTGCTGGTCGGAAATGGCACCGGTGCGCAGACATGCGTCGGGTGCCAACGCATTGATAAGTGTGGATTTCCCCACTCCGGAATTGCCGGCCATGAGAGTGACACGGTCGTGGGTCCACTCTTTAAGTGTAGCCATTCCGCGACCGTCATGAGCCGATACCAAGAGAGTAGGATAGCCCAATGAGGTGTAGAGATATTCGAGAGCTGAGGCATATTCACGTTCTTCAGCATCCCAGAGGTCGGATTTATTGATTACCAGCCGCGCCGGCACATTGTAGGCTTCGGCAGTGGCAAGGAAACGGTCGATAAATGTAGTGGGTGTGGCCGGAGCCACTATCGAAACCACCAATATGGCCTGATCGAGATTGGAGGCGAGGATATGACTCTCCTTAGAGAGATTGGAGGCGCGACGGATTATGTAATTGCGTCGAGGCAGGATAGCGGTGATATAGCGCGTATCGGCATCGCGGAGCGAAATCTCCACGATATCACCCACAGCCACCGGATTGGTGGTGCGAATCCCCTTGATACGGAAACTTCCCTTTATGCGGCAATCAATCTCCTCACCATCCGAAGTGCGCACACGATAAGCACTACCGGTGTTTTTAATCACCAGTCCGCGAAGCGGCTCGATGCGCTCCATCGCATTTTCTTTTTTCTTTTTGGCCATAATCAGATTTTAGATTGCAAATTTAACAAAATTCCCGGATTGTTTGTTAATTCTCTGAAAGAGAAGTCAAGTGGGAGCGCCATTTATCAGGCCAATTAGCCCTATCAGACTAATTAGCCTTGATAATACCCCGAAAAGCAACAAGAGAACCAAAAGTTAGCGATTTTTCAATAAAAATGATGATTTTTCTAAAAAATTTACTAACTTTGCAATTCGATTCATAAATCGAGCCCGAAATTCACTCTTTTGCTCCTCCCGGCATCACTACCGTGAGGATTATCAAAAACATTAACATTATAAAATAAGTAAAGAGAAAAAGCAATGAACATCGAAACAATCGGCACATGGGCCGGAGAAGTCTACAAGGCTCTCGAATCAACTGAAACTCACATGCTTGGCTTCAAAGCTCTGAAGAAAGCCACAAAACTGAAAAAGGATGAACTGATGGCAGCTCTCGGCTGGCTCGGCCGCGAGGGTAAAATCGTCATCACTATGGAAGACGAAGAGGTGGTTACATCTCTCGTGGACTGATAGTTCATCTATCCCGGCAACCCTATATTCGGCGGCTCCCATCGCTCATGATGGCGGGTCGCCGACTTATTTTACCCTATTCTCTCACTTGCAAAAGATTTTTTCAGCCACGTTTTGTGTTGTTTAGCATATTTTTCGCTAACTTTGCAACGTAATATCCCCCCTGGGCCTTCGCCTCCGGGGGTGACGCTCGTGCCTCAGGGCCCGTAATCATTCGTTTATATGCAAGATATCCGCAACATCGCCATCATCGCCCACGTCGACCATGGCAAGACTACACTTGTCGACAAGATGCTTCTCGCCGGCCATCTATTCCGCGACAACCAGACCACCGGCGAACTCATACTCGACAACAATGACCTCGAACGCGAGCGAGGCATAACTATTCTCTCCAAGAATGTATCCATAAATTACAAGGGCACAAAAATCAACATCATCGACACCCCGGGTCACGCCGACTTCGGTGGCGAAGTGGAGCGTGTGCTGAATATGGCCGACGGCTGCCTGCTGCTCGTCGACGCTTTCGAGGGCCCGATGCCGCAGACTCGCTTCGTGCTCCAGAAAGCCATTCAGATGGGACTCAAACCTGTGGTGGTGGTAAATAAGGTCGACAAACCCAACTGCCGCCCCGACGAGGTGAATGAAATGGTGTTTGACCTGATGTTCAACCTCAACGCCACCGAAGACCAGCTCGATTTCCCCACCGTCTACGGTTCTGCCAAACAGAACTGGATGGGTCCGGACTGGAAGGAAACCCGCGAGGATATCACATATCTGCTCGACACTATCCTTGATACAATCCCGGCCCCGACGCAGATCGAGGGCGACCCGCAGATGCTTATCACAAGCCTTGACTTCTCAAGCTATGTGGGGCGTATAGCAATCGGTCGCGTGCACCGCGGCACTATCCGCGAAGGAATGGATATAGCCCTCTGCAAAAAGGATGGCTCTACAACCCGCCAGCGCATCAAGGAGCTTCACACTTTCGAGGGTATGGGGCGCAAGAAAGTCACTGAAGTTTCTTCGGGCGACATCTGCGCAATCGTGGGCCTCGACAATTTTGAAATCGGCGACACCATCTCCACAATCGAGAATCCGGAACCTCTCCCCCGCATAGCCATCGACGAGCCCACAATGTCGATGACCTTCACCATCAACGACTCCCCCTTCTTCGGCAAGGATGGTAAATTCGTGACCTCGCGCCATATCGCCGACCGTCTGGAGAAAGAGCTCGACCGCAACCTCGCCCTGCGCGTCACCCGTGGCGACAACGACGACAAATGGATTGTCTATGGCCGCGGCGTGCTGCATCTCTCCATCCTCATCGAGACTATGCGCCGCGAGGGCTATGAGCTGCAGGTGGGTCAGCCGCAGGTAATCATCAAAGAGATCGACGGCGTGAAATGCGAACCGGTAGAGGCTCTCACCATCAATGTGCCGGAGGAGTATTCATCGCGTGTGATTGATATGGTGACCCGCCGCAAGGGCGACATCCTCTCGATGGAGACCCAGAACGACCGCATCAATATCGAATTCACGATCCCCTCGCGCGGCATCATCGGTCTGCGCAACAATGTGCTGACAGCCACTGCCGGCGAGGCCATCATGGCTCACCGTTTCCTCGAATACCAGCCCTGGAAGGGCGACATAGAGCGCCGCACTAACGGCTCACTTATCGCTATGGAGGCCGGCACAGCCTATGCCTATGCCATCGACAAGCTTCAGGACCGAGGCCGCTTCTTCATCTTCCCGCAGGATGAGGTATATGCAGGCCAGGTGGTGGGTGAGAACGCCAAGGACAACGACATCGTGGTCAACGTCACCAAGTCGAAGAAACTCACCAACATGCGCGCCTCGGGAGCCGACGACAAGGCAAAGATTGTGCCCCCGGTAGTATTCTCACTCGAAGAGGCACTTGAATATATCAAGGAGGATGAATATGTGGAGGTGACCCCCAACCATATCCGCCTGCGCAAAATAATCCTCGACGAGCTTGAGCGCAAACGCGCCAACCGCTAAGCCCCCCTCCC
>JAIDKG010000116.1 GCA_029051525.1 Muribaculaceae bacterium
TTCCTTCTTCGACTCGCAAAATCCACTCAAAAATCGCCGCCCCTACGACCCCGAAATTTTAAGGAACGCGCTCTAAGCTATCACGAATGGCCTCTACCTGTCATCGCGCGACAATTTCACCAATCAATCGCGCCTTATGCCTGCAAAGTTACGAAAAATTTTTCAATTTGCATAATTCATCAAGAACGCGCTCTAACAATTCACCCCTCCTGATTCCATGTCAGCATGAAATCAGGAGGGGTGAATTGTTGATTGTATGGCAGGGGGGCCGGGCGGGCCGGTGGGCCGCATCAGTCGGCGGCCACGGCGGCGCAGCGGCGCTGGAAGCGCGCGAAGATACCGGCGAGCAATACGGCTACGGCCAGCCCAGTGCCTACTGCTACCTCATATGGGAGGCCGAAGCCTTCGGGACGACGGGCGAAGAGGATGTAGCTCACGCAGACCACCGTCATGAACATGGCCGGAATGATGGTCAGTAGCCAGGCGGGAAGTGTGCCGAAAATACGGGTGCGTACCTCGCGCGAAAGCCACACAGTGACCGACCAGAGTGTGAACACGGCAAGCATCTGGTTGCACCATGCGAAGTAGCGCCATAGCACATTGAAGTCTATCATCATTACAAGGAATGAGAGGATAAAGATCGGAATCGATACGGCAAGGCGCTTCCAGAGCGTACCCTGCTCTATGTGCAGGAAGTCGGCCGCTATCAGTCGGGCGCTGCGCAATGCGGTATCACCCGATGTGATCGGAGCTGCAATCACACCTATCATGGCCAACACTCCCCCTACGGCTCCAAGCCATTCAATCGAAATGCTATGCACGAGTCCGCCGGCTCCACCGTTGGAGGGATCGGCCATGAAAGCGGCCAGTTCGCCGTAGCCTCCGGTGAAGGCTATCGCGGCAGCCGCCCAGATGAGGGCCACAATACCCTCACTCACCATCGCACCGTAGAAAATCGGTCGGGCCAGCTTCTCATTGGTCAGGCATCGCGCCATCATCGGACTCTGGGTGGCGTGGAAACCGGATATGGCTCCGCATGCTATCGAGACAAACATCATCGGAAACAATGGCGCGTCTGCCCCCAGCGGATGCCGGTTGGACAAACCTGATGTCATGTCGTGCGCAATATCTACACCTCCGGCTATGAGCACATAGAGTATCCCGACGGCCATGAAGAGCAATGCACCGCCGAAGAGGGGGTAAAGATTCCCTATGAGTTTGTCGATCGGGAGCACCGTGGCGAGCATATAGTAGAGGAATATCAGCCCGATCCAGAATGTGGCGTTCATCCAGTCGGGGGTAAGGCTGGCTACGAGTGTGGCCGGTGTCATCACAAACACCGCTCCCACCAATATCATGAGCAGAAGCGAGAATACGCGCATCACCTGCTTCACTGTGCCGCCAAGCTGCTCGCCGACTATCTCCGGGAGCGACGCTCCGTCGCGGCGTATCGATATCACACCACTCATGAAGTCATGCACGGCTCCGGCAAAGATCGTGCCCAGCACAATCCAGAGAAACGCTGCCGGACCGAACATCACACCCATGATGGCCCCGAAAATCGGACCCAACCCCGCAATATTAAGGAATTGGATCAAAAACACTTTCCATGCCGGCAAAGGCATGAAGTCCACCCCGTCGCGACGGGTATTGGCCGGCATCGGCCGCTTCGGGTCGAGTCGCACCACCTTCTCCATCAGGAGACCATAGATAAAATAGCCGCCTATCAGTACGGCCAATGAAACAAGGAAAGTAATCATCGCTATGTCAAGTGCTTTGTTAAGTTCTTTGTTATTTGCTATTTAAAAAGCTGTCGTTGTGATCCTCATCCTGCTGCATACCGCCTCAGGATTCAGACCTGAAAAAAATTCCACCCCCTCCTATCTCATCCCAACAGCCGCGTGATTGATGACTGGTCAAGAAGAGCGAATACGCGGTTGCCATTCGGGGTGAATGCCGGGTCGGGGAGCGCGAAGAGTTCGGCCACCATATGCTCCATCTCCTCGGGGGTGAGGCGTCGGCCACGGGTTATGGCCGAACTGCGGGCCATGACGAGCGCCATGCGCTGAAGCATGCTCTCCACAGGCATCTGGTCGGCACCGTAATTGATCGAATCCTCGCTCACAGAGTCGAGTATACGCATCACCACATCGGCAGGATCGGCTCCATGCAGATCTGAAGGGACTGATACGATTTTCCATACCTCATCAGCATCCTTCTCCAATTCAAAACCGAGCCGGCGCAGATCTCCCTCCACCTCGGCAAGGGCAGTGAGCTGCTCATGCTCAAGCTGGAGCACCTCCGGGAATAGCACTCTCTGAGCCACACTGCGCTCGGCCTTCACATTGGCCAGATAGCGCTCGTAGAGCACCTTGACATGAGCCCTGTGCTGGTCGATAACCAATACACCCTCGCGAGTGGTGGTGATGATATATTTCAGTCCATACTGCAGACACACAGCCTGCGGCCCACTGATCTCCTGACTTACTATACCCGGCAGCACCGCAGCCTCCGGACTCCCCTCATCCTGCGGATGCTCCTCGCGCTGCCGCTCCATAAATCCGGCATAGAGGCGGTCCCAGTCGCGCAGCGACGGGTCGGTATTTACGGCCCGGCGCGAGTGGCCACCCCCTCCCCCGCTTCGGCCGCCACTCAGGCTGCTTCCGCCACTACCGGGAGGATAATCGAAACCTCCGAAATTGCCCAGACCGAAATCATCGTCGCGCTGCACATCGAAGGGGTTATAATCGGCCGGCATCTCCACCGCCGGAGTGTCGGGAGTCTCACCCTCGGGAGTCGGACTCACCGGCACCGCATCAGAATCGAAATCGATCGATGGCACAGCCGAGTTCTTTCCGAGCGAAGCCTTCACCCCGGCCACAAGCAGCGGCCAGATCTCATGCTCATACTCGAATTTTATCTCATTCTTGGTGGGATGGATGTTCACATCGATTGTGGCCGGATCCACCTCGAATTTCAGGAAATAGCAGGGTTGGGTGTCGGTGGCTATCAATCCATCGAAACAGCTCACAATCGCCTTATGGAAATATGGATGACGCATATTGCGCCCATTGACAATCAGAAACTGCAGGGCATTGCGTCGGCGTGCGAATTCCGGTCGCGACAGGAATCCATGTATCTTCACCAGCTGCGTGTCGACCTCCACCGGGAGGAGCTGCATCTTGAGATTGTTTTTCCATATGTCGTGGATGCGCTGATGGAGTGTGGCCGCACGTAGATCGAGCTGACGAGTGCCGGTATCGATACTCATGCGGATGCGGTTGTTGACCAGAGCCAGACGCTCAAACTCGCGCATCACGTTGGATAGCTCCACATTGTCGCTCTTCAGGAATTTGCGGCGGGCAGGCACATTGAAGAATAGATTCTTCACACTTATGCTCGTCCCCTTCTCGCACATATCCGGCTGCTGACTCTCCACCTTGGAGCCATTGATGATGAGGCGCGTGCCCATCTGGTCGCTCTCGCGACGGGTGCGCAGGTCTACCTGCGAGATAGCACAAATCGAGGGCAACGCCTCGCCGCGGAATCCCATCGTCTGGAGCCGGAAGAGGTCGTCGGCACGATTTATCTTGGATGTGGCATGCCGCTCGAAGGCCATGCGGGCATCCACGCCCGACATGCCACAGCCATTGTCGACCACCTGTATCAGTGTGCGGCCGGCATCCTTGAGGTAGATGCGTATGTCGGTAGCGCCGGCATCCACGGCATTCTCCACCAATTCCTTGATCACCGAGGCCGGGCGCTGTATCACCTCGCCGGCGGCAATCTGATTGGCTACTGAATCTGGAAGGAGTTTGATTATATCGCTCATACTATTCTGGTGGTCGGGCGGGGCTTACGGTGCCGGTGATGAAATATTGCTCGAGTTCGGGGGTGAGTTCACCCAGATCATCGTCCCATTTCACCTGTGAGGGTTCAGGACCATACCACTCCCTCTTGGGGCGCAGCACCTCGAGCCATTGCGCTTTGGGGAGGAATTTCTGGCTTTTCTTGACCATGAAGAGCGGGGTGACGGTGCCTGTGACCTCAGGCCACATCTTCAGGCGATCCAACTCCCCTTTCTCCATCTCTACAGTGAGATAGCTGCTCTCTGCGTCCACGAGGCGATTGAATGTGGAGTCGGCTTCCATCGGGATCATGATGGTCTGCACCGATCCCTCGGCATCGAGACGACGCAACTCTCCATCCTCGAAATGCATCATCATCCTGTCGGCATGCAGCTGATTGAAATAATCCTCCTCTACATGCTCCATCATCATGGCCATGGAGGGTATGCGGGCATAGTCGGCGGTGGAGTCGCAGAAGTGCACCACAATAGTGTCGCCGCGCAACTGCCTCTCTTCGCTCCATACTATGGGCAGACGATTCATGCGGAGCAGTGAGTCGAGTTCGGTAAATATTATCGTATCGGCCACACCCTGCAGGTCCTTGCGGAAGAATCGTGCTCTCGGATAAGCCTTTGCCATATGCCATATGGAATCCCCTTCGCTCTGTCGGGCCGGGATGGCGAGCCCCACGGGGGTGAGCATCTCACCCTCGATGTCGCGCGCCGGCGGGGCCACATAAAGCTGCGGGAGCTCCAGCGATATCGAGTCGGGACCGGCGCCGAAGGTCCAGCCCGGTGAGAACGGGAGAGCCGATTCATCCACATTCAGTGCGGCAATGGCCGCGGCTGCGCGCTGCTCGGCCACCAGACGCGGGCTGCGCTCCAGCATCCAGGTGCGGATAGTGTCGGCACGCAGGAAGAGAGTGTCGCCCTGCGAGTATTCCATCATGAGGGGATACTCTGTGGCCATCGCCTCGCGGGTGGAGTCGTTGTAGATACCGAAGCCACCTATGAGCACCGCCTTGCGGGCGGTATCGGTGATCACCATGGGGCGCGGACGCTTCGAGAGGTCGCGGAAACTGTAGGCACGGCTTATGCGTGTGCCGGGATCGTAGACTATCGAATCACCCTCGAGCGTGGTGGTGCGGTTCAGACTGTCGGTGTGCAATATGGTGGAGCGGCTCATCAGCTCGGCCACACCGGTATCGGTGTTGTAGAAGCCTTCGGAGGTGATGATGTCGTCTTCAGTGGTCTCGATACGCGTCGGGGTCTCGATACGCGCTATGTGGGTATCGGTGTTGTAGTAGAGCGTATCGGTATACATATGGAAGTCATTCTGCTCCCCATGCAATTCCACATTGTGATAGAATGTGGCGTCATTGGTCGATGGGCTGTATTCGCCATATACCGAGGTGAGGGTGTTGAGCTCATCCTGCAATCGGCCGCCATGGGCATACCAGCCTATGTCGGCGGCCAGATCATAGTCGAGACTGTCGGTGGTGAGGCTCACCTTGCGGTTGATCATCCTCACGCTTGGCTCGGTGGGGCCGCAGCGCAGGCGGGCGTAGCGGGCGGTGCCGTCGTAGTATAGTTTGTCGGAGTATACGAAGAGTGTGTCGCCCTGCTCCATACGCACATGTCCGAAGGCATCCATCGAATTCCGCTCGGGGAAGTAATATGCTGAGTCGCAATACATCCACATTCCCATCTGCCGGAATTTCACATTACCCTTCACCAACTGCCGGTCGGCATTGTCGGTGTCGATGCCGGTCCCGGCCGTGCGTATGATTGAATCGGCCTGCTCAAGGAATACCTTGTCGGGCCGATTGCGGTTGGAGCCGCTGATCTGCGGCGTGAAAGTATGCGAGGGAGCCGGACGATGGAAACTGTCGGGCTGCTCCCCCGGCTTAAGCTGGCGCTCCTTCGCGGGAGCCACAGCCTTGGTATGGGCGCTCTGCGCCATGGCCTGGCGCACCAGACTGACGGCACAGAGCGACAATATCAGGGCCAGTGCCGCCACAACACGCCTCGGGTTGTGGTCGAGCCTTCTCATTTTATCCAGCCTTCATATTTGAATTCACAGGGATACCATCCCTCTTCGATACGCACATGGGTTTCGCGGATCTTCTTCTCCACCCAGTCGCGCAGTATCTGCTCGGTCTCGTGGGCCTCATACATACCCTTGAGCAGATTGTAATCCTCAAGCATCGAGGCCTTATGACCATCCACACGGGCTGTGAGCTTCACAATGCATGCCACATCGCGGTTCTTGCGCTCATCCTTCATGATGAAGGCTTCGCTCACCTCGCCGGGCTGCATCTTCTCGATGCGCTGGGCCACCTCGGGGGGAAGCTGCTGCATCTCGAAGCGGGTGGAGCCGGTCTGCTGGTTGACCATCACGCCGCGATTGTTGCGCGTGTCTTTATCCTGCGATACCACTCCGGCGGCCTGCTCGAATGTGAATTTCTCGGCGCGGATGTCGCGTCCCAGTGAGTCGAGGCGCTCCACGGCGAGCTGCAGGTCGGCGTCGCTCACGTGCGGACGCAGCAGTATATGGCGCACATTGGCCTGATCGCCGCGCTTCTCGATAAGCTGTATGATATGATAACCGAATTCAGTCTCCACGATACGGCTCACCTTCTTGGGGTCGGTCAGATTGAATGCCACATTCGAGAATTCCGGCACAAAGTCGGCCTTGCCGTGGAAACCGAGTTCGCCACCCTGCAGGGCCGAACCGCGGTCTTCACTGTTCATGATGGCGAGCGTGGCGAAGTCGGCCTCGCCGCGGTTCACACGATCGGCATAATCGCGCAGGCGCGCCTTGACATCCTCCACCTCCTGACGCGGCACGAGAGGATTGAGCGTGATAATCTGAGCCTCGACGGTGAGAGGCACATAGGGTATGGAGTCGTCGGGGAGCGACTCGAAATATCGGCGCACATCGCGCGGAGTGCCCTTCACATCCTTGGTAAGGTTGGCCTTGACCTGCTCCACGATATAGCCGTTGCGGGTGATGTCGATGAGCTGCTCTCGGAGCTGCGGGAGGGGCTTGCGGAAGTACTGCTCTACCTTCTCCTTCGAGCCGAGATTGGCGATGAAGAAATTCAATCGGCGGTCCACCTGCGAGAGCACCTGCGATTCGGGAGCCTCGATGGTGTCGATCTGCGCCTGATGGAGGAAGAGTTTCTCCACTGCGAGCTCTTCAGGGATGGTGCAATAGGGGTCGCCGGCTACGGGCGCACCCTCGGAGCGCATCTGGGCATACATATCCTCCACATCGCTGCGGAATATGGCCTCATCGCCCACTACCCATGCCACCTCGTCGATCACATTCTTCTTAGGGGCTGCCATGAGGGTTATCGTGGCTCCGGCTATCACTGCGAGAGCCGGCAGAATCAGTTGTCTGGTCTTCATTCAGTATTCTGGAAGATTAAATTTTTTCTTTTTCAGTGCCGGGAGAGGGAGCGGATTGCTGCGGCTTGCGATAGTCGCGCAGGCGCCCCTCTTTTCGCGCCTTGGCATAGAGTCCGGCTATGAGCTGACGCTCATATTTCTGGCCGGCCTCCACTTCGAGGCGCTCGGCTATCAGGGGAGCGGCCACCTCATAGGGCATCACTTCGCCCGAGGGGAGATAGGAGGAGATATGCAGCAGATAGGTCATGCCGCCATAGGTAGTCTCGAAGTTCTGCTTGGTGGCCACGAAGATATCGGGGTCGGGGAAGCGATAGGGTATCTGGCGCGCCACGATATCCCAATCAGTCCATTTATCCTCAAAAAATGAGTATTCGATCGCATCGGTCAGGCCGTAGCGCTCGAGATTGTCGATGGCATCGGGGGTGGCGGTCATCATCCAGCGGCGTATGTCGGCCAGACGCGAGGCATCGGCCGGAATCTTGACATATAGCCCCTTCATCACCGGACGCTCCAGGATGAGCGACTGCGAATTGGCCCGGAAGTAGCGCCGGATCGAATCCTCGGGCACACTCCATCGATGAGAGGCCCGCAGACTGCGCCGATAGGATGCCACGATGAGCTTCTTGCGATATTGCGCCACCATTCGCTCTATCTCGGCCATGTCGTCGATATTGTCGCGCCCAATGTCGGTGAGCAACATCTGCTCCATCCAGCCATCCACAATCGAATTGAAGAGGGCTGCGCTGTCGGCCGGAGCTATGCCATGAGGTATGCGTTTCACCACATCGCTCACTGTGAGCGCGGAGTCGCCTACCTCTACTACCACATCCTCCACATCTGCCTGGACCGCATCGCCACGGCCACATGCAGCCACGCCCCACCCTCCTAAGAGCAGGCCGAGAGCCACATTCACCATATGCCGCATATGTCGCATAGTCCAAGACTCTGTAAGTTACCTGCCGGTGCTATCCAAAAAAAAACGATACACGCCGACAGCCGCTTAACATGCAAAGTTAACAATTATTTCTGATAATAACGAAATATGCACCCGTAATAATATATTCTTGCCAGCAACTTACCTATGGAAGTCGCCTGAACTTATTGCGAGGCAGCCATACCCTGCATTTACATTTTTTGTGGGAAGGGGTCTTACCGTAACAAATCCTTCAGAAAAGCGATTTACCTTTCTTCCCAAACCGGTATATTAACGTGAGAGTATTTCTACTGTCGAATATCAACGATGGAAGGCATCGGAGAGTTGGCCGACAATTTCGTCAGATCCTTTCTCTAAGCAACTGAATGTAAAACTAAAAACATCCTATGAACGAACTAAAAGACGCTCACCGCAAAACTATCAACAAACAGCTGGTGACAGACATCATCTTATTGACTATATTCTGGTTGACAATCTCTCCGCTCATGCTTACCGTCTATAATAATAAGAAATATTTGAAGAAATGGGCAATAATTCTCGCAATCATCATCTCCCCGCTTTCACTGTTTGTGCTGCCATTCTTAATCGTAGGGGTTGATTTAGGTATAGAAGTGATTAATATTCTCAATGAAAGTCAAACACCGGTAGATAACCAGTCTACAGACCCCTGGCTGGTATCGATTGCCCAAGTGATTGTCATACTGATCCAAGCAGCGTGTGACATGATTGTAATCGGAGTTGCCAAGTGCACAGGATGGAACATTAATGAGACAGCGGTATATATATGCGAGTATTTCGCTCCCCTATCATGCACATTCATCGCACTTATTGTTGCACTTATCATCCTCAGCAAATTCGGGAAGATGGATAAATACGGCAAATGCTTGTCACTGATACCCCTCTCAGTAGAAATCTATCAGGCATGGCATCACGTGCAAATCTATCTCGAACACAAAGCCACATATGCCGGCATGAGCATTGACAGTATTTTCCAAACCAGCAAGGATTCACTCATACAGATGGCTGTGCACCACTATATTCTGGCCAACACGTATGACTACATCCTTCCCATGATAATCATATTACTCACCGGATTTATAGCAAAAATAATTTACAATAGAAGGAGAAAGATTCCGGCTCCCTGCCATCCACAAGAATCTCAGATCGCCAGTGACAAGTAAACAGACAGACACTAAACACCCTCTCCCCACTCCGCACAGCCGTAGGAACCCTACACGATTACCCCTGATTATTCATTTATCGAAGCAATTCTATGAGTCGATATTATTATCCTTCAGCTCCTGATGCTTTATCAGCCAAAAAGATGTTCCTTCGAGAGCATGGATATAAAATACCCCATTGTTTTAAAAACACATGGGGAGCTGGCTATGTTCTATTCGATTCAAAAGCAGATGTCAATAGTTGGCACAAGGAACATACCGGTCGCCCTTTCTACAAAGAAGAATATGAACCCGGAACAATCTTTACCAAGAATGATGCACTGCAAGAAATCGAAGAATCATACGGTGATCAGATAGACGAAGTTTTACGTTATCGAAACCCATTAATGCCGATTCTTGCAGTAGGACTTCCTTATTCATTTGGGAATCAAATGTTACTCAAGTTCGTAAAATCTTCGGATGAAAAAGATATAGAATACAAATTCCATATCCATTATGACGCATTCATTCTTGATGCGACTTGTGACATTCCTAACAGTACACTGAGAGAACAGATTGTTGCCATTATTTTCAAAATGTTCTACCACAGTCGTTTCAAAAAGCGGATTGAAGGATCTAATCAAGAGCTTGCTCGCAGAGAAGCAGTACGAAAAGCCGAAGAAGCGGAACGTGAGCGAATAAAGCGAGAAAGTCTATTGGAACAACAACGCAAAGCGGAAGAAGAACGTAGGCAACAACGTGAAAGAGAAGAAGCAAAAGAGCGTGAAAGGAAATATCAAGAAGCTCTTGTCCGGTATTATGCCGACTTGGCAAAATATGAATCGGAGTTGAAAATATACAACGAAGCTATGGCATTGAAGAAACGTTTCACATATGGTGGGCAATTCCCTAATGGAGCATCGTTTATCTGTTTTATAATATTCCTTGTATTGATATTTTGCTCTTTTTTTCTGACAATGTTGGAAAATACAGTTCCTTATGGAATGTTAGTTCTTTTGGATATAGCCCTGCTTGTTGGAGGATATAGGCTAATCTCTAAGAAACTGAACCCATATTTGGCAGAAGAACATTTTGATGAAAATGCATTCCGGCAATGGGAACTACAGAATCCTAACTCTCCATTGATAAAATATGTGAGAAACAGTTGGCCTCCATCAACGCCAATCCAACCAACGCGATAAATTCAGAACTGCCGGCTCACTCGGAATCTTAAAACATCAACAAGTGAGCCGCCTTCATACACTCGCCTGTGGCTAACAGCCGGATGAATGGCAAGAATCCTTACAACTATCCGGTCAATCTGCACCGCAAGTCGGGAAAACCTTTTGATGACCTCACCAAGCTCACATTACTGCCTTACCACTGGCTTAGCTATTCAGTCCCCCCACTTAGGCTTGATCTGAGAGGGGGGACTGAATAGCTAAGCCAGCGACAGTGGCAATATTAAAATCCGAAAATACAACGGTTTTTATGGGATTCATTAATCCGCGACACGTTCAGGTTTAAAGAATTGCATCACGGTGTTTAGTACGTCGGCTTTATTGTTTTCACTTCCCTTTGAGAAATATTCATACATAAATATTCCCGCAATAATCAACAAAACTACAAGCACAATGCCGAGGAGCAATTTTACCTTTCTGCGCGAAAACTTGGGAATCTTAGGCAGTGATGGCACAGGAATCTGTATGGTCCACTTCTTGTTTTTGCCACCTTTCTCATCTTGCTTTATCGGCTTTTGGGGCATAGTAGTTACCTCTGCTTCCTGCTCAGCATCAGCTTGTATTACCTGAGATAAGTCGGATTTGCTCTTTATCTTGACTTTATCAATTGGTATGAGCCAGCAAGTGTAGTTATCGCGAGTGTTGCCATCGCAGATTGACTTGATTTTAGCGAGTTTTTGGCTATCGTCAAGTTTTTTGTCGGCAAGGATCTCACAAAGCGCTTCATTTGATAGCTGTTCCAATATACCATCGCAACAGAGAAAGAAGTAATCACCGGCTTGAATGTCATCAAACTGATATACATCTGCCTTATATCGTTTCGATAGATGTGGCTGCATCGCGCGGGTGATGATATTCTTCTGCGGGAAATCACGGGCTTCTTCCTCGGTCAGTTCTCCCGCTTTCAGAAGGTCGTTTACCAGCGAATGATCGGATGACTGATAAAGGATACCTCCGCGCCTTGTTTCGACATTGAAAAGCGACGGACGAATATGATATATACGACTATCCCCTATATGGGCGACAAGATAATTATCTTCATTAAGACAAAGACAAGTCATCGTGGTACCCGGTTTTTTTGAAGAGTTGGTATCAATGCTATCCAACGCATCATACGCTTTTGCCAAACCGGTTTCAAAAGTGGGTATATCAATTTCCGAACACGAGGTGAGATAATCGCCAAGAGCGCTTGCGGCTGTCATACTCGCTACTTCGCCATTGTCATGTCCACCCATGCCATCGCACATGATAAATACACGGGTGCGGGTATCCGCACATGACGGATAAAGATAATCTTCTTGATTATCCTTTTTCCCTATTTCTGTAAAACACAGAGGTTTCCTGATTTTAATCATGCTAATCGGGTTGCTTCTTCGTCAACTATCTTAGACTCTAAAACTATGTCGGTAGTGCCCAATGTCATGGTGTCTCCGAATTTAAGGATAAGAACGTCTCCTCTATTTATCGGTCTACCATTTAGTTTAACGATGTTTGTAGAATTTATTTCAACCAGATGATGCTCATAGCCGGTTGCTTTTCTCACTACGTCAATACGCACATGCTGCCGACTCATATACATATCGGTACTGATTTTAATATCGGCAGTGCCCGTCTGAGCCCGGCGGCCAATGATGTTCTGACCCTCCCGGAGAAATTGTATCTCGTTAGTTGCCGTTACTCTTATTTGCCCAATGTCTGCAACCGATTTCGGAGGCATGACCAATTGAGTGGGCATTTCATCGGCACCTTGGGCACCACGTGCCTGAGTTCCGCTCTGATATACGCTGGCATTGGCCTTGAAGTGGCATTTGGGACACTCCACAACCATATTCTGATAGCCGGGCACTTCGTTGAACGAAAGTTGCTGATGGCACTCAGGGCATACTATGAATATCTTCCCCATTATACGGTCATGATTGAGTCGGCATCATTTATATAGTCGGGCATATCATCATTAGAGGCGTAAAAAAAGTCGCCCTCCTGAGCCACTTGAACCTCCATGAGATCTGCAATATCAATACCCGCTCCGGAGATGTCGTGAATTTCTGATTCCTGAATCTGACCGTCTCCATTATCATCATGTAGAAGAACATCTATTGAGCCGTTGTTGTCGACATCAACCAACAGGGCCTGATCTCCTTCATGCTCAACCAGTGCGATGTTAATAATCTGGCCGTCTTCATTCTGCACCGCTTCAACTCCGAGCACACGAATCTCATTATCGATAGGCTCAGCCGAAATCATTTCCGCATTTGCAGGCACAACTTCCGGAGCAACATCATGGTGTTCAACTTCTTGCGCTGCAGCATAGGTGCTGTGAGAGTTACTATGATGAGACGGAGCAACCTCATTTACGCGGCTCTGATAATCAACCTTCTCTTCCGATGTCAGATTGTCCCACTCATCAGCATAATAGGTACCGTAAAGTCTTCCATTATATTCAAAGACACCTCCGGGACCAACTTGTGAACGAGCCTGCGCAAAAGCATCGTTAAAGTTATCAGCTTCCACATGTGCGTAGCGTATACCTTCATCGTTAGCAAGAATTGCTTGCTCCGGAGCCGGAGCCTCGGGAGTTTCTTCAGTCGCAACATCATCCTGAACATCAACGAGTGCTTCGGGATCGACATTGGGAGTTGAAGCAGAGGCAGTTGTCGCAGCTCCGACAGCGGCACCGACCACAACCCCACCGGCAGCGGCTGCAATAGTATTACCTTTTTTAGCTTTTTTAGTCGTTTGTGCCTCCGGCTGCGTCTGAGATGACGGAGTGGCTTGCTCTTTCTGAGCGGGCACATCATTGATGAGACGGGTTGCTTCGTTGTCCATATATGTTGTATTTAATTTTGATGCAAATTTAAGATGGTATTTTCTGAATCCCAAGCGTTTTCACTCTTGAATGATGAAACTATGGAATTGGTTGATGAAATGTTATTACGACCACTATTCTTTTACTGTCCAAATGTTTGCTTCCGCCGGGAAACCTTTTGCAAGGGTGTGAGTATATTCCCCAAGGTAGAGGAAGTAATAATACAGACTGTTTGGTTTGAGACATTCAGCCGAGAGGTAGCGGTTCAACACCCCTAATGGCATCATTAGTATGTTACCATTGGGTCCGATAATTTTGTATCCGTGCATACCATTCTCGGAGAAAGTCGTCCAACTGCAACGCTCAATCAGTTCCTCGAACTGTTTTGTGGTCGGAAGATGATGCTCAGATAGAAAATCTTTTGGGCGAACAATGTCTCCTGTCTCCAATTGGAATGTGTAAACATCATCATTCATTACAGATTTAGCGATGCCACTTAATTTTGTTGCCCACTTCACTGATAGACCGAGGTCAAGATATTGCATATCCGAAGGAGGAACCACGCGCGGAGTATCATCAATGCTTTGCTCATCTTTTTTCGCTACGCTGTAGTTAGATAGAGGTACATTGAGGATGACCGTTTCTTCCACAAATTTAGGTTGCAAATTATCCTGCGGTCGAGAAGTTACAGTCTTTGGTTCAGAAGTAACTGCGGGAGTATTTATCACAACTGTTTCTTCTGAAGAAGTCGGACTGACAATATGTGTTGGTTCTTCAACCGATTGCTGTCCTAATTCACTTAGGAACTGCTGTATTGTCGCCGGTCTCTTGTTCTTTTTAATCTCCATGGCGTGTTCAACGGCATCGGCTATGCGCTGCGACACGCTTGTCGGCAGTTCCGGCAGTCCGTCTTCGAGGATTTCACTATAGTGAGGCGGTACCAATCCTGACAAGAGATTATAAAGTGTTGCGCCGAGGGCGTAAATATCGGTCTGTGGAGTAAAGGTTGAAACTCCGCCGGGACGATATTGCTCCACAGGGGCAAAACCATGACTGATACCTACCGGGGTAGTTGAGGTCTGGCCACCACTTGAGTCATACTGCTTCGATAGACCAAAATCTATGAGTATAGGCTCATCATCCTCTTTGCGCACCATAATATTGGCCGGTTTCAGGTCGAGATGGTTCATGCTCATGGAGTGCATATAGCATACGGCGTCAGCTACTTTGCGGATGTATTCTACCGCTTTTGCTTCCGTAAGCGCACCTTGCGACTTTACGATTTGCGAAAGAGATGCCCCCTCCACATACTCCATCACATAGTACGCAGTGTCATTCTCCTGGAATATGTCATATATAGTAATGATATTCCGATGATTGAGTTTCGAGATATTCTTTGCCTCCTTGATGAATTTAGCTTTTAGCATCTCAACTATCTCCACTGAGTTTTTAGTGCCAATAGTAAGATGACTTGTATTTTCATCACGGTCACAATACTCTTTCGGAAAGAATTCCTTTATCGCCACCATCTTGTCAAGCATTGTATGCTCCGCAAGATAGGTGATGCCGAATCCTCCCTGCCCGAGGACACGGAGGATTCGGTATTTGCCGTTCTGCAACTCTGTATTAACCGATAACTGCATTTCTTCAAATATGTATTATTTCTGATTCCGAAATGGCCTCATCTACGCCTATTGCGACAATCTTCACTTGTTCGTTCTTATTGTTTATGTAATATGTGCCCGTATTAGAGACAGAATATTTGCTGCCATTTATAAGCAGGTACACTGAAACAGCATCACTTACTGACCAAAAAAACTCAATTATTTCATCCCGGGTACAAACATTCATCCCTCGCTTTTGGGAAATTGATATTTTGGGAAACACTCTTGTATCTACAATAGGAGAAAGGGCTTGCTCTTCATTAGTTTCAAGAGTTTCAGTCTGCAATATAGCCGTCTCTTCATCAGATGACTCTGATGATTCAATATGCTCATTTACCGAATTGAGGGATGCGACATCATTGCCATCTGTGACACTTGGTGTACTATCTTTTGAGGCAAAATCTTTAGGCGTGTCGATACATGTCTTGATTACATCGCCATCGTTACTTTTAACAGAGAGCGGTTTCTCATCCGATGGTGTAAAGCCCTCAAAATGCTTCAAGAATTCTTCGACTGACTGTGGCCGTTTCTGCTTCTTCGTTTCAAGGGCATGTTCTACGGCCTCCTTGGTTATATCGCTAACTGAGGAGGGATATTCCGGAATGCCATTTTCTAATATTTCGCCATAGTGAGGAGGTGTTTTGCCAGTTAGCATTGCAAATAGAGTTGCACCAAGAGCGTATATATCTGTTTGGGGAGAGAAGGATGAAACTCCACCGGGAATATACTGCTCAATTGGAGCATACCCATGACTAATACCAACCGGTGTGGTTGACGTTTGACCGCCCGCTGAATCATATTGTTTGGATAATCCAAAGTCAATCAGAATTGGATCTCCATCCTTGGCACGAATCATGATATTCGCAGGCTTAATGTCAAGATGGGTCATTGACAACCCATGTATGTGCGAAATCGCAGAAGCAATTTTCATTAGCATATTTATAGCATTTGCCTCTGACATTGCTCCTTCACACTTGATTTTGGAACTTAAAGATTCGCCTTCGACATACTCCATGATGTAATATGCCGTACCGTTCTCTTGGAAAATATCAAAAATCTTGACAATTCCCGGATGATCCAACTTTGATATATTCTTAGCCTCTTTGAGGAACTTGGTTTTCAAAGTCTCCACAAGTTCGGAAGAATTTTTCAAGCCGATAGTAACCTGACTTGTTGATTCATCACGGTCACAATACTCTTTCGGAAAGAATTCCTTTATCGCCACCATCTTGTCAAGCATTGTATGTTCCGCAAGATAGGTGATGCCGAAACCTCCCTGTCCGAGAACACGGAGGATTCGGTATTTGCCGTTCTGCAACTTTGTATTAACCGATAACTGCATTTCTTCAAATATGTATTATTTCTGATTCCGAAATGGCCTCATCTACGCCTATTGCGACAATCTTCACTTGTTCGTTCTTATTGTTTATGTAATATGTGCCCGTATTAGAGACAGAATATTTGCTGCCATTTATAAGCAGGTACACTGAAACAGTATCACTTACTGACCAAGAAACCTCAATTATCTCATCCCGATACCGTATACTTACGGCGTAACGACATGCGCTACTGTGCCAATCATTGATTCAGAATCTGCTACTACTGTGTCAATCACTTCGACATATTAATATGCTCTTCCTGCGGATTGAGCACTTGCTTTTATTATGCAAATAGCGGCATAAAAATCAAACTTATTGCTTTTCTCACTTTATATTGGGGGGAATTGCTGAAAATCTTGGCTATCAGTCCATCAATTTCATTCCTTCTGGATGATGAGATGTGAATGCTACGCGTGAAGTATTCGATATTTCAAAGCTTTCAGAAGTTGACATAAGCCTTACAGTCATACTCTTATTCCCATCCACAGCTGTTCCTGATAACCGGTAATCGTCTTCAGGAGATAAGAGCATTGTAAAGTCATTATTCCCATCCTTACCGGACAACCGAATTTCATTTCCTTGAATCTGATAGCTCATCACGATGCGGCCACCATATGTAACATTCTTATATATTACTTTTTGAATATGATGGTCTGTCACTATAAAAGCGAGCATAACGGGGTATCTGTCATTTCTATAATAGAAATCACCCTTATAAAAATGAACGGATTGGCCGTCTTTAATGACGTAAGAAGAATTTAAAATCTGTTGGTTGGCTGTTAATGATTGAGTTTCATTGACTTGTTCGGTCATAGAATCAGTTGCAACACTTTGTGAGGATACTTCATCTGTGGTATCTGAATTAGAATGAATCCAAACAAAAATTACTATACCCAACAGAATTGCCAAAATGACCCAAGTTGCTGAGCGCGATGAAGATTTAACCGGAGCATTTTGAGGGTTGGGTTCTTGAATTGTTGTCGGTTGTATTGCTATTGTCTTATCGGAATCAGCGATAGAATTACCGGAATTTGTTTTTGATTTTGCCTCTTCTGACAGTTCAACAGCAGTCGGTCTATTGGCGGTACTATGGTATTGATTTGAAGATGATGTTTCTTCATTGGCGACAAGTCTGTCACAGAATATTGTTACGTGCGCCGGCCGTCTACTCCGTGCAGATTGCATAGCTTCTACAATAGCGTCTTTAATCGATTGGGATATAAAAGGAGGTAAGACTACCCCCTTTTCCATGACAGAGACAGCCATTGGTGGAGTCTCCCCCGTAAGGAGATAATACAATGTAGCTCCTAACGAATACACATCCGTCTGCGGCGAGAATGAGCTTATGGCTCCTGCATTGTACAATTCGATTGGGGAGTATCCCTGACTGACTCCTTGCATCAAAGTAGAAGTTGCATCTCCATATATGTCATACTGCTTTGATAGGCCGAAATCAATAAGGATTGGCCGGTCATCGCTGCGGCGCACGACAATATTTGCAGGCTTTACATCGAAGTGAGTCATATTGTGCGAATGGATGTAATCTAACGCATCGCCGACTTTACGAATATATTCTACGGATTTCGTCTCAGATAACGGACCATTGTGTTTGACCATCTCGTTGAGGTTCTCGCCCTCAATATAATCCATCACATAGTAGGCGGTACTGTTTTCTTCGAAGATATCGTGAATCTTGACAATGCCGGGATGGTCAAGTTTCGCAATATTTTGAGCCTCTTTGAGAAATCTATGTTTAAGCTTTTCAACGGTTTCTGCATTATTCTGGGTGCCAAGTGTAACGTGATTCGTATCATCACGGCCACAAAAGTCTTTTGGAAAAGATTCTTTAATCGCAACCAGTTCGTCGAAAGAAGTATGCACCGCAAGATAAGTTATGCCGAATCCTCCCTGTCCAAGGACACGGATGATACGGTATTTACCGTTCTGAAGCACTGAGCCGTCTTTTAACTGCATATTATGGTATTGTTGTTTTTTTTTGCAAATTTAATTGCTATTCACTTAAGTGTAATCAGGTGTTAAGTGATGATTGATAAAACCCCAAAGTTAATTGATGAAACTACTTTTTGCGATACTCCACAATGGTGAGATTATCATCAAATTTGCCCCACATCACCGGGTGTTGACGATTATTTGACTGTAGCTTTACCCCATCACTGACATAGTTGAATAGCTCCCGGGCAGTAATCCGTTTATCCTTATTGGTGTCTGCCCCTCCGCCAAGTCCTCTTAGCAAATACTTAGTGAAGTATCCGTTTGCAAGAAAGGGGCTTTCGGCTGAGTATTCGTTGCCTCTTGATGATAAGAAAAGCAAAACATTTCCTGCTTTAGGATCTGACTCTGCCCCATTCTGACGGATAGCACCGCTATGACAGGCATCGGCAAAAATGAATTTGCTTTTTGCCTTGCACTTCTGCATAATGGAAATCACATCGGAGTATTTCAATCCTTCTTCAATCTTTGTCATGTCATAGGGGCAGAAGCCTCCGGGATAGCCATGCCCACTGAAAAAAAAGACAATCTTATCATCAGCTTTTGCACGCGCGAACTGACTCTTCAGGCTTTTGAGTATTTGCGACTTTGTCGCATATTTTCCGGTTATGGTAATCACGTTTAGAGTCCCTCTCCTATAAAACTCAGACATTGCCTTGGCATCAGCCTCCGTTTTTGTAAGATTCGGCACATTGGGATCTGAATAATTCCCAATACCCACGCAAACAACGTAGGTTTCTGCGTGAACGGCAAACGCCACTACGCAACTAATCATTAGCGAAATAACGCGTCTCATTTTTCTACGTATTTGCATTTGCAATAAGGGCATGACTGATGATTGCGAACAAGCATTTTGTAATTCTTCGCAAGAAGTGAATGTCCGCACTCGGGATTAGGACATACCCAAGCATCATCGAATGCATCTTGGCGGCGTTGTCTTTCTTCTGCGGTTTCAGCGTTTCTCATGCCCGCAAAACTATATATGTTACCCAACACACCTATACCTGTCAGTGCATAACCGACGGGGCCGAAGAAGAATATTGTGGGCATTGCGCACATAGTGAATATGCCCAACCCGGTGCGAATCAGGTTTGTCTTTCGTTGTGAATCCGCCATCTCAATATTGGCATTGTTATAATCATCCCATACTCTGCGAAGATGCGAAATGTTAAAAGTCTTTACCTCCGGCTGTGTCTTGGGCGAAGCTGTGCCTTGAGTGGCCGGTTTTGCTGAAGTTGATTGAGCCTGCGGCTTGCTTACAGCTTGAGGCACACCAATCAGTTCAACAAGTGTAGCACTGAAACTTTGTCCCAACTGGATTCTGCTATTAGGTTTTACAGTGGCACGGACAATTTCTACGCCGTCTACTTTTGTGCCCGACGGACTCAAGTTCTCTATGATGTAGGTTCCATCACCGTTATCTGTCACCTTGCAATGCTTGCGGCTTACTGTCGGGTCGGTGATTGGTGTTTTCTGCGTGCCTTGTCGGCCTATGATGATTTCCATCTTAATTTACGATATAAAGTTGTTTTAGATTTTTAAGAGCCTCTTTCGATATAGAGATTTCAAGAATCACCGGAGAAACAAAGTCGGTAAGAATCAGTTTCTGACGGGGAATGTTAATCTGAAAGATATATTGCTTGTTGACTATAAACCGCTTACCAATGCGTATAAACATCGGGTTATCACCTTTGAAACGTTCAGTGAGAAGTCCTTCAATATTTACAAGACTTGTCAGAAGCGTTGCCTTCGCACCACTGATAAAAATGACATGACAATAGTTCGAGTCAGCCTCAAAGTAGGCCACTCGATCTAACTTCACCTTAATCATCTCATCTCTGGTGTTGAAGAATAAGGTTGTCTCAGATGCTTTGAAATGGTTCATTATATTTTTGACGGGTTACCTTATTATATACCTTAGAATCGCAAAAGGTAAATGTGGGAAAAGAAAATTGTAGTATCCGTACTGTTCCCGACAGGCTGCTAAGAGTTAGCTCTTAAGTTATTGCCAAACGTCGCTAAAAACAGGCATTTCGTCTCAAATATTTGGAAGGAAGATGAATTATTCGTAATTTTGCAGAAAATAATTACTATGTGTAACGACAATGTAACTCAAGATAAGAAAGTGAAAAACTTCAAGGGATCGGCTGTAAAGTCAGGCATCTCCTTTGGGTCAGCATTGGCTATGGTACTCAGCTATTGCACATGGCATTCAGTTGGATGGGCTATAGTTCACGGACTAATGAGTTGGTTTTACGTTATTTACTTCGTGTTGAAATACGCACACCATTAGAGCGCGTTCCTTAAAATTTCGTTTTGATCATGGCACAAAGGTAGTCATGTCTCCGCTATTCTGGCCTTGCGGGGTTTGTGACGTTTACTCCATCAACGCCAATCTGACCAATGCGATGGATTCAGGACTGACGGTTCACTTGGAAGCGCAAAAGAGCTGTGACGCGAGGCGTCACAGCTCTTTTGCGTATTTGGTATACCCGGATGGGGTTTATTTTACTTTGCCGAGCACTTTGCGGTTGATTACCACGGGATAGCGCGAACGGAGATCGGAGAGCCAGTTCTGCTCGAGTTCTTCCTGATAGTCGCTGGTCACCAGACCGCGTACATCACTCACGTCCTCGGGCGCATCGATCACACGACCATCGATCACCAGGCAACTTGAGTAGCTCGAATTGGGCGAAGCTACCTCTCCGATGCCAAACATCAGGCTGTCGATCAGCGGGTTCTGTCCTTTCTGCACCAGCACGCGATCGATCGAGGCCTCTCCTTTATACTCTTTCTTGAGTGTGGCAATGGCCTCTTCCTTGGGGAGTTCGGCGTAGCGGCGCACTATGTCGGCAGCTACTGAATCATTCTTGGCCTGCACGAGCACTCCCTTGGCGCGGGGCACATCCCAAGTATAGTTGGAGCGGTTGCGATTGAAGTATTCTTCAAGTCCTTCGGTATCTTTGGCGGCCTTATCCCATACATTGCGCACACTTGCCTCATAGAGGAGCGATCCGTTGGTATACTCATGGAGCAGGTTGCGATAGTCGGTCTGATTGGCCTCCAGCCAAGCCTCTTCGATGGCTGTGAGGGTATTGTTTTCGAAGTTGGCTATCGATGCATCGAGGAATTTGCCTCCCTGCACAGGGTTGGGCTGGCGCCCCTCATGCATCGAGGCCACAAGTCCCGACAGTGGTATGGAGGTCTTGCCTACCTTGAGGAGTTCGCGGGTGGCATAGCCGGGAGCGGAGAAATTGACGTAGAAGAGTGAATCCACACCGTTGGTGGCTACATATTCGCGGAGTTCGGCCACCAGAGCGTCGTTGAGACGCGCTTTGTGTTTCTTGGCGAGCATGGCCGTCTGATGCTCTTTGATCATTGCATAGCGCTCATCCTGCGGATTGCTGATGCGTGCGAGTTCGGCGGGCTTCATCTCCTGAAGCGAGGGGGGATCCTTGCGGTCGATCTTGCTGATGATGTGCCAGCCGAACTGTGTGCGCACCGGCTCGCTGATCTCTCCTACGGGGAGGGCGAATGCCACGCTGTCGAATTCAGCCACCATCATGCCTGAGCCGAACCATTGGAGCAGGCCACCCTGACGTGCCGAACCCTTATCATCGGAATAGCGCACTGCCATCTCCTCAAATTTGGAGGGCTGGGCCTTCACAACGTTGTAGATGCTGTCGATGCGGGCCTTGCGTGCGACCGATGCCTCGGCATTGCCATCCTGATCGAGAATCAGGATATGCGCCGCGCGCACCATGCCGCGGGCCGGACGCCGACCGCCACATTTGATGATATGATATGCCACAGGGCTCTCCACTACATCCGATATCTCACCGGGCTGCAGCGAGAAGGCTGTCTCTTCAAAATGATAGGGATAGCGGCCGGCCGGAATATAGCCTAAGCTGCCGCCACGCTGATTGGAGCCGCGGTCCTGGCTGTAGGTCTTGGCCAGCTCGGCGAAATCGCCTCCGGCGCGGGCCACATCGCGCAGCGAGTCAAGACGCGCTATCGATGCTGCGTTGCCCTCGGCCGAGGGGGATTTGAAATACATGATATGGCTCGTCTGCACCTCCTCGAGGCTACGGTCGTAGGCCTCTTTCACAAGCTGGTTGAGATACACCGAGTCGACCATATAGGGAGCAGCCAGGTCGTGGCGATACTGCTCCATCTCCTGGCGGAATGCAGCGGTGGTGTCGATACCGGCGGCCATGGCATCGGCCACTTTCAGACGGTAGTTGACAAACATCTCCACATACTCATCGATCGGCTGCGGAGCCAGCTGCTGCTGGGAGTTCTTGTGGTAAAGATATTCAAATTCGGATTTGGCCACGTCAACTCCGTTGACGGTCATTATCACCGGGTCTTTGGCGGCCCAGGCCAATGCGCATACGCCAAGCCCGGCCCCCAACAGAAGTTTAGTCTTCATGCCTTGTTTAGGATAGTTCTATTTTTTATATCTGGGTGCTCATGGCGAAAAGGGGTGAATTCACACCCTCGCTCTGATCACCTATTCTCTATAACGCTATCGAGTGCAAAAAATTATCTATGCACCCTCTCCACAAAAAATGTTCACGCCGATATCGGCGAAATCCTACGACCCCGAAATTTTAAGGAACGCGCTCTAAGAGCGCGTTCTAAGAAACGACGCGCTCTAACTGACCTGTCGGGCGGCTGCCGGTCAGCGATGCCAGGAGGAGAGGAATTTGATGCGCATCAGGCGTATCTCCTCTTCGGTGTATTCCTCGCCAAATTCCTGTATCGCCGCCTCAAGATCATCTTCGGGGAGGGCCAGCATGAAATCCAGAATCTCCTGCTGGCATTCCTCTTCGAGTATCTCATCGAGGTAGTAGTCGATATTGATCAGCGTGCCTTCGAGCACGAGTTCCTCCAATTCGCTGATCAGCTCCTCAAATTCCAATCCCTTGCTGTCGGCTATCGATTCGAGGTCGATTTTGCGGTCGATACTCTGGATGATGTATATGCGCACTTTGCCTGTGTCGGCCACCGTGCGCACCTTGATGTCGGAGGGACGCAGGATGTCGTTGGCTTTCACGTATGACGCTATCACCGATGTGAAATCTCCGGCAAATTTCTTCGCCTTGGCCTGCCCTACCCCGGGGATATTGGAGAATTCATCCATATCGGTGGGATACATTGTGGCCATCGCCTCGAGCACCGGATCTTGGAATATCACATAGGGGGGCACATCGTTCATGCGGGCCAGACGTCGGCGCACCTCCTTGAGGATTGAGAGCAGACACTCATCGGCCGCACCTCCGCCGCTGCCGTTGCTATAGTCATCGAAGTCATAATCGTTGATTTCCGAAGCCTCTACAATCATGAATGACTCGGGCGAGGCGAGATACTGCCTCCCTTTGGCGGTGAGTTTGAGTATGCCGTAATTCTCCATATCATTGGCCAGATATCTGGCTATGATGGCCTGCTGTATGAGATTGTTGAGGAAGCGGTCTTCCACGTCGGAAAGCGAGCCGAATGCCGGGAGCGTGTCATGCCCTTTATGGCGCCCCTCTTCGGTGAATCGACCAGTGAGGAAGGCCACTATATATTCCGACTTATAGCGCTCGCCGAGCTCGAGGATTCCGTTGAGCACGGCTGTGAGTTCGTTGCCGGCCTCGATATGCTTCTTGGGGTGGCGGCAGTTGTCGCAGTTGCCGCAACGGTCGCCCTCCATCTCCTCGCCGAAGTAGCTGAGCAGAATCTTGCGCCGGCACACCGACGACTCGGCGTAATGCGCCGTCTCGAGCAGCAGCTGGCGCCCTATCTCCTGTTCGGGCGCAGTTTTCCCCTGCAGGAGTTTGTCGAGTTTCTGCAGATCCTTGCTCGAATAGAAGGCTATGCAGAGCCCCTCGCCGCCGTCGCGTCCGCCGCGGCCGGTCTCCTGATAATACCCCTCGAGACTTTTCGGTATATCGTAGTGGATCACATAGCGCACATCCGGCTTGTCGATACCCATTCCGAAGGCTATAGTGGCCACGATCACATCTACCTTCTCCATCAGGAAATCATCCTGATTGGCAGCGCGAGTGGCAGCATCGAGTCCGGCATGATAGGGATGCACACGGATATCATTGAGGCGGAGCACCTGTGTGAGTTCCTCCACCCGCTTCCGCGACAGGCAATACACTATGCCCGACTTGCCGGGATGACTCTTGATAAAGCGGATCACGTCGCGATCCACATCCTTCGTCTTCGGCCGCACCTCGTAGTAGAGGTTGGAGCGGTTGAAGCTGGAGCGGTACACGCGCTTGTCGGTCATGTCGAGATTCTTCTGGATATCATGCTGCACCTTTGGGGTGGCCGTGGCCGTCAGGGCGATTATCGGCCTCCGGCTTATGGCATCGATCAGGGTGCGGATGCGGCGGTATTCGGGGCGGAAATCATGTCCCCATTCCGATATGCAGTGAGCCTCGTCGATAGCATAGAAACTGATCGGCACGCTCTGCAGCAGATCAATCGTGCGGAGCTTGGAGAGGGTCTCGGGAGCCACATAGAGCATCTTGGTGCGCCCGGTGCGGATATCCTCCCTCACACGGGCCACAGCCCCCTTGCCGAGCGATGAATTCAGGAAATGGGCCACGGCCTCGTCGCCGCAATGCTGCCTTATGGCATCCACCTGATTTTTCATCAGCGCTATCAGAGGTGAGATTATCACGGCAGTACCCTCCGACATTAGTGCCGGAAGCTGATAGCAGAGGGATTTCCCTCCGCCTGTGGGCATCAGCACAAACACATCATTGCCATCCAGAAGATCGGCGATGATTTCCTGCTGATTTCCCTTGAATTTTTCAAAGCCGAAGTGCTTTTTGAGCGCCCGGAGTATCTCTTTGCTATCTGCCATTATTGTTGCAATTGGAGTGGTGGATCTTCGGCCTCATCACCTGCGCTTCTGCGCCGTGGAGCCGCATGGAATTGATCTGTTATGCCGCTGACCAGCATCCACCATCACCTCTTCCCGCCCGGGGAGCGGAGGAACTGATGATTGGCCGTTAGTCCTCGTGAGCTTTCCATATTCAAAGTTAAAAAAAATTCTTGAAATCAAAAACTTCAGGAGCGTAATTTTTCATTTATACATCAAAAAAAAAATTGCCTCCCCCGATTCTTGTCGGAGTTGGCAATCTTTATTCTTGGAGCAAGCAATCTCCCCAAGGCCTGTTTTACTATAGCCTAAGCGGCGGGGGGAGGGGGAGCTGCCGTGGCATATCTTAGGCAATGACACCGGTCTTAGTCGGCAAGCTTCACTTTGTCGAAGTGGGCCTGATCGAGGCGATCGAGCACATAGGCGGCATCTACGGTGAATTTCTTTACATCCATCGAGGGGACGTCAAACATTGCATCTACCATCACCGTCTCTACAATCGAGCGCAGGCCGCGCGCGCCGAGCTTGTATTCTATCGCCTTGTCGACGATGGCATCCAGAGCATCGGGGGTGAACTCGAGTTTCACACCGTCGATTTCGAAGAGGCGCTTGTACTGGCGCACGAGGGCATTCTTCGGTTCGGTCAGAATGCGGCGCAGTGCATCGCGGTCGAGAGGGTCGAGGGCGGTGAGCACCGGCAGACGTCCGATGATTTCGGGTATAAGGCCGAAACTCTTCAGGTCCTGCGGCAGGACGTAGCGCATCAGATTGTCGCGCTGCTTCTTCTTGAGGGTCTCATCTTTACCATATCCCACCACATGGGTGTTCATGCGGTTGGCGATCTTACGCTCGATACCGTCGAAGGCTCCGCCGCAGATGAAGAGGATATTCTTCGTGTCGACGGCTATCATCTTCTGGTCGGGATGCTTGCGGCCGCCGTTTGGCGGCACGAGCACGGTAGAGCCTTCAAGCAGCTTCAGCAGACCCTGCTGCACACCCTCGCCGCTCACGTCGCGGGTGATGGAGGGGTTGTCGCTCTTGCGGGCAATCTTGTCGATTTCGTCGATGAATACGATACCCTTCTCGGCGCGATCCACATTGTAGTCGCAGTTCTGCAGCAGGCGGGTGAGGAGCGATTCGATATCCTCGCCCACATATCCGGCCTCGGTGAGCACCGTGGCGTCGACAATAGCGAAGGGCACATCCAGCAGGCGGGCTATGCTCTTGGCCAGAAGAGTCTTGCCGGTGCCGGTGGGACCCACCATGATGATATTCGATTTCTCGATATCCACATCGCCGGCATCGGCCTTGGCGATGGCGCTGCGCAGAGCCGCCTTGGGAGCATTCTTATCCTTGGCACTCTCCTGAGCTATGCGCTTGTAATGGTTATAGACGGCCACCGAGAGATATTTCTTGGCCTCATCCTGACCGATTACGTACTGGTCGAGATAATCGCGGATCTCATGCGGCGTGGGGATATCCTCCTTCGCATGCACGCAGTCGGGGGTCGCGGAGTGCTTCTCGGCCATAGCGCTGTCGCGAGCGGTATCGATATAGGAGATGCAGTCAGTGCAGAGGGTCAGGCCGTCGAACACCTGCACCACCGTGGTGTCTGCCGTCTCCATCGCGCCGCACATCATGCAGCGCTTGGGAGTCTCTTTCTTCTTTGCCATCCTATATATCAGGCCTCTTTTTTGCGATTGTTGACGAGTATCCTGTCGATCATTCCATATTCCTTGGCCTCGGCTGCGATCATCCAGTAGTCGCGGTCGGAGTCGGCTGCCACCTTCTCGAAGGGCATACCGGAATGGTCGGAGATGATGCGGTAGAGCTCATCCTTGAGTTTGAGGATTTCGCGGGCTGTGATCTCGATATCGGATGCCTGACCCTGGATTCCGCCGAGGGGCTGATGAATCATCACGCGTGAGTGAGGCAGGGCGTAGCGCTTCCCTTTCTCGCCGGCCACCAGAAGCACTGCGGCCATTGATGCGGCCATGCCGGTGCAGATGGTCGACACGTCGGAATTGACATACTGCATCGTGTCGTATATGCCCAGACCGGCATATACGCTGCCGCCGGGTGAATTGATATAGAGGGAGATATCCTTATCGGGATCCACCGAGTCGAGATAGAGCATCTGCGCCTGGATGATATTGGCGCTCTGATCGCTCACCTGGGTGCCGAGGAAGATGATGCGGTCCATCATCAGGCGGGAGAATACATCCATCTGCGTCACATTGAGCTGGCGCTCCTCAAGGATGTAAGGGTTGAGGTAATCGGCGCTGGGCATCGATACAGCTCCGGCCCGGGCATCCACATATTTCACGTAGGAGTCGAGCGTATTGGAACTCATGCCGAGGTGATTGACGGCAAAATTCCTGAAATCGTTTTTCATATTCTATATCTCATTTTTCTTAAGCGACTCTTATAATCGGCATGGTTCCTGACAGTGGCTTCATCCAAGAGTCGGTTATGTTAATATGTATCCCGGACTGTCCCCGCGGGCGGGTGCAGTCCGGGATCTTATCTATCGGGTCTGCATCGCGGGAGAATGAAGCCGCCGGGCGGCTCGCATCCCCGGATGCGGATCGTTCCGGTTTATTTACTCTGCGGCTGCCTCGGTTGCCTCTGCACCGAGTTCGGGAGCGAAGAGGGCGCGGAATTCATCTGTGCTTACCTCCTTCTCATCGAGAGTGGCATTCTCCTTGATGGCATTGAATACCTTGAAGTCCATGCTCTGCTGAGCCAGACGCTGCACATTATTCTTATCCTTCAGGATCTCCTGAGCATACTTCTCGACCATCTCCTTCGGAGCATTGGCCATGCCATACTGCGCGAGCTGCTGCTGCACTGTAGCCATAGCAAGGCTCATCAGGTCGGCCTGCTCTACCTTCAGCTCAAACTGCTTGGCGATAGCCTCGGCCACGAGATCCCACACGAGCTGCTGACGCATCGATGCGAAAGCCTCGTCGACATTCTCGGCGGTGATCTTCTCCTCGCGCTGCATCAGGAATTCCTTGAGCACCTGCTCGGGAAGCTCAATCTCACCTACAGCCTTGAGCACATCATTCTTGGCATCGATCGAGAAGCGATAGAAGCTGTCGTTGTTCAGGGCGTTGGAGATCATCTCCTTGATGGCGTTGCGGTATTCCTCCTCGTTGTGCACTTTGTCTTTGCCGAAGAGATTCTCGAAGTATTCCTCGTTGAGCTCGGCGGGCTGCACCACGATGATCTCTTTGATCTCCATCTGGAAGTCGCCGTGATGATTGGCGGCCTCCTCCTTGTCGATGTTGAGCATCGATGAGAGCTCTGTCTCGTTGCCCTCGCAGGTGGCTGCAGGATTGAACACCACTGTCTCACCTACCTTCTTGCCGTCGAAGAGAGCCTCCTGGGCTTTATCCTTGAAGTAGGAGGGAGCCACGATGCCGTTCTCCACAACGATACCTTCAGCCTTGGGCTGACCGTTCTCGTCGAGCTCGGTGATCACACCCTTCACGAGTGCGTTGGGCTCTACAGCCTCACCGGGCACCTGCTTGCCGAAGCGCTTGCGGAGCTGCTCGTCTTCGTTGTTGATCATCTCCTCGCTCACTGTGATGTTGTAGTAGGGCACGTGGAGATCCTTGTTGACGTGAGTGTCGATCTCGGGAGCGACACCTACTTTGAATTTGAAAGTAAACTCCTTGTTGTTGAGATCGAAGTCCTCTTCCATCTTCACGGGCACGGGGTTGCCGAGCACGTGGAGCTTCTCGTCGTTGATATATTTATATACGGCCTCGCCTACCTCCTGGTTGATTACGTCGTATTTCACGGCGTCGCCATATTTCTTGCGGAGCAGGCCCATCGGAGTCTTGCCGGGACGGAAGCCGGGCTCCGGACGGCGCTGGGAGATTTCACGAAGCTGTTTCTCTACTTTGTCGGTATAATCCTTCTCTTCGATAGTCACGGTGATCTCACCGTTCACTTTGTCGATCGGGGCGTAATTTACGTTCATTGGTTTTATTATCGGTTTTTGATATTTTTCGTAAAGCGATGTGGAGTGAGCGATGCCCGCAGGCATTGCCCGGCCACGGTATAACACTCACCGCGCCCGTATGGGTCGGCTCGTTAACTTCAGCCAACAAATACCGCGCCAAATTTCCCCTCAACACCTTCCAAAATGCAAATTTAATAAAAAATTCGCACGTGAGCAAAGAGTGCAAGTCGGCCGGAGGCCGGTGCACAGTGCCGCAAGGCACTTTGACTCACTACAAATTTACATAAAATTTGCGATATACACCCTCTTTACAGCAATATTTTCACCTTTCAGCTGCGGTAGAAGCGGCTGAATACCTTCACGGTGTCGTTGAGGTCGCTCACTCCGCCTGTCTCGCAGGCTGAGTGCATGGCCCAAATGGCACAACCCATGTCGACCCCGGCTATATCAAGTTGTGAGGTGAGGATATTGCCTAAGGTGCTTCCGCCGGCCACATCGGCATGATTCACGAAGTATTGGCACTTCACACCCTCTTCCTGACAGATGGCGCGGAATATGGCATCGCCGCGTGAGTCGGTCATATATTTGCAGTTGGCATTGATTTTCACCACCGGGCCGCCGCCGATCACGGGGTGATTCGTCGGGTCGTATTTCTCGGGGTAGTTGGGATGCCATGCGTGGGCGTCGTCGGCCGAGATAAGGAATGTCGGTTCGAGTGAACGATAGAAGTCGTCGGGGGCAATCTCCTTGCCTGCGCCGCGGGCCAGACCTCCTGCTATGCGCTCCATGATATTGCGCAGCGTGGGGGCGGCGGCTCCCTGACGGGTGCCGGAGCCGGTCTCTTCATTGTCGAAGATGGCCATCACGCGGGTGGCGGCTGTGCTCTCTTCGCATGTGGCAGTAAGGGCATCGAGCGCCGCGAAGGCCATGGAGAGATCGTCGAGGCGGGGAGATACGATATATTCCTCATTGATTCCTACGGCCGGGAATACGGAATCCACCGGATAGAGCACCGCCTCCATGGCGAGGATATCCTCGGGCTCCACGCCGGCCTCGTCGGCTATCATCGATTTCACCACACCGCCGCGCTGCATCATGGCATCGAATTTCTCGCGGGGCATGTAGCCGATCACCGGTTTCATATCTTTCTGCACCGAGAGGGGATTCCCTTCGTTGACAGCGCGGTTGAAGTGGATGGCCAGATGGGGTATCACCGCCACGGCCGATGTGAGATCCACCAGGCGCACCTCAGGATGCAACGCATCCTCGCCGCGCAGCATCAGGCGGGCGGCTATCGAGAGTGGACGGTCAAACCAGGTGTACATGATCGGACCACCATATTTCTCCACATTGAGGCTCACCACTCCCCCGTCGCCATAGATTTCGGGAGCCGGCTTGAGTTTGAAACCGGGGCTGTCGCTATGAGCGGCGATGATATGGAAGCCGGCTTCGGCCGCGGGGGCCGTGCCGCAGATGAAGGCAAAGATGGCGGTATCGTTGCGTTTCACGTAGTAGCGTCCGCCGGGCTGCAGTGTCCAGGCCTCGGCAAGGTTGAGCTCTGTGAAGTCGTGATGCAACAGAATCTCCTCTATTTCAGCCACGGCGAAGAAATTGCACACGCTCGTGTTGAGCAGTGCGGCTATGCGGTCGGCGGGTGTCATAGGTGTCTCCATGGCGCAGTCGAGTGCCATATCTTCCTGAATGCGCTGCAGCAGGCTATCGGTGAGTCCTTCGGTGCAATCGGTGTTATTGTTGTGCATATTTTTCTGGTATTTTCTGATTTAAAGCGTGAAGAAAATATTATTTGAGAGTATTGTAATAGATATGGTTCAGCGCGCGAAGCACATTGCAGAGCGTCTGACTCCAATAGGCGGCAAATTCCTCGTGGGCATGCCGGTAGGCACCTTCGAGCTGCTCGCCATCGGTATCTTTTACAATCGAGATAAAGTTGTAGAGGGGCTGGAATATATCGGCCAGGCATTCGGATACGGAGGCTGCTATCGGGGTATCGCTGTATTTCATATCCTCTTCGAAGGTTTCGAGAAATACGTCGTCAGGACCGAGAAGCTGCCCCATGTGGCGGCGCACACTGTTGTAGTAATCCTCATCTATATATGAGCCGTAGTAGCCATCGTCGGGGTCATCGTCATCCTCTTCGAGCGATACGGTGCCATATTCATCCCATTCATCTTCGTCGTGCGGATGATGGTGATGCCCGTGGCCGCACTCGCAGCCATCGCCGCAACCGCACTCATGCTCATCATCATCATCGTCATCGTCGTGGTGGTGATGGCAATGGCAGTCGTCGCCGCAACCGCAGTCATGGTCATGGCTGCCCGGCTTACGCAGGTCGCGCCCCGGCACGATATCGTTAAACTCCATATAAATCCTCGGGAGCAGATGCAGCATATGTGCCACAAATTCGTCAGGCTCGGCCTCGGCGGCATTCTCTATGGTCACACAGTATTCGGCGGCCAGTGCCGTCACGCCGAGCAGACGCGTGCGCATCTCCCGGTTGCTATCGGTAGGATTATTCTTCATATAGTGCATTCTCTTTTATGTAATCGGCCACACGTGCCGGGAGCCCCTCGGGGTGCCGGCCTTGGGCCAATGCCTGTCGTATGGCAGTGCTGCTCTCCCCTTTCAGAGCCACATCCCTGAGTATAACACATCCGGCGGGGAGATTGCTCGCAGAGCTGGCATCTTCGCCGGGGCGGGGATATACTATGAGGCCGTAGTCGCGCAGTATCTCTTCGGGGGAACGCCAGCGGTGAAACGATTCGAGATTGTCGCCACCCACTATGAGGCGGAAGCGGCAGTCGGGGTAATCACGCTTCAGGGCGCGGAGGGTGGCCACGGTGTAGGATGGCCGGGGGAGTCGGCTTTCGTAGTCGCTCACCCGGATGCGGGCCTGCATCTCGGCCGGGAGCGATTCCACAGCTATGCGGGTCATGGCCAGACGATCTGCCTCGGCCGATATGCGGCGCCCCTGCTTAAGGGGGTTCTGCGGACTCACCATCAGCCACACCTCATCAGCCACACCCTGGCGCAGCGCGGCGCATGCCACAGCCATATGCCCCTCATGCGGCGGATCGAAGGTACCTCCGAATATCCCTATCGTGCGGTCTGACTCCATATCTTTATAATAGTCAAGTAGCCACTAAGAATAAATAATTATCAGCCACTTATAATCTGCTCTTACGCTTCAGAAGCGCACTCCTCCTCTTTGGCACCGCTCTCTATAAATCGTACTATCAATTCGGCCACTTCGGCCGATGCGCGCTCCAGGTCGTCGTTGACCACGCGGCAGTCGTAGCGGTCGGCGAAGCTGAGTTCATATTCCGCCTTGGCCAGACGCTTGAGGATGCGGTCTTCGGCATCGGTGCCTCGGCCACGCAGGCGCTCTTCGAGGGCCTCGAGGCTGGGAGGAAGTATGAAGATGGCGAGGGCGTCGGAGCCGTAACATCGCTTCACATTGAGCCCCCCTTTCACATCGATATCCATAATCAGATTATGGCCGCCGGTGGTGACGCGCTCCACTTCCGAACGCAGAGTGCCATAGCATGTGCCGGGATATACCTCTTCCCACTCCACGAAGTCGCCGCGCTCGGCGCGCTCTTTGAATTCCTCGTTGGTGATGAAGTAATATTCGCGGCCGTTCTGCTCCTCGCCGCGCGGGGCGCGGCTGGTGGCCGAGATCGAAAAACCGAGTCGCAGACGCGGATCCCCGATGATGCGGGATATGATGGTGGATTTGCCGGTGCCCGAGGGGGCGGAGAGTATGATGATCTTTCCCTTCATGTCAGTAAGGCCGGGAGAGGGGATTGATTGTGGATTGATGGTTTGTGTGGCGGTGTGCATAAAGTTGTGGGGGGTTATCAGAGCACATTGAGCACCTGCTCTTTGATCTGCTCGAGTTCATCTTTCATTTTCACCACGATTTTCTGCATCTCGGCACTGTTGCTCTTGGAGCCGAGGGTGTTGATTTCACGCCCTATCTCCTGGGCGATGAATCCGAGTTTCTTACCCTGGCCGGCTTCGGGGCGACCATCGGCCACACTGCCGAGAGTGTCGAGGAAGTAGTCAAGATGCGACCGCAGACGCAGTTTCTCTTCGCTCACATCGAGCTTCTCGATGTAGAAGATGAGCTCCTGTTCGAGTCGGCCTTTGTCGTAGTCTATACCGCGCAGCGATGAGAGCTGCTCTTCCAGGCGCTGGCGGATTTTCTCCACCCTGCTCTTCTCGAAGGGTTCCACCTCGGCGAGCAATCCTCCGATATTGGCAATCTTCTCGCAGAAGAAGGCATGGAGCTTGGCTCCCTCGGTGATGCGGAATTCCGTGAGCGCCTCGGCGGCTGCCGCAGTGGCATCGAGGAATGCCTTACGGTCGGCGGGGAGGATCTCCTCCACCTTGGTCTGCAGGGTGTCGGGGAGTCGGAGCAGGGTGCTGTACCAGTCGGCGGGAGTGTCGATTCCCAGTCGGGCGGCCATCTCCTCCACCTGCGCGCGATATGCCTCGATGACCGGAATATTAAGAGCCGTCGATGATGTAGGCGATGTGTGCTCTACAGCCACATTCATCTCCACCTTGCCGCGCTCCAGCACAGGAGCTATCAGCGAGCGCGCCTCGATCTCAAGTTCTCTGAAACATGAAGGCACTCGCATGAAGAGGTCGAGCTGTTTGGAATTCAGCGACTTTATCTCTACCGTAACTTTCCGGTCGGGCGAAGAGGCCGAGCCTCTTCCGAACCCTGTCATTGACAATATCATGGTGTATCTCTAACTATATCGATATGTAGCTGCTAAGAATAAATGCACATATAAGAATTTATAAAAACATTTCATCATTAATTCTTAGCAGCTACTTATATTTGGGTTAACTCGAAGATTCTCTCCTCCCCCGCGCTCGCTCTCGCACGCCTCTATGAGTCAGGGGCGAGCGTCATGGCATCGCCACCACCTTCATCCGTGCCGCCATCACTGATGCGGGGGGGGGGATACAATCTCTCCGGCTTAAGCCGCCACACGGGCACCGTGGAGATTCATTTCACAAAATTACTAAAAAATCCACCAACTCGCAATTTTAGGGATTTTTATTGCACGCTTTTCCGTAATTTTTATTACATTTGTGTTTTCTGAGTGTCTCGGTCACCTTTCCGCGCCGCCGACAGCGCACCGAGACCCGACCTGAAATCTAAAATTTAACCCCTTATATTCAATTCAATGGATAACGAAACTTTATTGAAGACATGCATCGAGCGCGCCGAAAAATGGCTCACTCCCCAATACGATGAAGAAACACGCAATGCCGTGAAGGCACTCCTCGACAATCCCGACCATACCGAACTCATCGATTCATTCTATAAGGATCTGGAATTCGGCACAGGTGGTCTGCGCGGCATCATGGGTGCCGGCACCAACCGCATGAACATCTACACCGTGGGTGCGGCCACCCAGGGTCTGGCCAATTATCTGAAGGTCTGCTTCAAGGATCTCCCGCAGATCTCAGTGGTCGTAGGCCATGACGTGCGCAATAATTCCCGCAAATTTGCCGAAATGGTGGCCGCTATCTTCTCGGCCAATGGCATAAAGGTATATCTCTTCGACGACTGCCGCCCCACTCCGGAGGTATCGTATGCCATCCGCCGTCTCGGCTGCCAGAGCGGTGTGAATATCACAGCTTCCCACAACCCGAAGGAATACAACGGCTATAAGGCTTACTGGAGCGACGGCGCCCAGATGATTGCCCCCCACGATGTGGAGACAATCGCCTATGTCAATGCAATCACTTCGGTAGATCAGATCAAATTCGAGGCCGACCCGAGCCTCATCCAGATTATCGGCAAGGATGTCGACGAACCCTATCTTGAGGAGATCCTCGGCCTCTCACTCTCACCCGAGGCCGACAAGCGCCACGCCGATATGAAGATTGTCTACACCCCGATCCACGGCGTAGGCTCAATGCTTATCTACGATTCGCTTGCGAAGTGGGGTTTCAAGAATGTAATCCATGTGCCTGAGCAGGATGTGAAGGATGGCAACTTCCCCACCGTCGTTTCACCCAATCCTGAGAATGCCGAGGCTATGTCGATGGCCATCGCAAAAGCCAAGGAGACCGGAGCAAGCCTCGTGCTCGCATCCGACCCCGACTCCGACCGCATCGGCGTGGTGGTGCGCGACAAGAATGGCAACTATCAGCTCGTCAACGGCAATCAGATCGTGATGATCTTCCTCTATTACCTCATCACCCGCAATGTGGAGCTTGGCAAAATCCAGGGCAACGAATACTGCGTGAAGACAATCGTCACCACCGAGACTATCAAACGCATCGCCGAAGCCAACAATGTGACCTGCTATGACTGCTTCACCGGATTCAAATGGATTGCCGACGTGATGCGCAATCTGGAGACTACCGGTCGATACCTGGGTGGCGGCGAGGAGAGCTACGGCTTCCTGGCCGAGACTTTCGTGCGCGATAAGGATGCCGTATCGGCTGTGTCGATGATGGCTGAAATCGCTGCATGGGCCGCCGATAAGGGTATGGACCTCTACGAACTTCTCATCGAAATCTACGCAAAGTATGGTTTCTCGCGCGAGCGCGGCGTGAGCGTGGTGCGTCCGGGCAAGACCGGTGCCGACGAGATTGTGGCCATGATGAAGAACTTCCGCGAGAATCCCCCGAAGCAGATTGCCGGCTCTCCCGTAGTGACTGTCAAGGATTATGCCGACCTCAACTGCACCGACCTGCGCACAGGCGCCGTGGAGAAGATGAACTTCCCCACCACTTCCAATGTGCTCCAGTTCTTCACCGAGGCGGGCGACAAGATCTCTATCCGTCCTTCGGGCACAGAGCCTAAGATCAAGTTCTATATCGAGGTGCGCGAGAATATGCCCTCCAAGGAGGCATATGAGGCAACCGTAGAGGCTGCCGACCGCCACATCGATCAGGTGCTCGTGGATCTCGGCGTGAAGTAACCCCCTCTCCCCTTCTTAATTTATAATGCCCATGCAGCAGGCGGACCTCCGACTCTGACTGCATGGGCATTCTTTTTTTCAGCTTTGGTGCCTGACGCTGTAGGTCAGCGGTGCTTCTTGACCGAGAAACCGAATGTGCCGAGGAGTTCGCCAAGACTGTAATAGCCGCCATGCACATAGGCCATCAATCCGGCATCCTTGAGCGAGAAGGCCCCGGTGGAGGGATCTATATAGCGATCATCGGCCCGCAGACAGAGCACATCGGCCATTATCATATCGTGACTGCCGAGATGAAGCACCTCCTTCACCCTGCATTCGATGGCCAGCGGCGACTCGGCTATCGCAGGCGATTTCACCATCTCGCCGGGTTCGGGGGTCAGGCCGGTCTCTTTCCATTTGTCATAATCCTTGCCGGAGCGCACTCCGGCCCAATCGGTGGCACGAGCCATCGCCTCGGTGGTGAGATTGACGGTAAACTCCATATTGGCCATTATCAACGGATATGAGTGGCGCTCGGGGCGCACACTGATGTAGAGCATGGCCGGATTGGTGCAGATGGTGCCAGTCCAGGCCACGGTGAGCATATTCCAGTCGGCCGGCGTGCTGCCGCACGTCACCAGTACTGCCGGCGCGGGATATACCATCGTGCCGGGTTTCCACGTTACTTTTCCCATATATCTAATTATCTGATTATTAATTCTCGTTGAGTTTGCGGCGGTTGAAGAATCCGCGTGTGAATAGGAGGAAGAGCAGCGCCCCGCCCCCCTGCATGAAGGCCACTATGTGGAAGGCTGTCACAAAACCGAAGCTCTCGGCTATCACTCCACCCAGCAATATCCCCAGTCCCATGCCGAAATCCCAGGAGATGAGGATTGATGAATTGGCCGTGCCTCGCTGATCATGACGCGCCACTTTCACAAACATTGTCAGGAATGCGGGATACATCTGCCCGTTGCCCAGTCCGATCAGCAATGCCGCCAGATAATAGCTCCAGGGAGTTATCACAAAAGCAAAAAGCGAATATCCCACAAGCGACAACAGCACACCCACAGCCGCATTGCGCGTCATCTTTCCGGCCCGCAGACTCTTCACGCCAAACATTCGGGAAATCATCAATCCGGCTGAAAGCAGCATGAAGAAAAATCCGGTGCCGTCGGTGATATCAAGTTCCTCCTGCCCATAGATAGCCACATAATTGCTCATCACCCCCCAGCAAAGACCGAAGAAGATGATATTGACCGCCAGCAACCAGCCGCGCGTCAGAAAGAAATGGTCAAGACTCATCACCGGCCGACCGGGAGTCTTCTTGATTTTGGGCAACTTAACCGTGGTGGAACATATGAAACCCGCCAGCGCCAGAATCAGCGAAAGCCAGAAAAGTAGCATGAAATTGGAGGTGGCATGATAGATATAGATACCGGCACTCGGAGCCACAGCCATAGCAAGATTATTGCTCAGCCCATAATAGCCTATCCCCTCGTTGCGCCGCGACGAGGGGAGCACATCGAGAGCCACCGTACTGTTGGCCACCGTCGCGGCACCGAACGGAATCCCGTGCAACGTGCGCACAATCGCAAACATCAGCAGTGTCCCGGCCCCGATATATCCCGTAAAGATTATAAAGAAAAGAAAGAAACAGGCCACAAGCACCCTCTTGCGATTGAACGTATCCACCACAAATCCGCTGAACGGGCGCACCAGAAGCGTAGCCACCACATAGCCCGACAGCACCAGCCCGAGCATATCCTTATCGGCGGCAAACTGCTCATCGAGATAGATCGGCAGCAGCGGCGTAAGAAGATAGAAAGCGAAGAATAGAAGAAAATTGCACAGCATCACCTTCACATATCCGGCATTCCAAAGCCGCTCCTTCCCATTTTTTTCATCCGGGAGTCCGCTCTCCCGCGCAATATTACAGGACGACATTTTTCCTTACAGTTTAGATACAATCTCCCCAATTAGCCACAGCATCCCTAAAAAACAACGCCCAATCCCCGCATTTAGCACATCCCACCCGACCTCAAACCAATCATTGACAAAAAAATTTACTATATTTGCACATCAATATACACCCTCGCTCATGAACGACCTTATTCCCAATATCGGAAATTACAAAAATCTGCTCACCTACCGGAAAAGCGATGTAATCTACCAGATTACCTACTATTTCTGCCACAAATACCTCCCACATGGCGACCGCACAATCGACCAGATGGTTCAGGCCGCCAGAAGTGGCAAACAAAACATCGTGGAAGGCTGTGCCGCAGCTTCGACATCATCCAAGACTGAAATCCGACTCATCAACGTAGCCAAAGCCAGCCTCAAAGAACTACTTGAAGACTACGAAGACTACCTCCGCACAAGAGGAAAGCCACAATGGCAGAAAGGGAGCATCGAATATGAAGCAATGCGCAATTTAGGCCGCACTCACAACGATGCCGAATACTTCATGCCGCTCATCGAGACCCGCCCGCCCGAAACCATCGCCAACATGGCAATAATACTCATCAACCAAGCCGACTACCTCCTATTCCGGCAACTGCAACGCCTCTCCGCCGACTTCCTCAACAACGGCGGCTTCTCCGAAAGAATGGCCGCCCTTCGCCGCAAAAAAAGAGGCTACTAAAGCCCCAAAGCCCTTAAAGTCCCTTAAAGACCTTAAAGTCCTTAAAGTCCTTAAAGTCCTTAAAGTCCTTAAAGACCTTAAGCCCCCCGCCCCCCAAAAAATTCAAATTGCCAGCCCCATATTTGGGTAATTGCAAAAGGTTGAGTAATTTTGTAAGTTGAAGCGGATATGCGCCGGCCCCACGACCGCCACTCCGCATTCACCAACTTGAAATCCGATGTTATGAAATTTTTTTCGATTTCCTCCGGCAAAATAGTGAAATGGCTCTGGATTTCCTTCCTTGGAGTCGGTTTCATAATAGCTATACTCCTGCTGCTCATCTACAATGGAGTAATCGGCTACATGCCTCCGATTGAGGAACTGGAGGATCCCCACGACAAACTGGCCTCGGTGGTCTATGCCTCCGACGGCACCACCGAGTTAGGACGATATTTCGCCGGTGCAGGCAATCGCGTCTACAACGACTACGATGCCATCTCTCCCCGGGTGATCGATGCACTGATCTCAACCGAGGATGCACGCTTCCTAAGCCACTCCGGTATAGATTTCATGGCCTTAGGGCGCACCCTGGTCAAGACGGTGGCCATGGGCGACAAGTCGTCGGGTGGTGGCTCCACTATCACTCAGCAGCTCGCCAAGCAGCTCTATTCGCAGCCCTCCTCCAATATGCTGAAGCGAGCCATGCAGAAGCCTATCGAATGGATGATCGCCATCAAACTGGAGCGTTTCTACACGAAGAATGAGATCATCAACATGTATCTCAACCGCTTCGACTTCCTCAACAACGCCGTGGGCATCAAGACCGCCGCCAACGTATACTTCGGCAAGGAGCCCGGCGACCTCAATGTGCAGGAGGCCGCCATGCTGGTGGGCATGTTGAAGAATCCATCCTACTATAATCCGCTGCGACATCCGGAGCGCACTCTCAGCCGCCGCAACACCGTAATCGACCAGATGGTCAAGGAGGGACGTCTCTCCCAGGCCGAGGCCGATTCAATCAAGCAGCTCCCGCTCGGACTTGACTATCATAAGGTAGACCACCGCGAGGGAGGCGCCCCATATCTGCGTGAGGAGATACGCCGACTCATGACTGCCAAGAAACCCTCACGCCCCGACCGATCCAACTATGCCAATGAATTGGGCTACAACATAGCCTACGGTCAATACACCACCGACTCCACCCAGTGGGAGGATAACCCGCTCTATGGCTGGATTCTGAAGAATCCGAAGCCCGACGGCTCCTACTACAATCTCTACACCGATGGTCTGCAGATCTATAGCACTATCGATGTGAAAATGCAGAAATATGCCGAGGAGGCCGTGTGGCAGCACCTCGGAGGATATCTCCAGCCGGCTTTCGATGCTGAAAAACGCGGTTCGGCCTTCGGCCCCTATTCCACCAATAGCGCGGAAATCTCGGCCGCCGGCGCACGCCGCCTTATCCGTAATGCCATGCGCCAGACGGAGCGCCACCGTGTGATGAAACTCGCCGGCTGTTCCGACGAGGAGATCGAGGCAGCTTTCCACCAACCGGTGCAGATGGATATTTTCACCTACGTGAAGAGCGACGGCAAAGTAGTGCCCGGCTCCAAGACTGTCACCATGACCCCCTACGACTCTCTACTCTATATGAAGTCGATACTGCGCACCGGCATGATGTCGATGGATCCCGTCACAGGCTATGTGAAGGCTTATGTGGGTGGTCCGGATTTCATGTTCTTCCAGTATGATATGGCCTCGCGCGGAAAGCGCCAGGTGGGTTCTACGGCCAAACCATTCCTCTATGCGCTGGCCTTCGAGCAGGAGTTTGACCCCTGCAGCACATTCTCCAACACACAGCCCAACTTCGGCGGCTGGATGCCGCGCAACACCGGCAAGAGCCGAATCGGCGAGAATGTCGACCTGCGATGGGCCCTCACCACTTCCAACAACTGGATCTCCGCCCGCCTCATCCACGAGCTCCGTGTGCCGACCTTCGTCGGCAAGCTCCGCATGTATGGCATAAGCGGATTCCTCACCCCGAACTATACGCTGTCGCTCGGATCATTCGATGCCTCGGTGGCCGAGATGGTGTCGGGCTACAGCACCTTCGCCAACAAGGGTGTGCGCGTTGACCCGGTCTACGTCACCCGCATCGAAGACAATCAGGGCAACGTGATTTACTCCCCTGTGGCCCACCGCACCGAGGCCCTCAATGAGAAGGCTTCGTATAAGATCACATCAGTGCTCTTCGATGTAATCGACAAGGGTACCGGCCGAAGCCTGCGCGGCAACTACGGCATCAGCGCCCAGATGGGCGGCAAGACCGGTACGACCAACTTCAACTCCGACGCCTGGTTCATGGGATTCACCCCCGACCTGGTGACCGGCATCTGGGTAGGCGGCGAAGAGCGCTACATCCACTTCAATTCCATGGCCTACGGTCAGGGCGCTCGCGCCGCCCTCCCCATCTACGGCCTATACATGAAGAAAGTCTATGCCGACAAGAAGCTACCCTATTCGCAAGACTCACGCTTCACATTCCCGGCCGACTTCACACCCTGCGACGGCTCGCGCTGGAGCAACGCCCCGGTCAGCGACGGCACCCCATCGGAGGTCGTAGAGGGA
>JAIDKG010000117.1 GCA_029051525.1 Muribaculaceae bacterium
TCCTTGCAGCAAGTGACAAAATCCACTCCAAGGCTGCGACCCCTACGGCCCCGAAATTTTAAGGAACGCGCTCTAAATAGCAATAGAAAATCACGGAAAATGAAGAAAAATTGATGTGATTTAAGTATTATTAACATTTGAAGAGGTGCTGAGATGGCTGGTGGGTTGTGTATTTGGTTGATGATGAGTAATTTTAGCGGCTGAGCAGGAGAATGTCGAAAAGAGATGATTTTGCTCGAGTAAACTCAATTATATTCACTCTACTCACTTTACATTACCCTTATGAAGTATTTCGGCAGCTCTTTCCTTGGACAGACAATTGGCGTGGTAGCGCTGGCGGTGCTGATGCAGTGTGGTCCGATTGAGGCCACGGCACGACAGTATGTGTCGCTCGCTCCCAATTACAGTGCTTTGCAGAATAATGCCGAGCTCGATTACTGGACTTTCGACCACCGCGAGGATAACCCGAAGAAGATTTCCAATCTTTGGGATATGCCGAATGCAGGAATGTTTACAGAGGCCCACTTCGACTGCTGTATTACCAACTATAGCAAATCCGATAAGAAGATAAGCTATGTGCCCTCCTTCACACTTGGAGATGCCGATTTCGACGGTGTCGACGGGCGCATGGAGCTTATTCTCTCCACCGATGCCGATGGGCGTTCGCCATGGTTGATCAGTAGGGTGGAGATATATGCCGTCAATGCCTTCGATCCCAATTGGAATTATAACCCCCGGTTTACGATCAACGGTATTGAGGCCCGTCTCCCCGAGGCCCCCACTCGCGATTATTGCGGAGTGGACCTGCCCATGAATGGCGAGCCGGTGACCAAACTGATTTTTGAGACTCCCCCCGGAAACCGCATATCATTCTGGGACATGAAGATATACCTCTACGGAGCGCCGCAGCTTGAGAACGGGTATGAATGGGAGGGTGTGACCGACTACGGTTGCGGCCAACTCCTTCACGCCCCGGTGGTGAAGATCGGCACTCTCGATCCGGCCGCCACGGGAAGGCTGCAATGTTCGGTGCTCGATGCTTCGGGCGAGATCGTGGCATCCTCAACCGATGCGGCAGAGGGTGAATTTCTATTGGATATCAGCGCCTTGGAGGAGGGACGCTACAGTGTGTGCTACCATATACCCGACCCCACAATCGAGACCCATATAGAGCGCTGCTTCCCCGATCCGGAGGATGGACTGCCGCTTGAGATACGTCCGTCATTGGCCGGCGTGACAATCAACGGTGTGGCGCTCGCGACTCCTTCCGACGGCACTTCTCTCCAAATACCGACTGCCATCGAAGGCGACTCCACCGGTTGGGCGCACGCCACGCTCGGCGGCCTTCGCGAGGGGGTGACGGTCTATTGGCACTGCTCGGCCTCCGATGCCCACCTTTACTCCGCGACACCCGAAGGATATACCCTTTACGATCCTGCCACCGGAATCAATCTCGAGAATAACTCTCGCTTACACCTGATACTTGAGAAAAACGGAGTGAGCAGCCAAGAGACTGTAATATCGTATGATCGCCCATCGGTAGAAGTCAGTGTGGAGACGGTGCTTCAAGAGGAGAGCGTCACCACAGAATGGTACACCATTGATGGTCGGCGCACTGATCCCGACCGTGCACGCCGCGGAGAGATACTACTGCGTCGCAGCGCCTCCCCGAAAGGTGCTGCCACAACGGAAAAACTGATGCAATGACACAGAGCGCTCAAATTAAGAGAAACTTCTAAGAATCGGGCACTCACTGTGAGGGTGAGTGCCCGATTTTGCTGAGGATGGTTAGCCCGGAGATAGAGATGGGATGGAGGTCAAGTGACGACGCGCTCTAAAAATGTAGGGTAGGGGATATGCGGATTTACCTTTTGCGACGTTTGTCTATGTATAGATAGAGGCCATGCCTGTTGTGGCAAAGGCCATGACCGACGTGGTAAGAGCGCGTTCCTTAAAATTTCGGGGTCGTAGGGGCGGCGATTTTTGAGTGGATTTTGCGAGTCGAAGAAGGAA
>JAIDKG010000118.1 GCA_029051525.1 Muribaculaceae bacterium
CAATCTCCCGTTGACGCAGGAACCTGAGGTAGTCGCGGTATTTGTATGAAAAAGTCACAATCAATCTTTGAGAGAACCTTGTCTTTTCATTGACAATCCAACGCTCGCGATAAAAATGTTTACAAGGCATGGTGTCGAGGGTTGGTGAAGGCCGGATATGAAGCCTTCGGTGATAGTCTATGGTCTCATGAAACAGATCATTGGCCGGTATTTGGAACGGTAGATTATCTTGACGTAAAAGATCTGGATGCGGACTATGGAGGCACAGCAACATTATATTTGAAAGACTTCCCCATGAGATATAATGAATCCAAGGGGTGCTACGAATAACGCATATAGGCATTTCAATAACACTTTATATCAGCTCACTCATAACGGGTGGGCTTTTTTATACAAAACGTTCATTCTTGTCCTTCTCTGTCCTTATATGCGGATATGGATTTATACAGCATTATCTTCGGAGAAAACGATGAATTTCTTCGGGCACGGGAGGCAGTGGTGGATCCTTTCGAGAAGCAAAAGACAACCACTCATATTGTACCGGAGAAATTTCGGGATGATATAGAAGCCCTCACAGGTTATATAGGTGAGGAACGTTTTAAAAGCGGCCTGACGATAGAAGTCACGCTTGCAGAATTACTTGACGTGGTTCCAAGAAAGAGACGGAGAACAGACGCATATGATTCGCTTGTCAAATACCTGAGAGACGAGCGCGATATAATCTGGAGGAGACGTACTTTCCAAAGCTGAGGATATTGAGCGCAAACGGGACTCGCTTTAGCGAGTTATACAGGATTGTTGACAACATTAAGAACCTACGCGGAAACTTACGGAGACGAAAAAACCGACTCAGAAAGAGACGTACAGCGCCCCGAAGGACTCGCGCATGCCACATCAAAAAGATGCCGCACTCGACTCTCATTCCAAATCGGATAGTACAAAGTTAGCAAAAATTTGTGAATCCCTAAAGAATCTGAAAGAGAACCTTCCGGATAGGATTGGGGGAGCCGAGATAATCAGAGCTTCTACACTTTGATGCCCGAAAATAATAATTTAAACAATTGACACCAAATATCTTGTAGTGTCAATAATTATTGGTAACATTCCTTGAAGTGCTGAGGCTCTCGTGAGCACCGATCTTTTACGCCTATACCCTCTTAAATCCGCAATCGGTAAGCCTGCCTGTGTAAAAGTTACCTCTGTCCGGCGCTTTTTGGCGTATTTTGCGAGATCTCATCAGTCACGATGCCCGCATCGTTCCTTCTTCGACTCGCAAAATCCGCTCAAAAATCACCGCCCCTACGACCCCGAAATTTTAAGGAACGCGCTCTTAATGATTATATAGTATTCTCGCAAATCCTACAAGTCTTTTTCCAAGAAAATTTCAATACTCATCGAAATCCGACAGTAGGTGGGACAGCATCACCAGAGCATCGTGACTGAAGAGATCTCGCAAAATACACCAAAAAGCGCGAGAGAGAGGTAACTTTTACACTCGACGGCTCACCGACTCGAATAAAGGAATTAGTCTATTTCTTTATCAAGCAGCTGTATAATGTGTAAATAAATCCACCGCAACGCCCCTTGACTCACAGCAGTGATGAGGCACTCCGTCAGCTATCGGCTATGAGGGTGCGGTAGGAACGCATCATGCGGAAGTAGGCGGTCAGGCCGATGGCAAGGCCGGTGACTCCGCCGATTGCTATGCCGATCAGGGCAGCCGAGGAGGCGATGGGCCATATCATGAGGGTGAGCAAGATGATGGCCAGAGGGATCAGGGTGAGTTGGCAGATGTGGTGGCTCCGCTTCAGACGGATGGCACGCGTGGATACCTCGCTGATCGGCATCCGGGCTATGTCGATGGCTCGCACTCCGCGGTAAAGACAGAAATCCATCGTGGAGGCTGTCAGGAAATAAAGTGCGCAGAGTATCACTACCATGATGCGATAGGTGGTCGAGGAGTAGGAGAATACATCCTGCCAGCGTGAAATCATCAGCGGCATCCACCCCACGCAGAGTAAGGAGATGATTGCAAAACGCTTATACATATCCATGAGGCGCTGCTGCGCGCTCTTCACGCGACCGGTGCTCACTCGCTCGCCATCGGCCACGGTGGCTGCTTCAAGCTGCTCCAGACGGCTGTTGGCCTCTTGCCATTGCTGCTTGATTTGGTTGAGTTCGGCGCGGAGCGATTCCAGTTCGGCATCACCCATAGGGGTGGCATCTTCGTATTGTTTCGACATGACTTTTGGCTTTTGGATGATTTAACATTACTTAGAGCGCGTTCCTTAAAATTTCGGGGTCGTAGGGGCGGCGATTTTTGAGTGGATTTTGCGAGTCGAAGAAGGAA
>JAIDKG010000119.1 GCA_029051525.1 Muribaculaceae bacterium
ACCCTAAAGTCCTTAAAGTCCTTAAAGCCCTTAAAGCCCCTAAAGCCCTAAAAGCCCCCCAAAAAAATACCCGCCCATGCCCAATACCACCCCCAAAATACTCTGGGTCGATGACGAAATCGATCTCCTGAAGCCCCACATCCTATTCCTGAAAGCCAAAGGCTATGAGATAGATACCGTCTCCAATGGCCGCGACGCACTCGATGCGCTCCAGTCGACCCCATATTCCCTAATCCTGCTCGATGAGAATATGCCGGGGCTCTCCGGGCTGGAGACCCTCACACGCATCAATCAGCAACATCCCGATATACCGGTAATCATGATCACCAAGAGCGAGGAGGAGAATATCATGAATCAGGCTATCGGCAATCAAATCGCCGATTATCTGATCAAACCGGTCAACCCCAACCAGATCCTCCTCTCGCTTAAGAAGAATCTGCATTCCTCTGAATTGGTGGCACGGCAGGCCACAAGTTCGTACCAACAGGAGTTCCAGCAGATCTCGGCACTTATCAATTCAGCCAATTCTATCCCGGAATGGATGGAGGTGTACCGCCAGCTGGTGTATTGGGAATTGAAACTGGCCGATTCCGATTCGCAGATGGATGAGATGCTCCTGCTCCAGAAGAGGGATGCCAACTCCAATTTCTGCAAGTTTGTGAAGCGCAATTATGAGTCGTGGGTCACTACTGATGATCATCCGATGATGAGCCATGAGGTGTTCCGCCGCTCGGTGTTCCCGCTGCTCGATAAGGGTGAAAAGGTATGCTTCGTATTAATCGATAATTTCCGACTCGACCAGTGGCGCATAGTGCAACCCCTCCTCTCGGAATTTTTCAATTTCGAGGAAACCCTCTACACCACCATCCTTCCCACTTCGACACAATATGCCCGCAATGCGATTTTCGCCGGCCTGATGCCGCTGCAGATCGCCACAATGTATCCGCAATATTGGGTAGATGAGGATGAGGATGAAGGGCTGAATATACATGAGAGCCAGCTCATACAGACCCAGATAGAGCGCTTCCGCCGCAAGGACCGTTTCGCCTATACCAAGATCAATGATTCGCAGGGTGGCGAGAAGTTCATACGCCAATTGGCCAAGATGAGCGACATTCCGCTGCAGGTGCTGGTGCTGAATTTCATCGATATGCTGTCGCATGCCCGCACGGAGTCGAAGATGATCCGCGAACTCGCCAATTCCGATGCGGCCTATCGTTCGCTCACGGAGTCGTGGTTCCGCCATTCGTCGGCCGTCGACCTCTTCCGCCGTCTGGCAGAGATGGGCTATAAGGTAATCCTGACCACCGACCATGGCACTATCCGGGTGGATAATCCTATCAAGGTGGTGGGCGACCGCAACACCAACACCAACCTGCGCTATAAGGTGGGGAAGAACCTCAACTATAATTCCAAGCAGGTCTATGAGATGAAGGATCCGAAGCGGTTCGGTCTGCCGGCTCCCAATCTGTCGAGCACATTCATCTATGCCCTTAATGAGGATTTCTTCTCTTACCCCAACAATTACAATTACTACGTGCAGTATTACACGGGCACCTTCCAGCATGGCGGCATATCGCTGCAGGAGATGCTGGTGCCACTCGTGACTATGACTCCGAAGTAAACATTGACTCAGCTACCCCACACCCCGATGCGTAGGCTACCCCTCTTTTTCCTGCTGCTGACAGCCTGTGTGGCTCTGTCGGCTTTCCGCACTCCGGAGGAGCGGATGGCCGGAATCGCTGCGCTCCATGCGCAGGCCGATTCGGGCCTTCCGGAGGCGCTCTATCACCTCTCGATGCTTTATGAGAGGGGCTACGATACGATTCCGGCCGATTCGCTGCGCGCAATGCGGCTCCTTACCGCATCGGCCGACAGCGGCTATCTCCCGGCCCTGAATTATCTGGGGTATCGGCTGATGCAGCGGGGGGAGACCGCCGAGGGACTGCGCCGCATCGAGGAGGCGGCTATCGCAGGCGATCCTAAGGCTCAGAGCAATATCGGATTCCTTCTGCTGCAGGGGAAACTTGTGGCCCGTGATGATGAGAAGGCTCTCTACTGGCTCTCGCGGGCAGCCGATGCAGGGGTGGCCACGGCAGCCTCGATGTTGGGCGATCTTTACCGCGACGGACGCGGAGGTGTGACTCCCGACACCCTCCGGGCGGCAGATTACTATCGCGCAGCACTCGATCACGGGCTCCTCGATGCCGCCTATAAACTCGAGGCTCTACAAGGCCCGCTCTGGGCGCGCAGCGATGCCTCAGAGCAATTGCGAGTGGCTCTATACCTCTACCCCGCTCGCGCACCGCAGATCGCCATACCGATTCTGAAACGTATCGCCGACTCGGCCGACTTTCCGGCACAGGTGCGTGCCCGGGCCGATGCACTGTTGGGCGATGCCTACAGCCGCGCCATCGGCGTGGACTATGACCACGACCTCTCACTGCGTCACTTCTGGCGGGCAGCCGAAGCAGGATATGCTCCGGCTCAATTCGTAATCGCCGAACTCCTCGAAATCTTCCCCGACGCCCTGCTCCCCCTCACCGATTCACCACCCTCTGCGGCCGAACTCCGCGAGGCGGCACTCGCTCAGGGGATAAGCACTGCCGCCGATGCCACCACCCGCCTCTTCCTCGCGCCGGAGGCGCAGGAGAATCTGGATAGCATCTACTAATTTGGATTTCTAAGTATTATAATGAAGTTTGGAATTATATCGCCGGCCACTGAGGTGATGCCGCTATATATAGATGGAGCCGTGGCCGAGCTGCTGCGCCGCGGTCATGAAGTTGAGGTGATGCAGCATGCCAAGGGTCCGCGTTGCGGCACATTTGCAGCCGCCGATGCCGAGCGACTCGCCGACCTGCGCGAAGCGTTGCAGCGTAGGGATATCGATGTGATACTCTGTGCCCGAGGGGGATATGGATGTGTGCATCTCCTTTCGAAGGAGCTGGAGCTGCTGGTCAGGGAGCAGAGGAAGTGGCTCGTGGGTTTCAGCGATATCTCGGCGCTCCATGCGCTTTGGCTTAAGGCGGGGGCTCCGTCGCTGCATGCCTCGATGGCTAAGCAGTTGGCGCTATATCATCCGGAGTGTCAGAGCGAGGTGGTGAGGGAGTTTTTAGGACCGGAACTGGGGCCGGAGGCCGACCGCACGGGGCTGCTGCAATCGGCCAATGCGATGACAGCAATTCTTGAGGGTGCCACCGAGATAAACTATACCTTTATGCCTCTGCAGCGACTCAACGCTCCGGCTGTGGCCGAGGGTGTGATAGCCGGTGGCAACTTAGCGGTGCTCAACGGTTTGGCCGGCACTCCGTGGGATATCCTCACCCCAGGATATATGGCCGGCAAGATTCTCTTTCTGGAGGATGTGGGTGAAAAGATATATCAGGTGGAGCGGATGCTTACGCGGCTGCGGCTGGCAGGTGTGTTAGATACCGTGGCCGGCGTGATATTCGGCACATTTACCGATTATCGGGCCGACCGCAATTACCCCTCGATGGAGGCGATGATCACCGACCGCTTCACCCGCTGGGGTGTGAAGGCCCCGGTGGTGATGGGGGTGCCGATCGGCCATCAGGCCCACAATCTCCCCATCCCCGAAGGATGGATGGCGCGGCTGGAGATTCCCGCCGGCGATGCTCCGGCGCAGCTCTGCCTCACAAAACTTTAGAGCGCGGATATCAGTGTAGGGATGCACCCAGGTGCATCCGAAAACAGAGATAGTAACCCATAAAACCGGCGGATGCTCCAGAGAGCACCCCCCACAACTACCTTTCAATCAAGCCGTTTGAACCCATAAATACTTACATCTTACCAATAAGATTGTTAATAATTCCTATTTTATCCCCCCGGTGCAGACATTTCTGCCGGGGGGATTTGTTGATTATATATCTCCTCCAGTCCGGTCTTCCCCCCCGGTGCGACCGGAATATCACCCAAGTCAATCACTCATTAAATCTTTAATGCTATGGACTCAAAGAAGAAATATCAAACCAAAGTACAGGAGGGGGATTACTGTAATGTTAGCGATCATCTTAAGGATGAGGCGCGACTCATAGAAGATCATCCTCAGCATCTTATAGAAGATCAGTATAAGGCCGCCGGTGGAGCTGTGCCTCCCGCTGTGCCTCCCGCTGTGCCCCCGGCTGTGGCCGAGGCTCCTCGGAAGAAGTCGGGCGCATGGGCCTGGTGGCTCGCTGCGGCTGCCGTCGTGGTGCTGGTGGGAAGCTGGCTGATCTACTCGAATAAGAGCCAACGCGATGTGAGCACTCAGGCCACATCCTCGCAGGTGGCTTTCATCTCGACCGACAGTATAGGAGATGCCGTGGGCAATACCGTGGCTTCTGCCCGCAAGAGTGTGGCCACAGCCGCCGACTCTGTAGGCTCGAAGGTATCGGGTCTGTATGCCAAGGCGTCTGATGCCACTGCTTCGGCTGCATCGGCTGTGAAGTCGGCCGTGAAATCGGCAGCCGGCAGTGTGAAGAGTGCCGCGCAGCAGGTGACCGGGCAGGATTCGGTGCCTGTGGACCAGGTGGAGAACTACGTATATTACTTCGCCAACAATGATGCCGAAGTCGACCCGAATGCGGTGCTCGATCAGGCCGCCGAGATAATTCAGGAGGCTGACGCCGATGTGGTGATCACCGCCTATGCCAGCACCCTGGGCAATCAGGCCTACAACGACAATCTGAGTCAGCAGCGCGCAGAGAATATCGCCGAATATCTTGTGGCTCACGGTGTGCCGCGCGATAATGTGAAGGTCGTGAAGGGTGGTCAGTCTGAATCATATGGTGATGCCGCCCACAACCGCCGCGCCAATATCCACGTGGACTATCACGGATAATCATTCACCCACTAAACCTTGCAGCTTTTTCAGGGGATACGGGTTATCCCCGCTGTCATAACATAATCAAAATCCTTTCTTTTGATGGAGCCGATGGAAGAAATATTTCCATCGGCTCTTTTCTTCACCGATTTTTCGGCTATCAGAGATATATGTGTTACCTTTGTGGTTTCTATACTGACTTATATGAGAGCTACACCGGAATATGTAAAAAGGCGGTTTGAGGAGTTCAACGCGCAGATGTTCGGCGGCCTGTTGCCGCCGCTCCCTATCATGATGAGCAATGCAGCACGCGCATTGGGGCTTTTCGTGCATCCGCGCCACTGGCCCGCCGGTAAACCGAGAGGCTCCGGAGAGTGCCATATCCGCATCAGCACACGCCTTGACCTGCCGGAGCAGGAGGTGGAGGATACCATCATCCATGAGATGATTCATTACCATATATGGTATCACAATATCGCAGACACCGGACCGCACGGCCCCGCTTTCCGCAGCAAGATGATGGAAATCAACCGCCTGTATGGCCGCAATATCACCATCTGCCATAAATCATCAGATGAGGTGCAGGCCACCGACCGCCATCACCGCAACAACTATATCTGTGTGCAGTATTGGAGGAATGGAGGGCTGAGTGTCACCGTATGTGCGCGCACGGCGATTTTCGATGTCTACCGCTATTTCTCGGCACATCCGGATGTGGAGCGGCTGGAATGGTACTGGAGCATGGAGAGCTGGTTCAACCGCTACCCGGTATCCCGCACACCGAAGGCCTACCGCCTGACCGAAGATGAGTTGCAGAAGCATTTCGCCACAGCTACCCCCTGCATCTGCGATGGCCACCGCTTCGCACCGAAACCCCGGCATTAAGAGCGCGTTCCTTAAAAAAATGCAGTTGCTCTGCGACTGAAGGGTATGGCATAGAAGTTACGACCGCGCACAAATCGGGCAATTCTGCTCAATTTGTGCGCGGTTACTATGTAGTGTAGTCGCGGAGCGACTGAAGAGTATTGTTATTTTGCGAGCTGATCGAGGCAGGCGGCCACGTTGTCGTGGATGCGCTTCTGAAGATCGGCATCATCGGCGGGATGGAACTCCTTGCCGGTGATATGCTCGTAAAGCTCGATATAGCGGCGGCTTACCTCATTGCAGTATTCATCGGTCATCTCGGGCACCTGCTGACCCTCTTTGCCCATGAAGCCGTTGGAGATGAGCCACTGGCGCACAAATTCTTTTGAGAGCTGACGCTGGGCCTCTCCTTTCTCGAATCGCTCCTGATAGCCGTCGGCATAGAAGTAGCGGGAGGAGTCGGGAGTGTGGATTTCGTCGATGAGAATTACCTCGCCGTCGAGCAGACCGAACTCATATTTGGTGTCGACAAGAATCAGACCGCGCTCGGCTGCCATCTTCTGGCCGCGCTCGAAGAGGGCAAGGGCGTAACGCTCCACCTGCTCGTAGACCTCGGCCGGAACTATGCCGCGGGAGATGATCTCTTCGCGCGAGATATTCTCGTCGTGACCCTCATCGGCCTTGGTGGTCGGTGTGAGGATGGGATGCGGGAATTTCTCGTTCTCGCGCATGCCTTCAGGTATGGCCACACCGCAGATTTCACGGGCTCCGTTCTGATATTCGCGCCATGCCGAACCGGTGAGATAACCGCGCACAATCATCTCTATCTTCAGAGGCTGACATTTCTTGCCGACTGTGGCCATCGGATCGGGCACGGCCACTTTCCAGTTGGGCACGATGTCGCGGGTAGCATCAAGGAAATACTCTGCTATCTGATTGAGCACCTGACCCTTGAACGGTATCCCTTTGGGAAGCACTACGTCGAAGGCCGATATACGGTCGGTGGCCACCATCACCAAAAGATCGTCGATATCATAGACATCGCGCACTTTGCCGTGGTAGACCGACTTCTGATTCTTAAACTCAAAATCCGTACGAGAAAGAGTTGCTGCCATTATTTCTTACAATAATTAAATTACTTTCGCAAAATTACAAAAAATCTCCGACATATCACGCTGTTTTCAGACGAAAGCTTAGACCCATTCCCCCCAATCTTGAGAATATCGGCTATCTATGCCTACCGACTACGCTCTATTTTCATCTTAACGATGCCCGCATCGTTCATTCTTCGACTCGCAAAATCCACTCAAAAATCGCCGCCCCTACGACCCCGAAATTTTAAGTAACGCGCTCTTAGCTCCTCTCATATATGCATTTATTCTTAGCAATCACCTGAATTATTGAAATTTTATAAGTTTTATCACAATCATCACATCCACTATTGCCAATATATTCCTTTTTATCTATATTTGCAACATGAAAGGATTTATATTGAAATTCACGCTGTTATTAAGTATTCTCTCAGTTACTGTTACAGCAAAAGCAGATAGCAACGAAAATATAACAAAACGCTACTATCTCACTCTTTCTACCACCGAACGCACTTTGAATAGCCACAATTCCGGAGCTTCAATAGTGGTCGACAATTCTTTTGCCTCCAAGGCCGGTCTGACAAAGGAGGATTTAAAAAATGTGGCTCGATATAAATTCCAGTCGCTGACCGATGCCATGAATTACATGAGCGACTACGGCTGGCGACTGTCGGAAGCATATTCCACCAATTTACCCGGAGCAGTCATCATCACATGGATTATATACAAGGATGTGAATGATGTGGCTGAATTGGGTGAAGGATTGACAATAGAGGACTAAGAGCGCGTTCCCCACTAAATATTCAACACACCCCCCTATCTGAGTGTGGGCAGACAAAAAAATATTTATCAACTTATCTTTAACTACTTATGAGAAAATTTTTACTTTTCAGCTCAGCAGCACTGATGGGAGTGGCCTCAGCTATGGCTCTCCCCACTGCACCGCAGGTGCTCCCTCTGAGGAACATCACCAAAATGTCGCCCGATGGTCGCTACATGGTGGTAGAAGAGTCCGGCTCAATGGCAATCACTGACCTTGAGACCGGAAAAGACTATATCTACACGGGGTATGCCGAAGACGATCAAGAGCAGTACACCTCCGGCAACGGCAGAGCATGGTCAGGCAACGGTATCATGGTGGGATGCACCACCACTTATGGTACTCCCGACTACTGGCAGAATGGTGAATGGAAATCCCTCCCCAATCCCGAAAACCGCACAATCTATCTGACAGGCATCAATACAGATGGTACAATGATCTGCGGAACAGCCTCTGTAATCCCCTCCGACAACTATCCGGGAGACCTGCTGATTGTCCCGGTCTACTGGACTCTCAACGACAATGGCGAATGGAGCGACCCGCAGTACCTACCCTTCCCCGAACTGGACTTCACCGGACGCACGAACATGTATGTCTATGCTCACGTGATTTCGGCTGATGGCAAGACTATCTTCGGCCACACTAAGGACTATTCGGGATTCCGCACTTTCCCGATTGTCTATGAACTCGGTGAAGACGGCAAGTGGAGCTACCGCACTGTGGCCGATGATCTGGTGAACCCCAGCAAATATGAGTTCCCTGAATGTCCCTCTGAGGATGAGCTCCCCGAATATCCGGAACCTACCAACTATATGAACGCCGAGCAGCTTGAGGATTACAATGATGCTATGGCCAATTACAGAGAGAATGGCTGGGATCCCGAACTCTACCCGGAGGCTTACGACTACATTACCGATGAAATGTGGGCAAAGTATCTGGAGGATAAAGAGGCATATGATAATGCGGCTAAAATATACAACGAAAAGCTTGATGCCTTCTACGATTTGTTCAACAAGGCTCTCGACGAGACTCCCAACTTCATGATGAATATCATCTATATGGATGACAATGGCACTATGGGTGTCATGAGCCAGTCGCATAAAATATATGAGGATCCCACTGATCCCATGAGCCCCTATACCGATTATATCAGCCCGATGGTGTTTGACCTGAAGAATGACACCCACACGCTCGCATCGATCGATGGATACGACAAGCTGAATATCACAGCTATGACTACCGATGGTGTGATGCTCGCCTCGGGCGACAATCTGGGCGCTACTGCATTCATCAAGTTCCCCGGTAAGGATTGGGTGAAACTCTACGATTTCCTCAAGGCCAACACCACTGAAGAGACCGGCAAATGGATGGAGGAGAATCTGGTGCACACCTTCAGTTTTATTGACTATCTGGCAGGAACAACCCAAGAGTATAAGGACTATCCGATGATCGGCCGCGCATGCTGCTCGGATAATCTCGGCCTCTTCGCATCTTGTATCGACACCGCATGGGATTTAGACGATGAGATCTATACTTATGGCTACCTCATCCCGACCACTTATGCCAGCGGCGTGAAGTTGACAGCTGCCGACAGCGCTCTGAAGGTTAAGGCCATGGCAGGTGGTGTGATTGCGGTATCTGAATGCGCCGACATTGAGGTATTCGACATGCAGGGCCGCCGCGTATTCAACGCCAACAATGCTGTAGGCGACATCGCCACCGGACTTGAGGCAGGATTCTACACTGTCAAAGCTACTTCAGGCGACAGCACAACTGTGGTGAAAGCCCGTTTCTGATACTCCCTGTAAATACCGATGCCGATCCCGGCGACATTGCCGGTCACGCATCTCCACAAAATAAACCCGGAGCGCTGATTCAAGTCAGTGCTCCGGGCTATTTTTTAAGCAATTTTCAAGACCCACGCATTAAGAGCGCGTTCCTTAGAGCGCGTTCCTTAAAATTTCGGGGCAGGGGCTAACAACCCACTATGACTGAGACATTCTGCTCTATACTCGCTGTCGGCCAGTCGCTCCGCGACTTAGGCTGCGCTCGGGGAGCCGGTATGCCGGTGGGTCGGAGACCCACCAGGACTGAGTAGCCATAAAAAAAGTCATGCATTCCGATATGGGATGCATGACCTTCGGGCTTGAATGAGTTGTCCCATCAGGATTCGAACCTGAACAGACAGAACCAAAATCTGTAGTGCTACCATTACACCATGGGACAATCATGACGTCTCTGCGACTTTCGCGCCTTTAACTCTCAATCTTCCGTGTTTTTCTCTCTCCGCATGGAGCGAGACTCTCCGGAAGAGAGCTTGAGTCGTTGCCGATGCCGACAGAAGACGTTGCAAATTTAGCAATTATTTTTCATCTGAGCAAATCCAACCTATCAGACAATACATTTTTCGCACCCTTTCTCGCCGACGAAAGCAATATTCCTCTACAACGCGCTCTAAAGATTTGGATAATTCAGAAATTAGTGCTAACTTTGCGCTCAATATGACCTCCCACGCTTCCCGTTGATCAGCGCACCCGGGGAGGTCTTCGAGTTTTATATGGACTACACCAAACGCCCTCTTAGTCTGCCGGATCAGATAAGCAAGTTGAAAAGTCGCGGATTGCTGATAGATGATGAGCAACTCGCGATACGTTACTTGTCCAACATAAGTTATTATCGTTTGAGGGCATATACATATCCATTTCAGGATAACTCAAACCCTGAATATGACCATAGATTCAAAAAGGATGATATCCATTTCTCGGACATAGTTGATCTGTACTGTTTTGACCGAAGGCTTCGCTCATTGATGTTTAATGCAATCGAGAAGATTGAAGTGGCAGTTAGGGCAAAGATTGTTCAAGCATATTCTGAGGCAACAGGTAATAGTCATTGGTTTAATGACCGAAGCTTATATAAACATAAAGATATAGTTGACCGCGATGGGCAACAAACTACTGCCTATGATTTACTGATGAAAGACATCAAAGGGGAAATCAAACGCAGTAATGAGGATTTTATCAAGCATTATTACAGCAAATATGATAATCCACCTCTTCCTCCTGCGTGGATGACACTCGAAGTCTTGTCCCTCGGCACATTGAGCAAACTGTATCAGTTGTTGAAGAAATCATCCCAAAAGAAGGCAATCGCCAAGCAATTCGGATTAAACGATGACCGTGTTTTCTCCAACTGGCTTCATGCGATTGCGGTATGGAGAAACTGTTGCGCACACCATAGCCGCGTGTGGAATAGAAGGTGCATCATCAATCTTCAAATGCCAACCAATACTGATTTCCCATTTTTGGATAGGCAAACGTTAAATTCCCTGCACCCCAACAAGGTGTTTACAGTGCTTTGTTGCATAAAATATATAAGCAATATCATCAGTCCCGACAGTGATTTGAAACGTAATATATTATCTATCATTGGGGATGGTGGAAATTTATTGAATTTGCAGGAAATGGGATTTCCGAAGAATTGGAAATTCTTAGATGTTTGGAAATAGTGCTTTAGAAATCTTAGAGCGCGTTCCTTAAAATTTCGGGGTCGTAGGGGCGGCGATTTTTGAGTGGATTTTGCGAGTCGAAGAAGGA
>JAIDKG010000012.1 GCA_029051525.1 Muribaculaceae bacterium
CGCCCCCTCACCGTAGAGGAGACCATCGAGGTGATGCGCACCGACCCGAAGAAGGCTTCGCTGCAGGAGATGTTCCTCGTGGCTCAGACCTACGAACCCGGTTCTCCCGAGTTTGACGAGTGCATGGATATCGCGGTACGCACTTATCCTGATGATCCGGTGGCCAACCTGAATGCAGGTGCCGCAGCGCTCAACGCCGGAGATCTCGATGAGGCGGAGTCTTATCTCGTTAAGGCAGGCAACTCACCCGAAGCGCTTCAGGCGCGTGGCGTGCTCGCCATGCAGCGCGGCGACTTCGACCAGGCTGAGTATCTGCTCACCGAGGCTCTCGCCGGAGGGGTAGAGGATGCCGAGTTCAACCTCACAGTTCTTGCCCGCGCCCGCCAGCTTGCCCGTCAGAACCGTGCCGCCGCCCCCGCACAGCCCGCAGTCGAGACCGAGGAAGTGATCGAAGAGGAATACACCCCCTATCAGCCCGCCGAGGAGCAGCAGCCCGCCGAGTAATACCGGCCTCCCGCGCCTCCCGCGTCCCCAAAAAATCGATAATTATATACCGACCGTATGCTACAAAGCCCCTGATATACCTCAAAAGGAGATATGGCTGCATAGATAATCGGAAACGGTAGATAAATATAGATACAAACAACTAAAATCAAATAACACTTTAATTAACCTACTTATGAAATTCTCAAAGTATTTCATGCTGGCAGGTGCCGCAGCCATGCTGACTGCCTGCTCCAGCGAGGAGCCGTTCGTTCCTCAGGGCGATCCCATGACCGAGGAAATCGCCAACAACGACACCTACGCCCTCATCTCTCTCGCAATGCCTGAGGCTACAGGCACTCGCGCAGCTGCAGAACCGGAAACTTCGAAAATCGAGTCTGAGTACAAGGTAGCAAACGGTTCCCTTCTCATCTGGGAAACAGGTGCTACTGAGGACGATGCAAAATATGTTACCCGTGTAAACTTCACAGGTGCATGGAATGCTACTACAGGTGAGGTAGTCGATATTTCCCGTGAGGCCACAGTTCAGGTACAGTTCCCCAAAGGTACTTTCGAATCTACTAAAAAGTATGCAGGTTTGGTAGTCCTGAATGCTCCGAGCAACTACCCCTTCCCCACTGCTAATCAGACTTTCGGCATTTGGAAGAATACTGAGAACAAAGCACAGTTCACCTATACTGCCAACGGACAGACTTATCTGACAATGGCATCTGCTCCTGACAATGAGAGGGGTGGTGCAGTTCTCGTTGAGATTCCGGCTTCGAGCATCGCCGGCTCATTAGAGGATATTACCGATGCCATGATCATTGATGGCTTCTATGTTCAGCGCAATGCTGCAAAAGTAACTCTGACTGCTGCCGGCAATGTAACCGGTCAAAATCATGTATATACTCTTGCCGGTGCATATGAGGGTGCAACTGTAACAGTCAACGGTTGGGCAACTGACGTTAAGGCTGTAGCCAGCACTCCGATTCAGGATGTTAGCTTCGATGTTATCAAATCTGAATGGATCGATGACACCAACTTCCCCAGCTTCCAGCGTATCCACTGGGGTAAGAGCTTCTTCTACGGCAAGACTTACAATTCTGGTAACTATTCGTACGTTTCTGCAATCACTTCGTTCCCCGAGAATGAGTATATAAAGGAGAACACTCTGAAGGCTAAAGAGCAGCTTTACAAGCACACAACTCGTGTGGTTCTGAAAGCAACTTACAAAACTGGTGATACTGCAACTGATCTCATCAAGCTGGGTAACACTACAGAACTTCGCACACGCGATAGTTTCAAAGCTCTTGTTGAAGACAAGCTCGAAAACGTTGTCAACAAGGCTGGTACTGTTACCCTCAAAGCCGGTTCTGCAGGTTACAAGAGCCTTACCGACCTCGTTACTGTAACTACCGGTTCAGGTGAGAATGCAACTGAGCTTTCTGAAGCAGATTACGCTACACTTGCAGAGGCTCTCGGTATGGCAGCTGCTGACGAGAAAGGCTTCGCATATTATGTAGGTGGTGTTTGCTACTATCCTATCCTCATCAAGCACTTCGCTGAAGACGGAGCTATTGATGGTATCAACACTAAAGATGACTACACTGATGCTCACGAGGGTCGCTATGGCGTTCTCCGCAACAACTGGTATGACCTCAATGTTAGCTCAATCTCCAAGATCGGTCAGCCCACTATTCCGGATCCCAAAGATGATGACACCCCGGACGACAAGAAGACTGACGAATTCGACGCAGTTAAGGTGGCTATCCAGATGCTCAACTGGGCTAAGCGTTCTCAGAACGTAACCCTCTAATCCGAGGAAACGAAACCAAACGAAACCAAGAAAGCCTTGCCGCCATCCGGCGGCAAGGCTCCCCTAAGAAATTGCGGGCCGGTGGGCAATCGGTCACCGGCCCGCAAACCTTTCCTCAATTAGGAGTGAGGAATTAGGAATTATTTGAATTAGGAATGAGGAGTGAGGAATTAGGAATTATCTTCCGCTCTCCGAATCCATTCCAAATCCATCCTAAACTCTTTCCAAATCCATTCTAAACTCTTTCCAAATCCATCCTAAATCCTTTCCAAATCCATCCCCTCTCTTCAAACTCCCGCGCAACCCGCGCAACCCGCGTCCCTCTCTCCGGGAAACTAAAAGTATTTCCCGCGCATCCCGCGTCCCAGCCCCGGGTAACCGGTGGTATTCTTCCATCCCCCGAGGCTTCAAACAGCCCCCTCCGCGACAGCCGTGCCTCGTAGTCCTGCGCCCGAGCTTTAGCGATGGGAAGCCCTCCCCAACCACGAATAACCGAATGGCCCCAAAGGCCAATAATGATACAAAACAACACATGAAACTCTTCCCTGACATACGCTCCGCGAGACGATGGGCCGTCCCCGCCGCCGTAGCCCTGCTGACCTCCTGCTCGATGATCCATGAGGATCTCCCGGAGTGTGCCACCCGTCCAGAGACTCGTGCTTCGGTCAATTTCATCTATGATTATAATACTCAGGAACAGGATCTCTTCGCCCAACATGTGGGTAGTGTGACCCTCTATGTCTTCGACAAGGATGGCCGTTTCCTCCAGCAGTCGGAACATACGGCGGCCGAGATCCGTACGGGGAATCTGCAGGTACCCCTCTCGCTCCCTTACGGTGAGTACCGTCTCTATGCCTCGGCCCGTGCCTCGGAAGAGGGCTATGAGGCTTCGCTGCTCACTCCGGGTGCGAAGTTCCGCAAGTCGGCTCTCGCCATCGGCGATGCCGACAATGCCGGTTTCCTGACTCTCGACAATACCAACGGACTGGTGGACCACCAGTCGCTCCCGCTCGAAGATCAGTGGATCTCGCGCCAGATGACTCCGCTCATCATCACCGAGGCTCCGATGCCGGCCGAGGGTGCTCCGCAGCCCCCCACAGTAGTGGTGGAGGCCACCGTGCCGATGCAGCGCATCACCAACACCCTGCATCTGACCATCACCCGCGGCAACGCCGCCGATGCCAACCTCCCGGCTCTCTCCGCATCGGACTATGAGGTGAGTGTGCAGACGCGTACCGGTCGCCACGAACTCGACCTGTTGGGTCGACCCACCGCCGCAGCCACACCGCTTACCTACACCCCCTGGGCCTACACCACGACACGTGCGGCGGCTCCCTCGCTGCAGGCCGACATCGCCATGTCGCGACTGATGCTTGAGGAGGATGCCGCGCAGCACACCCGCCTCGTGATCCGTTCGCGCCTCAGCGGCGAAGTCTTCGAGTACGACCTACCCACTCTGCTCGCCACCTCCCGCGAAGCCTACCCCGGCAAAGAATGGACAGCCCAGGAATACCTCGACCGCGAATACGACTACAACCTCGCCGTAGAATTCACCGAAACCGACGACGGCTGGCGCTACATCCAAGTATCCATCCCCATCCTAAACTGGTCCAAACGCATCCAAAACGTCGAACTATAGGCCGGAGGCCGGCCACCCAATTTAGCCATCCGGGGCGAGAGGCTCGCCACCCGCCGAGAGGCTCGGGGCGAGAGGCTCGCCACCCTGACTTTAACCTCGACGATACAAACAGAAAAAACTACCTCCATGATTTTCTCAAGATATATCAACCGAATTGCGGCAGGGACGCTCACAGCGGCCCTGGCCGCCATGTTGTGGGGATGCGCCACCGAGGACTTCGACCCGATGCGCGTCACCACGACCGAGGACTACGACCCCGACACGCAGCTCGTGGTTCGTCTCGCCGTCCCGCAGGGGGCCGTTCCGGCCACCCGCTCCGTAAATAGCGCCCCCACCTCGAAGGAGCTCGACATCAACTCGCTCCGCATCCTTATCTTCCCCGCCGGCGGTGGGGATTGCGTGGTCAATTCACCGCTGATGTTGCCGGATGAATTGGCCGTCGACCCGGAGGAGGGTTCGGTGACTTATCAGTTCAAGGGGTTCACTCCCGGTCAGGCTTACAAGATTTTTGTGGTGGGCAATCTGCCGCATGATGCATTAGCCGCCATATCGACTGAGGCGAAACTCCGCGAGTATATCATGGATTACACGAAGAAATTGCCCGAAGCCGGCAATCTCCCGATGATTTATGAGGAGACCGGAGAGAGCACTTTCGAGATAGAGCAGAATCCCACTGCGCCTGTAAAGAGAACGCTCTCCATGAAATATGCATGTGTGAAGGTGAAGCTGAATCTTCTCTTCGACCCCGACTATGAATTGGCCGATGGGAAGAAACTCGGCGACCTTTACGGCACAGCCGGTTTCAAGCCGACCACCATCTCTCTGAGTCATGCGAGCGAAAAGGCTCCCCTCCTTATATATAATCAGAAAGGAAAGGTGGAGGGTGACGCGACAATCAGTCTTAAAGATCGCGGTGCATATTATACCTCATGGACCGAAACACCCGATAATGCCAACAAAAGCGATGATATAATCACGCTCGGCGACGCTGCCGGCGGCGCATTCACCGGCTATGCCGGGAAATGGCTCTGGCAGGAGACGGTGTATCTGCCCGAACGCTACACCGAAACCGGCGAACCGCTTACATTCAACCTCGAAGGCAAACTGACCGATGCAGAGGGCAACGTGCAGAACTCCACCGTGAAATTCGAGTCGGTGGCAATCGGTGTGGCTGACGAAGCCGATGGGGTGGCCGACACCGACCTGCCGCGCGGATCATACTATGAATTTATCGGTCATATAGCCAGCAAGGAGCTGGAAGGGGCGCGGCTCAACGCCTCTGTCACAGTGAAGAAATGGGATGAGTTGACACTTCCGGTCGACTTCATCCACACCTACCTCACTCTCGACAAGACCATGGCACATGTAGAGTCGCTCACCAACGACCATATCGTCTACAACACCGACGGTGAAGGTGGCGCGACCTTCGAATGCGAGAGCACAATCAAAGGAGAACCGATTCTCGTAGGCACAGCTAAATACGACCCCGCGATAGGCAACTACATCGAATTGGCCATCAACCCGGCAATCGACGTGCTCACCATCCCCGAGGGAGAGGATAAGAGAGGTGCCGACAATCCCGCCAAAGGCTGGATTGTGGCCGGCAATATCAAGAAACAGGTAAAATTCACCTACGACATCACCCCCTTCTTCATCATCACCCCCACCGAGCGCACCATCGCCTATCAGGATGGGAGCGACAATGTGACCTATTTCGCTTACCGCACCAACCTCGGCGGCATCCAGATCAAGGATGAGGCCGGGAGCACCCTTCTCTTCGGAGTAGATGGAGCAGAGAGCTACACCACAGCCGGAACATCCAACATCACCATCACCATGACCGACGGGGCGGCACCATCCTCCCATACCGGTCAGATACAGGTGACTGCCAAAGGGATGCCCTCCTCTACGATGACCTACAACTTCGTGGCCTGTCCGCCCAAACAGTCATCGCGCGGCAACAATGACACGCGCATCACTGTGACCGTGCAGCCCCCGCTGACCGAATATGTGATCAACTTCCGCGCCATCAACGACTATGCGACACAGAGAGACGGCAACGGCTATGCCAACGAGTTTCTGGCAGTGCTGAACTATACACTCCCCAAAGAGGGTGGCAGCAATAACTGGATTGATTTCTGGAATAACAGTAAGGATGCCTCCGGACCCGAGCATCATTACATCTATATTTATAACCAGATAGGTAATAATAAAGGTAGTAGTATAGATGAAATGCCTGTGTGTCAGTTCACATTATTCTCCGATAAAGGAACCGTACGCGAACAGGACCGCATGTCGCAAGATTCAAATAACCCCGGATGGTATTCAAGAAAACTCTCAAAGACTGCCACCGGAACATGGCTCCGTGCTGACAAACTGGAAAATCCTGATGATAAAGAGAAATATTCAATCCCTCGTCCCGGTGAAACACTTCTGATCTTCCATGATGATAATGGTAACGGTAACACAATTCACCGTCTTGCCCATGAGAAGGAGGCCGGTGTGCCTCTCGGCTCATTCTCCGATGGTGAAGGCTGGACAGTCTATGACCCGCTGTCGGCCACAAGATACACCACCTATGATGACAAGCCTGTCATCGTGGATGTAGAATACACGATCTATTCCGATGTGCCCTTGACCGGCTGGGAACATGAATATGGCAATGTAGGCGGCAATAAAATCAAGATGTATGCCAACCGCTGGGCTGCCAACACCGCCAATCAGAATGTCAAAGAGGGTAACTACTATAAGAATACCCTCCACTTCAAGGCTGTGCAGGGTGAATATGACAAGGCTGTCATAATTAAGTTTGAGGGTGAAAGCCTGAATAATGATTATGTCCCCGATACAAGCGGTCAGTATATATGGTTCTATGACGACGGCAACTGGAACTGGAGCCGTCCCGCAGTCTATTTCCATGATACCAACTGGAGTAGCGACTGTATTGAGATGACATTGGATACAGGCCGAACCGGTAAATATTACTATCTGAAAGTGCCTGCCGACAAGAGGGGGTCAAAGATTGTGCTCCGCGACTTAAACAGCCAAAACCAGTGGCCCTCCGGTGAGAATCGCCTTGAACTGAACAACACATCGCATATCTTCACCACAAGCAAGAAGACCGACAATCCTACGGATGGATGGGAGACCACAACATTCTATCCCTTAAGTGCAGGAAGCGGTGTGGTTAAAATCGGTTCGCAGCTCTTCGACGGCAACAACTGGACAACCGGCACCTTCAATTCCAAGACCGGAACATGGACAGAGGGTAAGCCCTGATGCCGGTGGCTCGCTAAATTATCTTTATCTAAGAAACTACGACAATAATCATGAAACTCAAAGGATATCTGAAATGGATGCTCGGAGCGGCCACGCTGCTCTCCGGTTGCGCTGACGATGATTTCATCGACCGCAACCAGGTCTGGGATGGTACCATCCCGGATGAGCTCACCCTGACGCTTACGATTCCCGACCCGGAAATCGTAAGCCTCGGGGGTACACGCGGCGAAAACGGCCCGATCAGTACCGTCACACTGATGCAGTATGACGCTAAAGGCCAGCATTTGGGCAATATCAAATATGATGAGCTTGAAATCAAGCGGGTTCCCAATAGCAATGCCGAATGGACTCTCACCGCGACCCTCAACAAGGAATCCAAGTCGATTCAGGTTGTGGCCAACTATGACGTGGCCGAAACCGATACCGACCCCTCCACGCTTATCACTGACCGGGATTATCTTCTACCATACACCGACAGTGAGTCGGGTCCGGTGCTCTGGGCCGATGTAGATCTCGGAACCCTCCTTGCCGACGGCAGCTACGAGCCGCAAATCGCACTACAGCGACAGGCAGCCAAACTCAGTGTGGAGGTGAAGGAGGATGCCGATTTTGAGTTGACCGGATTTATGGTCTACGGTATGGCCGAGAAGGGTTGTGTGGCACCTAACGCCGACAATCTCGCCGCCGGCAATCCGACAATCCCCGCCGGCGTAACAGGCAACTACAACACCGGATGGGTTGATCCTGAAAAATTCGGATACTTCTTCGAGACAGCCGCCGAAGCGGCTGACACGAACCCCCACGCCCGAATCATCCTCAAAGGTAACTATGAGGGTAAGGAGTACTATTATGTGGCCGCATTCCGTAGCCGCACACCGGAAGTAAAGGATGAGCCCACCGAGACTCCCGGAGCCTACAGCTACGAGGGTATCCCGGCACTGCGCAACCACTGGTATAAGTTGAGCGTGGAGAAGGTGCGCGGAGCAGGCTGGAATAGCGAAGAGGAGGCTCAGACCGCCATGCCCGACAACCGCGCCACCATCCAGCTGACCGACATGACCGAAAGCATCTCTGACATGATAGCCACCCGCGACTACATGCTCGGAGTGAGCGGCGACGTGACTACCGATTGGGAAACACCCGCCACGGTTACGGTCGTGACCTCATATGCCTCAAGCATAAATACCGAAGCCCAGAAGAAACTCCCTGTCAAGTTCAGCACCGAAACAAACTGGATTCAGTTGACCGAGGCTCAACAAGAGGGTATCGTAATAGGCAACAATACAAGAGACTTTGCAATTACACTTGCCCCGAACTCCCTCTCGACCGACGACCGCACCGGAGAGATCACCGTGACCCTCGGCAAACTGACCCGCACCATCAAGGTGACACAGACCGGTAGGCCGCTGCGCCGCGAGCGTCATGCCATTGTGGTGGGTCTGCCGGGTGTGACCGCCACCGAGGCCGGAGGTATCAGATATTATGAATGGATCGATGGTGACAATGCCACAGAATCGGCTCCCCAGGGTATGAAGGATAGCGAGAACCGTGGCGAGAACCGCAACGATGCTCTCATCTTCACTGCCGTGCCGGCATATGAACTTTACTACAAGATCCCCGTGGAATCGGGCGATACATACGAGCTCTCTTCCGAAACAGATTTCACCGTGAAAGAGGAGGGTGGCTATTACATCATCAAGGCCAAAGTCACCGATAAGCCCAATATCGCCAAGGCCGAACTGACCATCACCAACAAGGATGGGGCCGAAATCAAGTATGACCTTCTGCAGGTGGGTTATTTCCACAAGCTCGACGGTCAGCATCAGGCCACGGTAGCGGGTGTGAAGTCGGGTTGGTTCTATTATGAGGTGGTGCACTTCAAAGGGGGTTACTCTGACGGCATGTATGTGCTCGATCGCAACCTCGGCGCATCGACCAACGCCTCCTACGACCCCACCAGCATCAGCTACACCGCCGAGGATGACGCCGCCATCGGCGGCTACTTCAAGGTGAATACCGGTCGTCCGGCCGAGGCTGACCGCAAAGGACTCTACGACCACAAGACCATCACCGACCGGATCGGCATGACCTATGACAGCGGACGCTTCATCGTGATGAGCGAGAATGAGCTGAAGGGTATGGGTCTGCCCTCTAACAAGAATTTCGGTGCGGGTGCCATCTCTCTGGCATTTGACAAGGGTGAAGTGGCCGGTGGAAATGTGTATATCCCCGCCGCAGGCTACTATTACGGCACAACCTACCGCAATGCCTCCCACGTAAACCTCTGGACCCGCACGCTGCTCGGCGGCACACAGGGTCTGACGGAATCGGACGATGAATATGGTGTGAACTACCGAATACTCGACATCTTCGGCGGACGCGTGAATTACAGCGGCCTGCGAATGGGCAGCGGCTCCGGCCTGACCGTCAAAGAGAACCTTATGCGCTATCTCCCGCTCCGACTCATATGGCGCGGCACAAGCGACAGCATGGATGCCTCCAATGTGGAAGATTCATCGGGCACTATCGGCACCGGCGAGAATGTCACCATCTGGGTGAAGAACAGTATCAACTGGGGCAATATCAATATCTACGCGTGGACCAGTGATGATAATAAGATGTCGTCATGGCCCGGCACACCGATGGAGAAGGCTACCCACAACGGTGAGTCCAATTGGTATAAACTTGAGATCGACAAGCAATGGAAATCGCTGATTTTCAACAATGGAAGTGCCAAGACGGGTGATATTGCCAATTACCGTAACGGTAATGAGAATGCCACGGTATTTGAGTATGAGGTCTATGGCAACAACCAATACCGTCTGCTCGGTACAGAGGGTGGAAGCACACCGACTCCGAGCGAGCGCACCGCGATAACCATCATGCTGCGCAATGATGCAAATTGGGGTGTCGGAGGTACGTTTAGCGAATTCGGTATACTGTTCTATGACAGTAATGGTAATCAGGTCGGTTCAAAGTATCAATTCGGGGAAGTCAATAAGGTAACTTATCAGAATCAGAACTGGATCAAAGTTGAATTATCCAATTCTGTGGTAAAGCGAGAAATAGAGGCCCTGAACAACGGAGGTTCGATTGCATTCCTCAATGGTTCTGCCATCTCAGCCAAATTCACGCAAATATCCGACTACACATCAGACGGAGCATTCTTCTACTCCAACAGCGGCAATTACAGCTTCATCTCCAAGCAGGCTTCCGCAACCGTCAACACTACTCCCGGCTGGAGCGGCGGCGGCGAGACTCCGACCGAGTACATGACAATTTACTTCAAGGATGCTAATCCCGATGTGCCGAATGGTACGACACTCTTTATTGATATGGACGGTACTCGCCAATCAATGACATCTGAAACATTGGCTGACGGTAAAAAGTATTGGAAATATACTAAGGTTCCGACTACCACCTCCAAGATTAAGATCTGTTCCAACAAGGATAATGACTCCTACTCATCGGCAATCTATTCGGATGTGCAGAGTGATTATGCCAAATATGGGTCGCCGCTCTATTATGAGCTGAATACAGCAGATGGGTGGAAATTGCGTAGAATCGATAAGCCTACGGGAAGTGGCGGCGGCACCAGTGGTGATGACGCTTCGCTTCCGGCAATTCCATCAGGAAAGGCACGAGTTGTAGTGTATAATGAAAGCTGGTGGACCGGAGGGGTTATGGAGTTTGAATACCAATATAGTGGTGGCCAAACTAAAGCCAATATGAATCAAGTCACTGCAAATAACCAAACCTTCTTCTATCTGGATATAGAACCCGGTATGAGCCAATTTCACCTGCAGAGAGAGAAGCCGAGCTGGCAATGGACAAGTTGGTTTACCACCGGAGGCATCTCAGCTGGTAATACCTATTACTATTCTGTTTCAAGCAGTGGTGCTCTGAGCACATCAACCAAGAAGCATGCTCCTCGCCGAGCAATCCGCAGAAGATAATCTTACATAAACAGAGGGCAGCGCATTGCGCTGCCCTTTGTCACATTTATCCCCCGGCCCTGCCGGCGCAACCATGCGCACCCATACGTACGGTCGCGGCCCAATGCTATTAACTTAAGGGATTTTGCCATTCAAAGTTCTATTGAAAATCAAGCTTTTATAATAGCACGAAAGTTATTTTTTAGGCTTAAGTTAATAGCATTGGGTCGCGGCCTGCCGCGACCGCAGGATTCGCGCCCCCTACCAGCAAAATCCCACGCAGAGGCGCAAAGGCGCAGAGGCCTGCCGGCGCGTAAGCCGAGCGCGGAGCTCTTTGCGGCTTTGCGGCTTTGCGTGGTACCACCGCTTTGGATTCGGCGTGAGAATCCGGGGGCGGTTCGCGTGAGAGGTGGTCGCGGCAGGCCGCGACCGTACGTGCGCGCCGCCGCTTTTTGGGGTTGGGGCTGGGGGGATCAGTTTTTGTCGGAGGCGAGGCCTTTCCAGAGGGCGGCGGAGAGGAGGGCGCCGCAGAGGGGGGCGACTATGAAGAGCCAGAGCTGGGAGAGGGGTGTGCAGTTGCCTTCGATGCAGGCGAAGATGGCCGGACCGATGGAACGGGCAGGGTTGACCGATGTGCCTGTGATGGGGATGCAGGCGATGTGGACGAGTACGAGGGTCAGACCGATGGCGAGTCCGGCAAAGGCTCCGGCGCCCTTCTTGATGTCGGTGGTGCCGAGCACTACGAGCACGAAGATGAAGGTGAAGATGAATTCAGCCACGAAGGCGGGTACGAGGTTGCCGGGGAGGAAGGAGTTGGCTCCGGTGGTGGTGGTGTCGTTGAAGATGGCTTCGATGCCGGCCACGTTGCCGGAGTGGACGAGGAAGTAGATCACGGCCGAGGCGATGATTGCGCCGATGGTCTGGAATACCATGTAGCCGCCGGCCTCCTTGCCGCTCATTCGTCCGCTGGCCCACACGCCGAAGGTGATGGCCGGATTGATGTGGCAGCCGGAGATGTTGCCGATGGTGTAGGCCATTGCGATTACTGAGAGACCGAATGCGAATGCCACGCCGAGTGTGGAGATGCCGTAGCCGGTTGTGCCGAGTCCGATGCCGGCGAAGACGGCTGCGCCGCAGCCCATCAGTGTGAGGACGAAGGTGCCGATCATTTCGGCGAGATACTTTTTCATAGTCGCTTTATTTTAGTTAGAAATAATTTTATGTTGGGATATTTGGTTTGACCATGTAAAATGGTCAGAGTTTAAACGCTTGGGGGTGGGGGATGGTTTTTTGGGGAGATTGGGCTTTTTGGGAGGTGGTCGCGGCCAGCCGCGACCGCCGGATTCACGCCCCCTACCAGCAAAATCCCACGCAGAGGCGCAGAGGCGCAGAGGCCATCCGGCGCGTAAGCCGAGCGCGGAGCTCTTTGCGGCTTTGCGGCTTTGCGTGGTACCACCGCTTTGGATTCGGCGTGA
>JAIDKG010000120.1 GCA_029051525.1 Muribaculaceae bacterium
CCTCCATCCGAATCCCCCCGAGCGCCCGTCGGTAGGCCTCCCGGCCCAACCCTCCCTCAGCCGGGTTTCAGTCAGCTCGTGGTCTCCGACCCACGAGCTGACTGACTCTGCGGCCACGGAACACGGCGACCAGACTCAACCGAATTATTGTGCGGTTGCTCCACAACGGTGATGGGAGGGAGACTCTATCCGTATAGAATTAAGGCTATAGGCCGAATTGTATACGGTCGTACATTATCAACGCTTTAAACTTTTTTCAATGTTCATTGTTTAACTATTGCATAGGTGAGAAAAAAGTATTACCTTTGCATCAGAACAAGCAACGCCTTGCTTTCTTGCAAGGAATAGGCCGCTTACGAGCGGCTTTTTTTATTTATCATGAAATCAAAGAAAAGAGTTACATTTTATATTGACGGATTCAATTTCTATTTCGGACTCAAACGCACGAAAAGGGTTGATTCCGCTTGGCGTGCGTTTTACTGGATTGACATTGTAAAACTCTGCGAGAGTTTTCTTGGTGAAGGGCAGACGCTTGAAAAAGTCATATACTTTACAGCCTCTCCACTCAGTCCTCAGAAGAATAGCAGACAGAGTGCTTTCCTAAATGCCAACAAGCTTATCAATGGCGATAGATTTGAGATTGTACGAGGGAAATATCTTGACAAGCATATTATCTGCCCTTATTGTAAAGGAGATATTTCAAGGCCGGAGGAAAAGAAAACTGACGTAAATATATCGATTCGTATGATTGAAGACTGTGTGATGGATACAACCGACATCGTGGCTCTTATAAGTGCCGATAGTGATCTTGTACCTCCTATTGAACTTATCCAACGTCGTTTCCCCAAAATCGGCATAAAGATTTATTTTCCACCCTCCAATTTCAGCAATGACCTTAAGGACAATCTTATTCATCATCGCAGTAAACCAGTTCTGATGATTAAGAACATACGCCGTTTCCAGTCTGCAATCATGCCCGACATCGTTTCCAAGGATGGGAAAACCTATACCATACCCGATAAATGGAGATCAATTTAAGAGCGCTTTCCTTAAAATTTCGAGACCATAGGTAACTTCAGTCCTGGTGGGTCTCCGACCCACCAGCATACCGACTCCCCAAGCGCAGCCTAAGTCGCGGAGCGACTGCACGGCATTGTGACGACCGTGTACAGCCCGGGTGCCAGCCCGGCAGCGCACGGTGCGAGCCGGGGCCTTTTTACGTTTTTTCACTATTGGAATTTGCGGGGGGAGGATTAATTTCGTAATTTTGCAGGCGAATTGGCTGATCTATGGCTCGCAATAGCTGTGATTGGCCTTTATCAACACATATAGCAAGGCACCACCGGCCAGGGGGGCGCCTTGAATTTTTTATCTTTAAACTGAATATTAAAATTTTACACCATGGCATATCTCACTAAAGAAGGATACGACAAAAAGATGCAGGAACTCGCCGAGCTCGAGGCCCAGCGTCCCGCTATAAAAGCCGCTATCGCTGAGGCTCGCGATAAGGGCGACCTCTCCGAAAACGCTGAATACGATGCCGCCAAAGAGGCGCAGGGAATGCTCGAAATGAAAATCGCCAAACTTAAGGAACTCGTGGCCAACGCCCGAATCATCGACGACTCGCAGCTCAACACCGAAGAGGTGCAACTCCTCAATAAGGTGACTATCAAGAATGTGGCCAATGGTATGACCGTGACATATACTATCGTCACCGAGAGCGAAGCTAACTTCCGCGAAAACAAACTCGCCTCTACCACTCCCATCGCCGCCGCACTGATGGGCCACCGCGTGGGCGATATGGTGAAATGCCAGGTGCCCGCAGGCGAGATGACCTTCGAAATCATCAAGATTGAAATCTGATAATCCCATCCGTCAGGCACAACACGCATCTCCGCTATGACCATATTCTCTAAAATCATCGCCGGCGAAATCCCCTGCTACAAAATCGCAGAGGATGACCGCTTCTTCGCTTTCCTCGATATCAATCCGGTGCAGCCGGGCCACACACTGGTAATCCCCCGCCAGGAGACCGACTATATCTTTGACCTCTCCGACGAACTGATCGGCGAGATGATGAAATTCTCCAAACGTGTGGCTGCCGCAATCAAGCAGACCATCCCCTGCCGCAAAGTTGCCATGGCGGTGCTCGGTCTGGAGGTGCCCCACGCACATATCCACCTAATCCCCATATCTACGGAAGGGGATATGGATTTCCGCCACAAACAGGAGATCCCCGCCGATGAGATGGCTGAACTGGCCTCTCGCATCGCAGCCAATTTCAGTTAGAGCGCGTTACTTAAAATTTCCACCCGCTTGATAGCAGCCGGGCTGAAAAAGCATCTCCCCACCGGGAGGTGCTTTTCATTTTTTCATCATTATTATCACCGAAAAGATGGGATTTCAACTTTTTTTGCTAATTTTGCATCAAGGCTGAGCCGCAACCGCCTCTCTCCCTCTGCTGCCGCCATCTCTTAACGAATAAGTCATGACTATCAACCAGACACAGGATGAAATCGTAGAGGAGTTCGCCGAACTTACCGACTGGATGGACCGCTACGCATACATAATCGACCTGGGCAACACCCTGCCCGAATATCCGGAGGCCGACAAGACTCCGCAGCATCTCATCGAGGGATGCCAGAGCAGAGTGTGGATCAATGCCTCGCGCTCTGCCGAGGGGAATATCATCTTTGAGGCAGATTCCGACGCGATGATAGTGAAGGGTATCGCTTCGCTGCTGCTCAAAGTGCTCAACGACCATACTCCGGATGAGATTCTCGATGCCGACCTCTATTTCATCGATAAAATCGGCCTGAGCACCCACCTCTCCCCAACCCGCTCCAACGGTCTGCTCGCCATGGTGAAGCAGATCAAGAACTACGCCCGCGCCTTCAAGGTGCTCGACAGTGCCGGCTGATTCCACTCTCCTCCTGCGCCCGAAAGGAGCTGAGAGGAGATTCCCATTTCACCGACAAACTAACCTAAATCCAAATACACCTTATGTTTCAAAATCAACCCAAAGGGCTGATTCCCGCCGCGTTAAGCAACATGGGCGAGCGATTCGGCTACTACATCATGAATGCCGTGCTGGTGCTCTTCCTTTGCTCCAAGTTCGGCCTCAAAGAGGAGACCAGTACCCTGATCTATTCTTTCTTCTATGCCGGTATCTATGTGCTCAGCCTGGTGGGCGGTATCATCGCCGACCGCACTCAGAACTATAAAGGCACCATCATCACCGGCCTGGTAATCATGACGTTAGGATATGTAGTACTCTCCATTCCTATCTTCGCCACCTCCGAGAATACCACCTGGCTGCTCACCCTCACCTGCGCAGCCCTCTTCCTGATTGCCTTCGGCAACGGTCTGTTCAAGGGCAACCTTCAGGCTATCGTGGGTCAGCTCTACGACAATCCGCGCTATTCAGCTCAGCGCGATTCGGGCTTCCAGATTTTCTACGTGTTTATCAACGTGGGCGGCCTCATCGCCCCCTTCGTGGCTCCGATGCTCCGCTCATGGTGGCTCGGCGCGCATGATCTGGCCTACAACGCCGACCTTCCGGCGCTCTGCCACCAGTATCTGAGCCTGACCGGCAACATGAACATGGAGAATGCCAACAACCTCTATGCCCTCGCTTCGACAATGGGCGTGCATCTCTCCGATGCTTCGGGTGTGACAGCCATCTCCGAGTTCTGCACCCGCTATCTCAAGGTGTTCAATGAGGGTATCCACTTCTCATTCTATGCCTCGGTGGCCGCAATGCTGATTTCGCTCGTAATCTTCCTCTTCACCAAAAAGGGTCTCCCCTCGCCGGCCAAGAAAGAGGCTGCCGAGACCGTACGCATCTCGGCCGAGGAGCGTCAGGCTATGGCCAAGGAGATCAAGCAGCGCATGGGCGCCCTCTTCGCAGTGCTCGGCATCGCCATCTTCTTCTGGTTCTCATTCCATCAGAACGGCACATCTCTCTCCCTCTTCGCCCGCGACTTCGTAAAGACCGATTCCATCGCACCCGAAATCTGGCAGGCACTCAACCCCTGCTTCGTGATTCTGCTCACTCCGGTAATCATGTGGTATTTCGCAGCTCTCGCTCGCCGTGGCAAAGTAATCTCCACACCCCGCAAGATTGCCATCGGTATGGGTCTGGCCGCAATGGCCTATATCTTCCTGACCATCGTCTGCGCCATCATCGGCTATCCCTCGGGCGAGGAATTCCGCGGCATGGCAGTGGCAGTGCGTGAGGGTATGAAGACCGGCCCGTGGGTGCTCATCCTCCTCTACTTCTTCCTGACTGTGGCCGAGCTGTTTATCTCACCGCTGGGTCTGTCGTTCGTATCTAAGGTGGCACCGCGCCATCTGCAGGGTCTCTGCCAGGGTCTCTGGCTGGGCGCCACCGCAGTGGGCAACCTCCTGCTCTGGATCGGCCCGCTGATCTACAACGCATGCCCCATCTGGCAGGCATGGGTGATCTTCGCCATCGTATGCTTCATCTCCATGGGCGCTATGCTCGCCATGGTGAAATGGCTGGAGCGCGTCACCGATGAGAAACCCGCTGTCGCAAAGAAAGGATAATCCCGCACATCACATAAAATTCTCCCCGTCGCCTTATGTAGCGACGGGGAGAATTTTTACCACGCTATATAACCCCGACAAGCACTAACGTCTTAAGACAGTTCATTATAATCTAAGGTACATAGGGCACAGATACCCTTTCAGTTGTTATCTTGACATGCAACCAAATATATTCACATCTCTATGAAGACTCCGCATAATTCCACTCTCTTCTCGACCGGCACACATTGCATGGTGATACTTTGGGTGGCCGTGGCCATAGGAGCGGTGATACTCCCATCGTGCTCAGGCCATAATAAGAAGGATACCGACTCACTGACTGAAATCCACAACGCCCCTCATGCCGACAACGACATCGCCATGACAATCCGCTCCATCATGGACGCCATGACAGTAGACCAGCCGCTCGATTCGGCCGAATATACCTATCAGGGTATTCTCACCGATGGACAGGGGATGCCGCTCTACACCGACATTCAGGGAGCACCCGGACAATGGAGCGTGGAGGTGCTCTCACCCACTCGCGCCCGCATCAAAAACCTCTATCTCGGCGACCTCATCCCCGAAGAACTCACCCAATATCTGCTCCAGAGTCTCGACATCCCCGACTCTGTGATGGTCAAGGAGGGTTCACCGCTAAATATGCCCGATGCCGAAGTGGCAATCTACGATTTCGGACCCGGCCAGATCATCTTCGAGACCCTCACCGCCAAGACAGAAACAGGCCACTCCGGCCCGCTCATCAATATCCTGCTCCTCAAGAAGCCCCACGTCGACATCCCCACCTGACCATCGCACCGACATCCACAATCACGATATCGGCAACAATTGGCAACAATTCGCTTCACATTCTTGCAGAATCCAAATAAAAGTGCTATCTTCGCATTACAATCACACCGGTGCCCCATGCGTGAGGCATCCGGCTTCAAATTATATTAAATTCTTAAGCAAAAATGGCAAACGCTAACGAAAACAACAAGAACCAGCTGCAGATTCAGCTCCGTCCCGAGCTGGCCGACGGCAAATACAGCAACCTCGCAATGATCGGCCACGGCCCCAACGAGTTCCTGATCGACTTCATCTTCGCCGCTCCCGGCATGCCCCAGGCTCCCGTAGTGAGCCGCGTGATCATGAGCCCCGAGAACGCAAAGCAGCTCATGTTCGCCCTCACCGACAATGTGCAGAAATACGAGGCTCAGTTTGGCGAAATCAAACCCCGCAACGCCAAAAACAACGCTGCCGCCAATAACTGATTTCCTCTGACCATCTTTCCCGCCCGTCGGGGATTCCCCCTCTACATCTCGGGGCGAATCCCCGGGGCGGGTTTGCTTTACCATTACAAAAACACTTTGAGCCTCTCCGATATTTCTCTATTATCGAAAGGCTCCCATTCCACCCCCGCACGATGCAACACAATCTCTGCGTCTACAACACGCTCTCACGCACCAAGCAGCCCTTCCGACCCCTCCACGAAGGCCGGGTCGGAATGTATGTCTGCGGTCCTACGGTCTATGGCGACGCCCATCTCGGCCACGCCCGCCCCGCTATCACTTTCGACATCCTTTTCCGTTACCTCACCCATCTGGGCTATAAGGTGCGCTATGTGCGCAACATCACCGATGTAGGCCACCTCGAGCACGACGCCGACGAGGGGGAGGATAAAATCGCTAAAAAGGCCCGACTTGAGCAACTCGAACCGATGGAAGTGGTGCAGCATTACCTCAACCGCTACCACCACGACATGGAGGCGCTCAATGTGCTCCCCCCTTCGATCGAGCCCCATGCCTCGGGCCATATCATCGAGCAGATAGAGTATATCCGCCGCATCCTCGATGCCGGATATGCATATGAGAGTCAGGGTTCGGTTTATTTCGATGTGGAGAAATACAATCACGACCATCCCTACGGCAAACTCTCCGGCCGCAATATCGAAGACCTCATCAGCTCCACCCGCGCCCTCGACGGCCAGAGTGAAAAGCGAAATCCCCTCGATTTCGCCCTCTGGAAGAAGGCGGCCCCGGAGCATATCATGCACTGGCCGTCACCCTGGAGCGAAGGGTTCCCGGGATGGCATCTGGAGTGCTCCACTATGGGCACCAAATATCTGGGCGACACTTTCGATATCCACGGCGGCGGAATGGACCTCATGTTCCCCCACCATGAATGCGAAATAGCTCAGAGCGTGGCCGCTCAGGGACATGAGGCCGTGAGATACTGGATGCACAACAATATGATCACCATCAATGGCAAGAAGATGGGTAAGTCATACAATAACTTCATCACTCTCGAGGAGTTTTTCAATGGCTCACACCCTCTGCTCCAGCAACCCTACTCCCCGATGGTGATCCGATTCTTCATCCTGCAGGCTCAGTATCGCTCTACAGTCGATTTCTCCAACGAAGCCCTTCAGGCCTCCGAGAAAGCCCTCGAGAAGATGACCGACATATACCGTCGCCTCGGCAATCTCTCGGCCGCTCCCCAGTCGTCGGTCACTCTGCCCGACTTCACCGCACAGGCCTATGCAGCGATGGATGATGACCTCAACACACCGATGGTAATCGCCACTCTCTTCGAGGCCGGCAAGATCATCAATCAGGCCACCGATGGCGCCGTGACACTCTCGCAGGCCGACATAGATGCGCTCCGCAAGCTCTTCGACACATTCCTCGTGGAGATCATGGGCATCCGCGTCGAGGCCAAAGGCGCCGACAAAGGCACCGCCGCTTATGAAGGCGCCGTAGATCTCATCATGGAAATCCGCAAGAATGCCAAAGCAGCCAAAGACTGGGCCACATCCGACCTGATCCGCGACCGCCTCGCCTCGCTCGGATTCGATGTGAAGGATACGAAGAACGGTGTGGAGTGGAAACTCCTCTGACCGTAGCCAAATGATATGGTCGCGGCTGTCCGCGACCATGCGTATCGATTCAAATGATACGGGCATCGACATACGAAACACCTTAAATCACGCGGGCACCCAATCATCACGATCGAGTGCCCGCTTTTCACATCATTCTTTTTTATCTTAGTTCATAACCTGAGGTGCGTTAAAAATCATCAGTGCATCACCTTGACAGTGCGCACTCCCTCGGCAGTGACGATGCGCAGCACATTCACACCCTGTGAGGGAAGCGCCACACGGGCCACACCATGAGCCGACTCAGCCACAGCCGAGATACCGTTCATACCTACAGCCTCTACCTTGAATGCCTCGGCAGCCACAGCCACCACAGCCACACCATCGACCACGCTCACACGGGCCTCGGGAAGTGCCTCGACATTCTCCACACCGGTGTCGATCTCATTCTTCGCACCGAGATCATCGAATGCGAAATAGCAGGGAGTCGTGAAGCCGGAATTATTTGATTTGGTTGTGTAGAAATCAGTCTCGAGCTTTACGACTTCACCGAGTCCGGAAAGGTCGAAATAGCGCCAGCTGTCTACATAATAATGGTCGGCCTCATTCTCCGAAGTATAGTCGGCCAATAAAAAGTCAGCGGTTTTTACATTTCCATCTTTATCATATCCCTTGAATATGAGCTGAATGTAATCACCCTTTGAGAATGCTGGGCTCATGCCGTCACCCTCCAGGATTGATTTCACCACCCATGCGGTATTGGTGACCCACACACCATTGACATTCACACCGGTCTCCTCGAAATCGGGAATGCTTATCACCGACGGACCATTGTAGGAAGCCACGAAGCCCACACCATAGGTGTCAGACTTATATCCTCCTCCCACACAGTTGAGCATCTGGTCGGGAATTGCATAACCGCCGGGGAAAACATTGCCAGTCTCATTGGCATAGCCGAAGAAGCACCATGTATCCCAATCAGACATATAGAAGTTGGAGAACTCGAAGCTGCCGCTTGTAAACGAGCCGAAGTCATAGTCCTCATCCTCCACATCGCCTACCCACCAGCTTTCGGGAGCAAGACCGAGGTCTTCAAATGTGGCCACCTGCAGTTCAGCGGCACCGACGCTTGCCGCTGTCATGGCGGCGAGAGCAAGAAAGGAGTAAAGTTTTTTCATTTATATCAGTTTATTCTGTTAGTTGTCTGATATTGAATTTGTGGCTGTCGCTATTAGCCACTTAATCCAAGATTACAGCGAAATGCATAAAAAAATGCTCCCGCTATCACAACGGGAACATCACCTCATATTATGCAAAAAAGAATTGTCAATGCCTGTGGGTGGTGAGGCCGGCGGCGAAGCGCCACACTCATCGGCCGCGCAAGTGAAACCGGCCACAACTGCCGAACTGACCGAAGCCACTCGCAGAAACAGACCGCATCAGCGCGAATCCTCCCCTCTCAGAGAGGGAGAAACATCAATCTGCTCTAACTCCCGAAGGCATTACATTGACATATATGAGGCGACGGCAGGTCTTCTGACTCAGATCATCACTTCGCCCCTTCTCACCCGCCCGAAGGCAGACAATGGCCATACGAAGCTGCCACACAAGGCGGCCGATCTTCACAGCAGCGGGTACTGTTGCCGATTCCCACGGCATTCCCTTTTCCGTTGCAACTGCAAAGTTAGCAATTCTTCTCAAATCCACAAAACCCTCCTCCACTTATTTCCAATATTTCTCCAAAAAAACAAGCCACCTCTCAAAGCACTCTTGCTCAGCAGGTGTCGGATATGCTGCGGAGGAAATCCTCAAGCGACACGGCTGAGTCAAGATGCAGGTGACGCCGCAGACGCTGACGATTCTTCTTCACCGAGTCAGGCTGCAGAAGCAGCATCCTTGAAATCTGTTTGGTGGTAAGACCTGCCCGAATGTATATGGCCAGACGTATATCCCCCTCGGTCACTTCCGGGTAGCTATCCTTAAGGATTGAAGAAAAGCGGGGATGCACGTTATCAAACATAACCTTGAATACTTCCCAGTCCTGTCTTCCACTGAGGTGAATCCTGAGACTCTGCTGCAGCCGGTCGAGACGGGAGGGGATTTCCTCCGACTGCTGTAGGTCGGAGAGATCCTCGATTACAGATTCAATCAGATTATCCTTTTCTGTAATTGCCATAGCCGACGACACAAGCCGGCGGCGTTCATGTTCAAGTTCCAGACTCGCTCGGAGTTTCGCCACTCGATGCGACTGCATCCGGTGATACACGGCAAACAGCGCTGCCGCTGCCGCAAGCAGGATTACCGCAATCCCGAGCAAAATCCACATACGTTCGATTTTGCGGTGCGACTCGGCTTTTTCCTCACTTCTTGAAATCTCGGTAAGAGTCTCCAGATTCAATATGTCGTAGGCATTATGCTGGGAGAGTATGGAGTCCTGCAAGGCGCATATGCGGATTGCCCATGCATTGACAGAGTCGGTGACACCCAGACTACGATACACGTCGAAGGCTCCCTTGTATATGTCAAGTTTCTCCTGCTGAGAGAATGAATACACCCCGGTGAGGGTTAACGCATCAGCCAGATGCCGCCGGGCATTTATCGTATCTCCGCCCTCTGCTCCAATTTTGGCCAGAGATAAGTAGATTGTGGATCTGACACTATGATAAAGCGGATGATGTGCCATCGCGTGAACCTGATGCAGATATGCCGTATCACCTGTAATCAGATATCTGTTGGTCAATACGGCTGCATAAAAAACGGTGTCAGCTTGAATGGCTTGATTCTTTAGCATCCGGTCGATGATTTCAAGAGATGCCGCCGTGTCGCCCGTTTCGCAAAGAAGATTTGCGTTGTTAAGGTTCCCTTTCAGTCTCCACGTGTCGGCTCCTGCATTTTTCAGTAATGAGTCGGCTTCAAAGAAATATCGAGAGGCCCGGCCAGAATCGGAGATTGAAATGAAGAGGTTGCCCAGACTGAGGGCTACCCATCCTGTCATGAAGTCATCGCTATTGGCTGAAAAATAATCGTGGGCACATTTGAGCGACATGTAATACTGATATCCGGTGGCGTTGGAAATCTCGCTTTCAAGCAGACGGAATCGCTGCATGTCGTAAGAGTATTGCGCCGAATCGCATAGCGAGATGGCACATGAGATATGCTGACCCACCTCACGGTTGAGTCCTCTGCGGGCACAGGCTATTCCCTTCCAGAACTCATAGCGGGCCTGCAGCTGGCGTGGTGCCCCGGGTTTCATCGCGATAGAAGCGAGGGTGTCGATACGGGGGAGAAAGATGGAGTCGGGTGCAGAATTGATGAAATCCAGCTCGAGCCTTACAGTCAGTGAGTCGGCGACGGGGTCGACCGCGTCCCATCGGAATTTGTCGTCGATGGGACACGGCGAACTGCAACATGTAAGGGAAAACAAGATTAATATTGCAAGCAATGATTTCATAGCACAAAAATAATCAAAAATATTGAAAAATGCCCTTAAAAGTGCTTTGTACCCCAATTGTACCCCATCAAAAATTTGTGAAATCAGGCAGCATACATAATTTTGCGACCGGACACAGACGTGAGGCCGGACGTAAAAAAGAGGAGTCGCCGTCCATCAGCAGTCTGTGCATCCGGAATAATGTGAAACCAAGACTCCTGCGAAGTATTAAAATTATGAGCAAATGTTACTGCCTTATGACGGCTCTCCTGACCCTATGCGGCACACTCGGAGCGTCAGCTGTCACACCCGTAGATGCGTCACGCATCCGTATACACAACGGTGCAAGCTTCCAGCCTGCTCTCGAAGCCAACATCTCCACACGCTCTGCCGGCAACCCGCAGACCGACTGTGTGGCAACAGAGGCCAGCTTCTACTACACCGGTGAATTCATGAGCGGTGCAGGAGGCTATCAGATTATGCTGTCGAATGCCGGACTCGACAAGACCAATCCCACTCATGCCGGACAGATGGCACGCCTCTATATTCTTGCCGAACCTGAAGCCAACCCCTCGGCTCCGACACTCCCTGTAGGCACATTCACCTCCATGCCGGGTGAAACATTCGATATCGGATACTTTGCACAGGATGCCACCGACTTTCTCGATGTATTCGATTATCCGGAAGACCCCTCGGCCGGACTCGTCTGCTATTCATGGAGAGCAATCGGGGGAACTATCACCATTTCAAAGGATGACAATGGGATATACACCATCACTGCCGATATTGATGCAGTATCGACTGAATACGACACCGACGATGAGGAAGAGCAGCCGGAGGATGTGCCGGTGGTGAAATGCACAGCAAGCTATACCGGAGAGGTGCCCTATGTAAACTACAATGCCTACGACCCGATTCCCACCGACCGAGAAGTGACAGTAGCCGGTGTCTCCGGACGTTATGAGGAGATGGATGGTATCGGTATCTACAGCATTTCATTTTATAATGTGCCGCTTGATCCCGATGGATTTATCATCGGTGCCGGCGATCTGCTCAACATGGAGTGCTACGTAGAGGCCGATGGGAAGATGAATCTTGATCGTCTGTGTGGAGTATACACGCCGTCCGACATTTTCGTTGTGGGAATGATACAAAACCGGTTCATGCAGGGGATATGGTATAATATATTCGGTGAGGTATGGGGTGCGTTCGGCACTGCGCTTTCTGTATATCAGGAGGATGGCCGCATACTTACAGGACTCGCAACTGGTGGAGACATTACGGTATCTAAAGGTGATAAGCCGGAGGAATATACCGTCGAGTTCAATCTCACTACACCGGAAGATAAGAAAATCACCGCAAAATGGACAGGGCGACTGGCTGACTACGTGGCCGACCAATCGACCGACAGTGTGGAAGAGCTGGAGTCCGAAAAATTCAGCGTATCAGCTCTGGGTGGTGAAATCGTTGCACCCGAAGGTGCTATTGTCTACGATCTCACAGGCCGTCGCGTAGGGCGCAGCAATCTTCCCTCCGGAGTTTATGTGGTGCGTTACGCCGGAATTTCGCAGAAAGTAATTATGAAGTAATTGCCGCAAATATCTTGAATCTATTATAATGTATGCTTCCTACCCCACCGGGAGCTGCACTCGCCTCTGTTGAGGCTCTGAAATTACCGACAATAATACGACCGCCCGGACATCAGCAGGATGTCACGGGCGGTACGTTTATTATTACAGAATAACATTCACACCAGTCCTGGTGGGTCTCCGACCCACCAGCATACCGACTCCCCATGCGCAGCCTAAGTCGCGGAGCGACTGCACGGCCTCTTAACCGGGGACTGCTCGTGCTGTCGCCCGAGCAGTCCCCGGAGAGTGCTATCCCCACCGGCACCAGTCGCGGAGCGACTGCACTTTCAGCCCTCAGTCGCCCCGCCATGACAC